>NZ_JAKKSH010000014.1:0-138231 GCF_025653395.1 Shewanella sp. SW24
AGAGCCGTTCGAGACTAGGACGTTGATAGGCATGGTGTGTAAGCGTTGTGAGGCGTTGAGCTAACATGTACTAATGACTCGAGAGGCTTAACCATACAACCCAGATGGGTTTTACTGAAAATGTTCCAGACATTTTCTAGCACTTCCTCCTTCCATGGAGGTCGTACGAAAAGCCTTAGACAGAATACAGATACTTGATAAAGTTAAAGACTCAACAGAAAATCAGCTTTCCGAATTATTATTAACGTGAGCCAGAGATGGACACGGTAATAAACAGAATTTGCTTGGTGACAATAGCCTTGTGGAACCACCTGATCCCATCCCGAACTCAGAAGTGAAACGCAAACGCGCCGATGGTAGTGTGGGGTCTCCCCATGTGAGAGTAGGTCATCGCCAAGCGCCTAATTTAAATAATCTTAATTGATTAGTATAGAATTGCTGATATGGCTCAGTCGGTAGAGCGCATCCTTGGTAAGGATGAGGTCCCCAGTTCGATTCTGGGTATCAGCACCATTACAATCTAGTGTTTAATCCTAGAATAAAGAATTTGCTTGGTGACAATAGCCTTGTGGAACCACCTGATCCCATCCCGAACTCAGAAGTGAAACGCAAACGCGCCAATGGTAGTGTGGGGTCTCCCCATGTGAGAGTAGGTCATCGCCAAGCGCCTAATTATCTCATTGAGATGTAACCAAGCCAGCTGAATAAGCTGGCTTTTTTGCTTTTGTAATCTGTAACATTATTTGCACTAATAGCAATGCTGCCTACTGTAAGTATTGCTATTAGCTTTGTTGGCTAGTCTTTTCTTCCCCTCAATACACAAGCTTTGCTTCCAGATTTTTCACTATTAATCGATAAAAAAAGCAGCCAGAAGGCTGCTTTGAGGTGGTACTTTCGCATTAGGTTGCTTAAGCTTCTTTAAGCCACTGGGCAGCACGTTTAGCAAAGTAAGTTAAAATACCGTCTGCGCCTGCGCGTTTAAAGCAGAGTAGGGACTCCATGACGATGGCCTTTTCGGCTAACCATCCATTCTGGATTGCTGCCATATGCATGGCGTATTCACCACTGACTTGATAGGCGAATGTTGGCACTGCAAGTTCAGTTTTAACGCGATGCACTATATCTAAATACGGCATACCTGGCTTAACCATCACCATATCGGCTCCTTCTTGGATATCGAGTGCGACTTCATGCAAAGCTTCGTCACTGTTCGCTGGATCCATTTGATAGCTATGCTTATTGCCACCTTTGAGGTTACCCGCTGAGCCTACGGCATCACGGAATGGACCGTAGTAGTTTGAAGAGTATTTTGCCGAGTAAGCCATGATTTGGGTGTTGACGTGCCCTGCCGCTTCTAATGCTTGGCGAATCGCGCCAATACGGCCATCCATCATGTCCGATGGTGCAATGATGTCAGCTCCAGCATCGGCGTGTGACAGTGCTTGCTTCACTAAAATCTCGGTGGTGATATCGTTAAGGATATAACCCGTTTCGTCTATGATGCCGTCTTGACCGTGAGTGGTGAAAGGATCTAGTGCCACGTCAGTCATGATGCCTAGCTGTGGAAAGGCTTTTTTGAGCTCGCGCACTGCACGTTGCACTAGGGCATCTGCGTTATAGGCTTCTGCTGCCATTAATGTTTTTTTCTCTGCAGGTGTCACAGGGAAAAGTGCGATTAATGGGATACCTAACTCAACCAGTTCTTCAGCTTCTTTCAGTAGCAAGTCTATCGAGTAGCGTTCAACACCGGGCATAGAGGCTATTTTTTCACTGCGATTAGTGCCTTCTAGAATAAACATTGGGTAAATCAAGTCATTGACCGTTAGATGATTTTCGGCCATGAGGCGACGGCTAAAATCATGTTTACGCATGCGGCGCATTCTACGCTGAGGGAAGGCACTGGTAATGATATTCACATTTGACTCCTAATTAGGTACTGGTCTTGCTTGATCCGACAAATACAAGCTGACTTGATTACGCCCACCGTTTTTTGCTTGGTAGAGGGCTTTATCTGCTTGTTCTAGTAATTTAGTACTGTGTTGATCGTGGGTCACTATATCGGCACTGACTCCGATACTGATAGTCAAAGGTATCGCTTCACCTTCCCATTCAAAATGAATAGAGGCAACAGCGTCTCTTATTGTTTCAGCAACTTGGAGTGCACCTTCTGCAGTTGTATTAGGAAGGATGATAGCAAATTCCTCCCCCCCAAAACGTGACACTAGATCCGTTGGCCGTTTTAAATGCTGCTGTAATGTTTGAGCTATTGTACGTAATGCTTGATCGCCTGCAAGATGACCGAATCTGTCGTTGATCAGCTTGAAGCGATCTATATCAAGCATTAACAGTGCTATGGGAGTTTCTTGCCTGCGACTGATCCGGCTTTCAGCGATTAAACGTTTATCAAAGGCACTGCGGTTTTTGACCCCAGTTAAACTGTCGATAGTGCTTTGTTCAGTGAGTTTTTGGTTTACTTCATGCAATTCTCTGAGGGTGATTTCCAGTTCTAAAGTCCGCTCTTGCACCATTTGTTCGAGTTTCTCATTGCTCTCGGCTTCCGCTTTTAGGGCTTCTTCCCGCGCACTACGAATTTTCTGTGCTTGTTTCAAGGCTTCTTGCTGGATACGTAGTTTAGCTTTGCGCTCATCGTTATAGCGGATGGCGAGCACCAGAGACATGAAGATAATTTCAAAAGTCAGCCCAAGCATCACAGGCGTTTGCGGTTTTAAATTGAGGTCAATCACGCTGAGATAAAGCAAGCTACTGATGCAGGCGCCTGTCAGCATACTCACCCAGCCAATAGTGTACATACGTGCCAGTTTATGGCCATTGATAGCCTGAGTAATGGCAAAGACCATGAGGACTAGGCTGAGTACTGCAACGGAAATGATCTCGATATAGAGCGCCGTTCCATATTGGATAAATGGTGTGGCGAGTCCAACACAGAGGATATACACAGCACTATAGCGACAAGTGAGTAACATACGGCGGTTTAAATATTTGAGCTGTAATATTTTTTCAGTAAACATTAACGCAAATGCCATAACGATTGGCAGTAAAAACGGCACCATAACTTGCTGCAATAGCGGCCAGTCTGGCCAGAGGAATCGGAAGGCAAAACCGTTAATCGTGGCAACGAGTAAGGTCATGCTAAGGACATAGCCAGAGTAATAGCTGTAGCTGAATGAGCCCGATGCTATGGCGATAAAAAGGCTAAAAATGCCAATTGCGGCAAGTACACCAAGTTGGAATCCATGCTCAACGGCGGTAGATTCGGCAATTTGAGCTAAGTCATTAGAAGACCATAGGTTTAATGGTACTGCAGCACTACCTTCAGTTTGAATATGCAGATAGAAAGTATGGGAGTCATCTGTGTTGATCTTGAAAGGATATAGGAAAATATTGCTCAAGAATGGTCGATCCTCATAGGGGAATATATCACCCATCAGCACAGTATTCATGAGTTTATTATTGACTAAATGGTAGATAGTTACCTTGTCTAACAAAGGGTTATCTAGCGCTAAAATGCGCGAAAGTGTTTCGTCAGGGCTGGTTAAGCTGAAACTGAGCCAAAAATCATGGCCGCTGAGTTTTTGAATGTCTTTATTGGTAAAGTTATGCCAATCAGTTTTTGGCAAAGCTTGTATTTCGGCCAGTTCTTTTGCTGGTGTAGGGTGGCTGACTATTAACCAAGGCGTAAGGTTTAAAGGCGTCGTGGTTGACTCGTCAATGCTCAATAGGGTTGCCAAGGCCTGTGTTGGGCATATCCATAGCCACATCAAGAATATGAGTGGCATGTTTTTGTTAAGCATGGATTCGATCCAAATTAAAAAACGCTAAGCTATTTTGGTAGCAACGTTTTGCAAACTCATCCGCATCCTCTCCGCGTAGGTTTGCAATATAATTTGCGATATAAGGAAGGTATTCGGGCTTGTTTTTGCTCGATTTAGGCTTAGGTCGCATACTACGGGGGAGTAGGTAAGGGCTATCTGTCTCGATTAAAATGCGATTCTGCGGAATAAAGGGGACGAGTTGCGCTAGTTCTTGGCCGCGTCTTTCATCACAGACCCAACCTGTTATGCCTAAGTGTAAATCGAGGTCAATATAGGCTTCCATCTGTGCGTGAGTGCCTGTGAAACAATGTAAAAGCGCACCATTAAGCTGAGGTCGATATTCACGCAGGATTGCGATAAAGTCTTCGTGGGCATCGCGCTCGTGCATCAGTACGGGCATTTGAAGTTCAACGGCTAAGGCGAGTTGGGCAATAAAAGCTTGGCGCTGGATAGGTCTCGGGGAGAAATCACGATTGTAGTCTAAACCACATTCGCCAACGGCAACCACTTGCGGTGCGTGACAGAGTTCAGCTTGTCGAGCGTTTGAGCCATCATGCCAACCACTGGCATGGTGGGGATGCACACCAGCAGTGCAATAAAGTTGGTTAGGATATTGCTCGCATACAGCAATAGCTGCCGCACTTTCAGTTAAATCGCTGCCAATAACAATTAACGGCGAAACCCCTTGGTCCGCCGCCGCTTGTATTATCGATACAGTATCTTGTTCGAGTGCGCTGCCAAGTAAATTGACAGCGATATCTATGTATGAGGGCATTATTTTAGGCGTTTTACCCGAACCTTGGCATTGCGATCATCGGTACCCATTAAAAAAGAACCTAAAGCTGCTTTTTCAATATAGACAGTTTCACCTTGCTTAACACTGTACTTACGGCCATCAGTTTGTTTCCATACTTGACCGTTAGTGAAAGTCACTTTAATAGCTCCGTAAGCATCTTCAGCTATAGATTGAATCTCTAAATAAATCTTATCGACAGTATTTTCTTGAGCACGCTTGGCTTCCATCCCAAAGTCATCGGCAATTTTTGCCGCTGGTGCTTGGGGGGCGGTTGCCACTATCGCAGCTGCAGTCGTAGGGGCTGCAACTGTTGCTACTGTAGCCGGTATCGCTTGAGTGTTAATGGTGTCAGGTGTCATGCCTTTTACGCTTTCTGCTAGCTTGTCATAGCAAATCAAGCGGTCGAGTTTATCGGCGGTTGCTGCACATTGGGTTAACTGCTGTTCAATGCTGGCATTTGCTTGGACAGATACAAGCATGATCGCTGCCGTGATAAGAGTTAAGCGCATGAGAATGTTCCTTATTATATTATTCCCCTAACGCCTTCGAGGACGTTAGTCGTTTGTTTGTTCAGTATCTTCGTCTGACTCGTCATCTGGTTTGCTGTAGAAACGAGCCGCTAATAAACCGCCTTCGAACAATAACAGCATTGGTACAGCAAGCATAGTCTGGGAAATCACATCCGGTGGGGTTAATAGCATGCCGACGACAAAGGCGCCCACTATGATGTAAGGACGTTTTTGCTTGAGATCTTCAGGTGTAGTGACACCTGACCAACAGAGTAAAACAACGGCAATGGGGATTTCAAAGGATAGACCAAAAGCAAAGAACAGCTTCAGAATAAAGTTAAGGTAACTGGTAATGTCTGTCGCTACTTGAACTCCCTCTGGCGCATTGTTAGCAAAAAAACCAAAAACAACAGGGAATACAAGATAATAAGCAAATGCAATGCCAAGATAAAACAATAAGGTACTGCTGAATAGCAGTGGCATCACTAAGCGTTTTTCATGTTTATATAAACCCGGTGCCACGAAGGACCAAATTTGAAATAACACGTAGGGCACTGCCACAAAAAATGATAAAACGAGGGTTAGCTTGAAAGGTGCAAAAAATGGTGCAGCGACATCCGTCGCAATCATGCTGCCACCAAGAGGTAAAGACTGCATTAAAGGTATTGCCATGTAGTGATAGATATCATTTGCCCAGTACACACTACAAATGAACACTAATAACACACTGGCAATGGATTTTAGCAGCTTGGACCTAAGTTCAAGCAAATGGCTGATAAGTGGCTGCTGTTGCGACATGAATTATCCGTTGGCTTTCGGGTTAGAACTGGTATCCACGCCCTGAGATGGCTCACTTGAAGTAGCGGGAGAGGCCGATGTTGGACTCGCCTCTACAGTGGCTGTTGGATTAGTTTGGCTAGCTTGAACTGGATTCACTTGAGCTGGTGTGTGAATTTGATTCTCAGGCGCAGGGGTGTCTTTTGACGGATCCTGAACCTGATAAGGGCGGTTCACTGACTGTGCCGCTTGCTTTAGTTGCTCAATAGACTCTTTGAGTTCAGGTGAGAGGTTAGATAAACCTTTGCTCTCGGCTTTTTTAAGATCGGCATGCAACTGCTCGATCTTCAGCTCCTGCTCAAGTTCTTCTTTTACCGAGTTCGCCATGCGTTTCATCGCACGGATCCAACTCGTTACCGAACGCACCGCAACCGGTAGACGTTCGGGGCCAAGAACCACTAGCCCCAAAACACCGATCAGCAGCAGCTCCATAAAGCCGATACCGTCAAACATAAAGAGTTACGCCTGTTCTTTGTTAGACTCAGGTTTCTTTTCAGTCGCCTGTTGAGTTGTTTGCGCTGTTTTAGCCGCTTCGGTGTCTTCTAATGCCTTCTTGTCTTCTTCTGAAGACATGGCGTTTTTGAAGCCTTTAACCGCACCACCTAAATCACCACCCAAAGAGCGTAATTTCTTAGTTCCAAACAACAAGACAACGATTAACGCAACGATAAGCAGTTGCCAAATACTAATACCACCCATGAAGGTATCCTCTTAATTGATATCGGTTCTATTATGAACCTCTGATTAATTAGTGCTAGCTAAAATTTGCGATTCTTTGGCCTAGATCGCCATCCTACAAACCACAATATCATGCCTGAAATTAGACAAACATAAGGGGTCCATAGTGTAGCGTCTCTATTAATCAATAACGTGCCACAGATCAATAAAACGGCAGAAGTGATAAGCAAGTAGTTACTCTTGTGTGCCTGCTGCTGATATTTCAAATACTTATCTAGCATTTGTTGCTGAGAACTCAGCAATTTCCTGCCTAACTTAAGATTATCGTAAATTAGTTCAGGGAATTCAGGTAGTTTATCAGCCCAATATGGCAGTTTTGTGGATACCTTTTTAAACATAGCTTTAGGACCGACTTGGTCGGCCATCCACTGCTCTAAAAAGGGTTTGGCGGTTTGCCATAAATCCAACTGCGGATATAGCTGACGGCCTAAGCCTTCGATGTAGAGTAAGGTTTTTTCCAACAATACCAATTGCGGTTGCACCACGATATCGAAGTGGCGCGCAGTGCGGAATAATTCCAGCAACACATGACCAAAGGAGATCTCGTCGAGCGGCTTGTTGAACATAGGTTCACACACCACTTTGATGGCCTGTTCGAAAGCTTGTAGATCGGTTTTTTCCGATACCCAGCCAGACTCAATATAGAGCTGGGCGATTCTGTGATAATCGCGATTAAAGAAGGCGAGGAAATTTTCGGCGAGATAGCGCTTATCGACTTCGCTGAGTGTGCCCATGATGCCGCAGTCGAGCCCAATGTAGTATGGGTTCTCAGGATGATCGCGGGAAATAAAGATATTGCCCGGATGCATGTCGGCGTGGAAAAAGTTATCGCGGAATACTTGGGTAAAAAATAGTTCAACACCCCGCTCGGCCAATAACTTAAAGTTGGTACCTTGCGCTTTAAGGGCGGCAATATCCGAGACAGAAATACCGTAAATACGTTCCATCACCATCAGGCGTGGATAGCAAAACTCTTCATACACATAAGGCACATAGAGCGCATCTGAGTTGAGGAAGTTGTTGCGTAGCTTGACTGCGTTTAAGGCTTCGAGCTTAAGGTTTAACTCGCCTAAAATGGTCACGCGGTAATCTTCGATCACTTCAGCAGGGCGCAGGCGGTTACCTTCACCGAGGAGGTATTCAATCAGTTTGGCCGTTTGCGACATCAACTGCAGATCGGCTTGAATCTTGGCTTCTACATTCGGGCGTAGCACCTTAAGTACGACGTCTTTGCCGTTAGATTTGAGGGTCGCGGTATGCACCTGAGAAATAGAGGCTGAGGCCAGTGGCGTTTCATTAAAGTCATCGAATAGCGATTCAATCGGCGCTTTTAGCTCAGCTTCAATCGCTTGGCGGGCAAGTGCACCATCAAAGGGCGGCACCTTGTCCTGTAGCATGGCCAATTCACTGGCCCATTCATCGCTGAGTAAATCGCGGCGGGTTGAGAGCATTTGCCCAAGCTTGATATAAACGGGGCCGAGTTCCTGCATCGCCAGTTTTAAGCGTTCGCCACCGGGCTTATTTTTATGCTTATTGCGGATCCAGAATAGGCTGTTACGGGCGAGCTTAAAGTACCAAGGTGTCATCTTTGGCGGCAATACGTCATCTAACCCGTACTGAAGTAAGGTCTTGATGACGTGGTAACCGCGGCGGATACTGGCAAAGGTCATGGCTTAATTTGGTCTCTTAATTGTGCAATCCGTTGTTCAATGGCGCGAGTGTCGGCAACTAAATCATCCATTTGATCGCGAAAGTGCATTAACTCAATTGGGTGCGGTGCGAGGCGATACTCTTCAACTGCGAGTTGCCCTAAGTGGGAGCGGGTTTTACGCAACACTTCGAGTGCAAAGTCTTTTGCCTGATGGCTAGAACAGATGAGTTTGTGAGTGGGACCATCACCTAAATAACGGGATATTGGCTCGGCAAAGTCAAACTCTATACCGCGTAGATATTGGCTAAAGCTTTGTAATAAATTGAGATCGCCCTCAAGCTTGAGTTTATCTTGCTTGATTAGTTCAGTTAGGTTTGCGCCTTCGGACACGCGGTAAAGCGTCGTCGCATCGGCATGTAGACTGACATCAACATCGCCTTCATAGCGGCTCAGTACTTGGATCTCTTTGGTAAACACTAAATAGAATGGCCAGCTGAGCTGCGATAATTGGATACGAAACACTTTGCCATGCAACTGGCGCTGGCGTGAATAATCGTCGCCCACTTGGGCCTGAAGTTTTTTCAGACCCGTTTCAATTGCGGCGCAGGCAAGCAGCACAACTTCTTGCGGCATCATTAGAATTTATAACCACGGTGCAATGCGACAATGCCGTCGGTCATGTTGGTGTAGTCGACTTGCTCGAAGCCTGCATCTACCATCATTTGCTTTAATGTGTCTTGATCTGGATGCATACGAATCGATTCAGCCAGATACTCGTAGCTGTCGGCATCTTTAGTGATGAGTTCACCCATCTTAGGTAAGACTTTGAAGCTATATAAATCATACACTTTGCGCATGATTTCATGCTGAGGCTTAGAAAACTCTAGCACTAATAACTTGCCACCAGGCTTAAGCACGCGGTTCATCGAACGCAGCGCCGCATCTTTATCGGTCACGTTACGCAGACCAAAGGCGATGGTAATAATGTCGAAGTGGTTATCGGGAAACGGCAGTGCTTCGGCGTTGGCTTGCACATAACTGACATTGTTGACTATGCCCTTGTCGCGCAACTTAGTGCGCCCGACTTTTAACATGGAATCGTTAATGTCAGCTAAAACCACTTCACCTTTATCGCCCACTAAGTGAGAGAATTTTGCGGTTAAGTCACCTGTACCGCCGGCCAAATCGAGCACTTTCATGCCAGGGCGGGCGCCAGAGACTTCAATGGTGTAACGTTTCCAAAAACGGTGAATGCCGAAGGACATCACATCGTTCATTATGTCGTACTTAGCGGCAACAGAATGAAACACGCCGGCAACGAGTTCAGCCTTTTTATCGGCCTCTACAGTTTTGTAACCAAAGTGGGTACTTTTAGATTCGCCCTCAGACATCAATGTGTTCCTATTGTTTTGCAATGTATTAGTTGCGAGTGTAAGCCATCGCCTGCATTTGCTGAATCTTTGATCTATCACTCTGTGATCGAGCTAGTAAACTAACTGCAATGCCTTAGCTTGAGGCACTCCTGAACAGTCGTAGGATTAAGTGCTTAGCGACCACGTAAAATGGACAGGCATTAGACCACAATATCAGGATTTGGTGAATAGCTTAGCGCCCAGTTGGGGGCAACTGGTTATATTCATTGTGCCAAAAATTGCATGCGAGCCTGCACATAAGCGTAGATAAGCTCGCTTAGGCTTTGGCCTACATCCCTGAATCCGGCTTCAATTCCCGCTTCGTGGCAACTTGGTGCAGCCTCGGCTAAATGCAAATAAGCGCATGGGCAGTGGCGGGCGATATAGCTGACATAATGCGCCGCATCGAGCAATGGCACACCTGCAGCGGTTGAAGCGCTACTGGGCATTTTAGCGATAGCATCTACGTCAAGTTCTAATCCTACGGGTAAACCTGTGTCATTTAGTTTGGCGGCGATTTCAAGTAAAGCTTGGCCAAGGCTGATTTCACGGCGAACCCAAATTTGTTGCAAGCTATGCCAAGAGCCCCCAAATTCGCTGAGTTGGCTTAGGTTGGCTTCGCTGTTTTTTAACTCGTGTAAACCCAGTACATGATAGCAACCTAAGGCGCCGCGATCGGCAGCGTAACTAAAACCATTGCCGCTGTGACGACCTTCGAGCAGACGAAAATCCGAATGAGGGTCAAGATTCACCGCGGCGACTTGGCGTTGGTAGTGGCCGTAGGTTGCCATCAACAAACCATAGGCATTGTTGTGGCCGCCGCCGATGAGTATGGGTTCTAAACCCGCTTTTAAAATCGCACTGACGATGCGGATCACGCGCTCATCGAGTTGCTCCACCGCATCACGTAATTCATCTAAGGTGACGTCACTGTTAGCTGTTGTATTGCTCGTAGTTTGTTGCTGCAGATCGGCGGTGTTCACTTGGCCTAACACTAGGCATTCGGCGCCAGAAAGAAAACGATTCGATTGTAAATTGAGCCATTGGCGCATACTGGTTGTGAACGCATCGGTTGCACCGCCGCGGCCTAAATTGGCACGTGGGCCTATATCTTCACCAACGCCGATAATGGCAAAGCTTGCCCCGTGGGCTTTTGCAGTGGCGAGTATTGCCTCTAACGTGTGTTCGTGATTGGCCAGATGGACGCATTGGCCTAGCTTAGTTTCGCCAGTTCTTGGGCTGACGAGTGAGGCGATATCGGTATGGGTAAAAGGAATAAATTCAGGCATAGATTGATATTCTTATTCGGCCAGAGTCGAGCTATTGTGGCCAGAGTAGGGCGAGGATTCAATGGGGAAACGCTGAAAATAGTGAATAAAAAAGCCAGCTTAGCTGGCTTTCTTGAGTAAACAGTGAGATTACTCAATGTCGAGTGGTTCAGGTGATAAAATTACACCTGTGTTATCAGCATAAATGTGATCACCGGGTAAGAAAGTCACACCGCCAAAATTGACTGGAATTTCCACTTCGCCCACTGAATTGCCATCAGCACCCACTGGAATAGAGGCAAGGGCTTGAATACCAATGTCTAACTCTTCCAATGCATCCACATCGCGTACAGAACCGTAAACGATAATGCCTTCCCAGTTGTTGCTGACCGCAAGTTCAGCGATAGCACCATCGATCAGCGCACGGCGTAATGAGCCACCGCCATCAATGAGTAAGACTTTACCTTGGCCATCCTCTTGTAGGACTTCGGTAATTAGGCCGTTGTCTTCAAAGCATTTGATGGTGCTAATAGAACCGCCAAAAGAGCTACAACCACCGTAGTTACTGAACATGGGCTCGACTACATCTACGACATCTAAGTACATGTCACATAGTTCTGAGGTGTTGTATTCCATATTTACACTCCTATTGATCCGCGTTGCGTACAGTTTAGCGAGTTTACGCCAGTATAAAAGGGATTATTGAAAAGAAAAGTGTTATCAATCACGGTATTGTTGCCACTTGGCTGTTAACACATCTGTAGTAAATTTTCGTCACACTATAGAATTTATTCGGTAAAACTTGATATCGGTCATTAAATAACGGTTTTTTATTACAACTCTGTTGCGCGCTTTGGTATTATATCCCAAGTTTAAATTAACTTACTTAACTTAATTTGCTTTAGGGGCATGGACCCCCCGTTACGCTTATGGACGGTAGAGGGCCTTCGAGAGGTGCCTATGGAAGCTGTAAATACGATTGAAATTATTGGTTATTTTGCCTCTATAATGGTGGCGATCTCTCTAATGATGAAGAATATCATTTGGTTGCGATGGTTGAATTTTGTAGGATGCACTCTGTTTGTGGTTTATGGGGTGTTTATTTCTGCTTGGCCTGTGGCCGGCATGAATGCGTTTGTTGCTTGTATTAATATTTACCATTTGACAAAAATTTACCGTGCTAAGGCAAATACTCCCGCCGCAGCCTAAGTTTTATTGGATTGTGTTGCTCTTGAGATTAACGTTTAGAGCAACACAATATCCTGTCTCAGTCCTATCGCTATTCCTAAATAAATCCCTTAGCCCCAGCATAACGTCCCTAGAATCCTTCTAGATCAAAACCTCAGCCATGCTTCTTGTCATAAAACCTTCGAGCAGATGTCACTTAGCCGTCACAGGTCTTTCTTAGTCTCAAGCTATCTAATAGTGCTTTAGCTAATGTGATTTAGGTTTGACTATTAGCAAACAGTAAATTAGCCGTGAGCAGTCAATAACGAATTCAATCGTGAATAGAGCCTTGGTGAGTCGGTTGGTTGCAGACTAAGCACTCTAAGCGTCGTCGAGAGAATGCACAGATTAACATCGCAGTAAAACTCGCTGGTATGCCAGCAAGGAGCCTGTTTTATGTTGAGTTACGTTGCAGACTTAGATAAGCGAATGTTTTGCTATATCGTGAGCTTCACCCAGCACCATGGTTTATATGCCCATGCAAAGCGGGTGTCAGCGAGTGGCGATGGGCATGTGTATTTATATTTGTCCGTGGGTTTGATGCTGACGCACGCTCAAGGACAGGCTCTATTTAATTTGATGTTAGCGAGTTTTTTGGTTGAGTTACCTCTGTATTTACTATTGAAAAATAGTATTCGTCGCACACGGCCATGCCATGCATTAGTGGGATTTGAGAGTGGTTTTGAACCATCGGATCGCTTCAGCTTACCGTCTGGTCATACAGCTGCGGCTTTTGTGATGGCAACGAGCGTGGCGCAAATCTATCCAGCGGCGGCTCCTGTGGCGTATTTATGGGCTTTTAGCATAGGGGGCTCACGTATTGCACTTGGCGTGCATTATCCCTTAGATATTCTGGCGGGAGCCTCATTGGGGATTGGGTCGGTATTGCTGGTTCATCCAGTGATTTAATTCAAATATGCGCCTGTTAATCATTTCATTAGTGGGAATTCTCCTTCACTCATCAGTTTAAGGATACATAATGCGAATACTCTACGGAGTTCAAGGCACAGGGAATGGCCACTTAAGTCGTGCACGCGTCATGGCTAAAGCATTGATGAAACAAGATATTGAAGTTGACTTTCTATTTTCGGGGCGCAAGCCTGATCAGTTTTTCGATATGGAGTGCTTTGGTGATTATCGCGTTCAAGCGGGAATGACGTTTGCGACGCACTTCGGGCGCGTGAATGTGCCACAAACTGTCCGGCAAAATTTGTCCTTGTCGTTATTTAAAGATATTAAAGCCTTAGATCTCAGTTGCTACGATTTAGTACTCAACGACTTTGAACCTGTGTCGGCTTGGGCTGCGCGGCGCCAAGGCGTGCCATCCATTGGGATTAGCCATCAGGCGGCGTTAACTCATCCGGTGCCAAAACTCGGTAGCACTTGGTTTAATGAGATGCTGCTCAATTATTTTGCTCCAGTGGATGTGGCGCTGGGGTGTCATTGGCATCATTTTGGCTTCCCTATTTTGCCGCCTTTTGTCGAAGTGGATGCCAGCCCATTCGAACACACGCATCAGATTTTAGTTTATTTGCCTTTTGAAGATGCGGATATGATTGCTCACTTTCTGTCTCACTTTAGTGATTATCAGTTTTTGGTATATCACAGCCAACAACCTAAAGGCCAAGTTGCTGAGCACATTAAATGGCACGGTTTTAATCGTGAGGGGTTTAAGCAACATCTTGCCAGCTGCGGTGGTGTGATAGGCAATGCGGGCTTTGAGCTTGCCAGCGAGGCATTAACCTTAGGTAAAAAACTCTTAGTCAAACCACTGATTGGCCAGTTTGAGCAGTTATCGAATGTGGCGGCGTTACAACTTTTAGCGGCTGCAGATAGCATGATGAGTCTCGATGTGAACATAGTTAAGCGCTGGCTTAAAACGGCATCGCCTAATCCAATTGCATATCCAAAGGTGGGGGATACGCTGGTTAAATGGATTAACGGTGGCGACTGGCACAATAGTCAGCCGCTGTGCCAAGAGTTATGGAGCCAAGTCACGCTTCCCGATACTTGGCGTTAAACAGCATTGCTGTTTAGATGAAAAGCAACTTAGGCACTAGCTGGGTTAATGGCGTTAGCGTATAATTTCGTCAATTTTGCTGTTAGTCCCTTTCAGCACGTCTATTTTGGCCTAGCCTGGCCGTTAATTATGTTGTTATAAATGAGCCTGAAAAAGTTTACTCAGTACAAGTTACTGTTTTTAATGTTGTTATTACTTTGTGTCCTACTTCCTTTTATTCCAGATCAGGCTTACCACATCCCCGGCCCTGATATCGCTAAGCAAAATTTTCATGTGATTGAGTTTAATGATAAAGGTCAGCCCCACGACGAAAGGCAATGGCAAGGTTTAGAGACGCGAATTTTACATCCAGAGCCTGCACAGATCCCTGAATTATTGATTTTTGTCCATGGCTGGCATCATAGCGCTGAGCCTAAGGATGAAAACTTTATTGCTTTTGAGCAGTTTTATCAGCAAATGGCCGCGTCCGATACCCAGCGCAACTTGTTGGGTTTGTATATTGGCTGGCGGGGCGATAAATACGATCCTTTTTGGATCGATGGCTCAGATGATGCAAAAAGTTGGATTGAACCCTTAGATTTTCCCACTATTTTACAGCGTAAACAGGTTGCTAAACGTATCGGGCAGTTAGGTCTATCACAGTTGCTGGATAAGCTTGATAGCTTAGTAACACAGCATAAACTGCTGCGGTACACTGTGATTGGCCATAGTCTTGGCGGTGCTGTTGTTTTGCATGCGAGTAAAGATCGCATCAAAGCCGCCATTGATAATCAGCAGGATAATCCTAATTTATTCTTACTGTTAAATCCCGCCGTACCTGCTAAAGAGTATCAGCCATTAGATACGTTGGTGAGCTTAGATAGACAAAAACCGAGTATGGTGGTGTTGCAATCGAAGGGGGATTTTGCAGTGAAAGAAGCCTTCAATTACATCAAGGACGGCGAGCGCGCTGTCGGGAACTCTTGGGCGATTACCCACGATATTGACAAATGCTCTGGTGGCAATTGCACCACGCCAATGAAGATGCCCTCGGCCTTGATGGCGCACGATCAAATCCCTGGCTGTATGATGACGCTGCCTCAATCAGGCTGGAAAATTCGTGCTCGCCTGCAGGCTCGTCGTACCGTGCAAACCTGCCCCGATGCCAATATGCAAGCCGTATGGGTACTGGCCGTGTCGGACGAAATAGTCTCTGGGCACAATGGCATTCTCACTCCAGAGCATGGTAAAGCCTTGTCTGAGGTGATGCGTATGATTGATTTATATCGAAATCAATTACCTAAACATGCGGTGGAAAGCCCTGCAAACCAAGATCTCGGCACCTTAGCGCCAGAGTCAGAAGCTGCAACATCTACCGAAGGTGAAACGCCTGTGCCACAAGAGCCAGTGATTATTGTCGAGCCTTTACCTGAAGAGCAAAGCTCACCGACACCTAAGGTTAATGCACCATTGCAGGAGCCAAACGTATCACAGGAACAAGATAAGCCTGCTGCGACTGAGGTGCCACCCGCACCAATTAAAGCGCCGGAATCAAATCCAAATGACGGCGCAGAGTCTCAGCCTAAGATTGAAACTGAAGGCATAAAGTGATCGGTATCGCTGAGAAGCATGTCGAATTTAGCTAGTGATGTTACTTGCTATGCAGAGCCCTCAGGGCATTTTCTTGAAACCAAAATTGGCCGAGCTTAGAAAGCAATAGGCATATATATCTAGTGTTGTATATCATTGAAAATAGATAATAAGCTGGTGAATAAACTTTATGAGTCAATATGAGAGCTGAGTTAAGAGCAAAAATCATCACTGTTTGTCATAAAAAAATTGAGACTAAAGGCGATAATGTCGGCCTCTCATTTTACGCCTTCTTTGCGAACAAAAATGATGATCCAGAGTTGCTTATGGAAGCGGCGACTTGGTGGATACACACTCATCAATTAGATCATTTTGTTAAGGCTCATAAGGTGATAGAGATAATCCAAAAGGAATCGGAAGAATAGACTCCAAAGTTGTTACTGCGGATTTTTGGTTTGCCACCTGCGCCAAGTAAAAGTGATTAGTGCGGCGAGTATCAGACTGACCATGGCCCATGTGGGGTACTTATGCTGGTGGTAAAACGCCAGCATGGGAGCGATTTCATCGCGGATTAACACTGGGCCTAATCCAAAGAGCGTCACCCAAATGCTGGTGGCGATGGCATTACCAATCACAAATTGTTTTAGTGGCATTTTAGCGAGACCGCAGCCGATAAACATAAATTGTTTTAATCCCTCAACAAAACGACTCAGCACTAAAGCGGCAATGCCATATTGGCCAATGACGCCATGGATTTTGTCTTCCAATTGCGGTTTTATCCAGCCCTTCTTAAGCAATACATCACCAAAGCGCCAACCGATAAAATATCCCAAGCTGTTACCGCAGAGTGCAGCGCAAGCTGCGACGATTAATACCAATGACAGTGACATTTGCCCTGTAGCGGCTAATAAACTGGCGACAATTAATAAAGATTGCCCAGGCGCCGGAATGCCAAAACCCTCGACTGCAATCGCGACAAATAGCAGAACATAACCATATTGCTGCAGCCAAGGGGTGAGTTCGGTGATGATATGTTGTAGCGCTTCAGGCATGGATGAAAGTGATCGAATCAGTGGGACAATTAGCCCATCATACTCGCCAATTTCTCTGGCTGGATAGATTTATGAGCAAAGTTTCATGCCAGTTTTCGTTTGCAGTGATTAGTAAGGCTAAGGCACAGGTGATATCAATTTTGCCTTAAAAATATAAAAGGCCGAACTGAGTTCGGCCTTAGTACGCTATTACTGTTGCGATTCGGCGACGATATAATGTCTAGGCGAATGCAGCTTGTAGCTGTGGTACTACTTGTTTCTTACGGCTTAATACGCCGTCTAACCACACTTTGCCATCGACGGTATCTTTACCGTAGGCACGTTGGGTCAGCTGCGCATCGTCAGACACAATCAACAACTCTGAACCTTCTTTCATGATGTCAGTCAGCAGCAATAAAACGCTGTGGCGGTTACCTTCCACTTTGAGCACTTTGATATCGGCTTCTAGCTCGGCCTTGATATCGTCAAATACTGACAGGTCGATCACTTCTAACTGGCCGATACCGACCAAGTTACCGTTCATGTTGAAGTCTTTAAAGTCACGCATTACTAAGTCGCGTGCTGGTGTGCCTTGTACGGCGGATTTCACTTTGAACATTTCCATGCCCAGTTCTTTGAAATCTTCAACGCCGGCGATCTCAGCTAATGCTTCAACGCAGCGAATGTCTGCAGTGGTGCAAGTCGGTGATTTGAAAATCACGGTATCGCTCAGAATGGCGCACATCATGATGCCAGCGATATTTTTAGGGATAGCGACTTGGTAAAAGTCGAACATCATCTTGATCACTGTGTTGCTGCAACCTACTGGGCGGATCCAGCATTCTAACGGGGTATCTGTGGTGAGATCGCCTAGCTTGTGGTGATCGACAATCCCTACGATAGTCGCTTGGGCGATATCATCCGGTGCTTGAGTCAGTTCTGAATGGTCAACGATATACACTTGCTCACCAGCGTAGCTGGTTTTGTATTCTGGAGCTTCGAAGCCGAAACGTTCCAAAATAAAAGCAGTTTCGGGTGACAATTCACCTAAACGTGCGGCAATGGCTTCTTCACCGATTTGGTTTTTTAAATAGGCTAACGCGATAGCACCGCAGATTGAATCTGAATCGGGGATCTTGTGACCGACAACGTAAATGGGCATTTCAGGGACTCTCCTTTAAATTTGTGACAATTTTAGCAATATTTGGCTTTAATCGGAAATAGCCAAAGCGCATATCACTGCGCTCTTCAGTTGCTATTTCTCTAAAAATCGAACGCTCAGGTTCGGCAAAGATGGCTTAAGGTTTAGATCTTCACTTTTATCACGACTTTACGCACCGCCGTGGCGATATCGCCTGTGCCGGGCATATGCATGTCACCGGGGAAAAATAACGCAAACATGCCTGCTTTGAGTTTGATATAAGAGGCATTGGCTTGGTTTGCCTCGTAATCAAACTCGGCGTAATCGTGTTTGTCAAAATAGGGTTTCGAGGGTGTTTGCTCCGCTAGTGGCAAGTAACCAAACTCTTCTTCACCGCTGAAAACATATTGCACATCGATATATTTTTGATGAACTTCAAAGGGTTCTGTCGACTTATGCTTGGTTTGATAGTCATTCACTATCACAAAAACATTGTCGCCATCGAGGGGATAATTGCCTACTGGTAGCTGACTAAAGTCGGTCGTCGCTAGATGTTCTAATGCAGTCGCAAGCCGAGGGCTTAAGGATTGATAAATTTGGCGGTTTTTTAAGGTATCGACGATCATCGGCTACTCGACATGGTGGAAGTGAAATGGGCGAATGGTAAAGATTATAATCCGATCACCACAGTTAGGACATAAGCTTTGTCGATTGGAAGCAGGTCTAAACATGTCGGCATAAAAAACAGGCCATTGAATGACCTGTTTCTACATCAAGTATTATTAAACTTAGCTAAAACGAGTTTAGTAAGTGTATTTGGCTTCTAAGAAGTAGTAGCCACCATTAAAGCCAAAGGGGGTATTGGTTAATGGGTATACGAAGATACCATTGAAGTTATTGTTATCTGGTCGTTTTTCTGGATACACATCAAACAAGTTTTGCACCCCAGCGGTAAAGCTTAGCGCATCAGTGGCGGCGTATCTTATCGACAGATCCATCACCCACTGATCGCTATAGTTCACATCACCCGTTGAATAACCTTCACTATAGTCACCAAAGTAGTTTAAGCGGATATTGGTTTTAAAATCCCCTAACTCATGGGTTAGCCCAATACTGCCCGTGTTATGCGGCGTAGCAGACGTCATGCGGGTTCTTTCTATACCATCAAAGAGTTTCTTTTCTAATCCGCCTAAAATAGACGGCAGATTGATGTCTTGGATCTCGGTTTTATTATAGGCATAGGCTAAATTCGCCCGTAAATCGCTCCAAGTGCCAATATCAATATCTTGGCTAACAACGAGATCGACCCCGCGAGTGCGGCTATCGACGGCATTGACGAAGAAGCGTGCTGAATCAGCATTGGTACCAGCAAGTGCGGTCGCAACCGCGGGGCTATCAGCGGGTCTTAGAGCGCCAGATAAAATGATGCGGTCATCAATCTCTATTTGGTAAGTGTCGAGCGTTACCGCTAGACCAGCGTTATTGGTATAAACAAGACCGAGACTAAATGATTGAGATATTTCAGGTTCTAGCTCGTTAATCCCAAGTGCCTTTGTTACTGGAGATAAGGTGTTGAAAGTACCTGATTCAATAGGAACCAGTTGCCCCGTCACTGGATCGGGATTAAATAACGTCGAGATATTGCTGAAGTACAGCTGTTGTACGCTCGGCGCTCTAAAGCCTGTATTGATAGTGCCACGCAGGGCTAAGTTGTCGGTAAAATCGTAACGACCCGCGAGTTTCCAGCTCGTGTTGCCGCCAAAGTCAGAGTAGTTTTCGTAGCGTAGCGCTGCCGCCCAGTAAAACTCGTTGGTTAATTGGTTTTCAAGTTCGGCATAAATGCCTGTGTTATCGCGCGTTTCATCAACCTCAGACTCAGGGGTAAAACCGGTGAAGCCTTGGCTACCCGCCGCTTTGCCATTATAGCCACCATTGATATACGAATCTTCTTCTCCGGCTTCAATTTCATAACCGTTTTGACGCCATGAAATCCCCGTCGCAAACAGAATTTCAGAATCGTTTATAAAGGCAAAATAACGGGAAATATCCAAATTGATATTGGTTTCACGGGTCGATAGCGTTCCTGCGTCGAACTCGGTAGGAGTTTCAGGACCTAAGGAAGCATTTAAGGTATTGACGATATTATAGTTAAATGAATTTTTACCATATCCCACTGAGGTATCAATATCCCAGTCACTCAGGTTGAATTCATAGCCTAGGGTAAGAGATGAATCGATAATTTTGGGGTTAATTTGCGGTAAAAAACCGTCGGGATACACTTCGGGTAAGTTACGGGCATCGAGAGCTAAACGGTAAAAAGCACCCGATTTAGTTTCACGTTGGCTAATACCACCAAAGGCATACAGTTTTCCGTCGGTAGATGTAGGCTGAGCCGCATTGATAAATAAACCGACATTATCATATTCGGCATCACCAACGTGGTGGCTCTTACGGTTAAATGTCGCTTCGCGCGGATCTGCTGAGCCATCTGCTAACTTAGGGTATTGCTGCCGTGGATCTAACCCTGCGCGGTTTGTGCTGTCTTTGTGATGCGCTTCGAGGGCGAGATTCACAAAGCCATCATTGCTTAAACTGATCCCATGGTTAACGCCTACACGCCATTGCTCACCGTCACCTTGGTAGGTTTGTCCGGCTTGCGCCGAGACGCTACCCCCTTGATCGCTGTCCTTGAGTACCACGTTAATCACGCCCGCAATTGCATCCGAACCGTATTGCGCTGAGGCTCCATCTCGGAGAATTTCAATGCGTTTTATCGCTGTCATTGGAATCGCGTTTAAATCGACGTTAGACGAGCCTTTTCCCATGGTGCCACTTAAATGTACTAGGGCAGAACCATGGCGACGCTTGCCATTTACGAGTACTAAGGTGTGGTCTGGCGACAGGCCGCGTAAGCTCGCGGGGCGCACCGCATCTGAACCGTCAGTCACCGAGGAGAATGGGAAGCTATAGCTTGGCGCCGCAAATTGCAGCGCTTTAGCGGTTTCGGTCATACCTGTTGATTCGAGTTGTTCGGCAGTAATGATATCGACCGGCGCAACACTGTCAGTTGCCGTGCGTAGTGCTATGCGTGAGCCTATGATCTCGATTTTTTCGAAGCCGGTTTGCTGCTCTTCGGCTTGGATTGCTGGAATAACCAGTGTGGATGACACTGCCAATGCGATAACGGCTAGACGCATAAAAACCTCTCAATGATGTTTGTAACCCAACACTCGAACTTAGGTGTGCAGATTCAAGATAAAATAACAATCTGATGCCGAGAAGGTTATCACTGTAACAATTGTTACATTAAGACGTAAATGTGCTAACTCAGAGCCTAGTGTTCTAAATAATATTTAAAATGCAGTTGAATATATTGATGAAAACCTCACTATCGGTCTGCGTGCTTTTGAGGCTTCATACGGCATAAGACAAGTTGCCGCATGCACAATACGACTGAGTTAAGTCGATGATATGAATTGTTTATTGACGTATACCTTCGTGGTTTACTATTTTATTTTGCTCTAATGGCATTGGTTTTAAGGTACATAGAATTGTCAGCGTTACGATTTCTTGCAGGACCAACTGCATTTAACACCTTGGTAGAACAAGGCCTTAAAGCTGAGCATTTTACCCAGTTGCTTGCCGCCTCTGGTGGACCTAAGTGGCTTGGTATCGCAGGGCTAGATAAGTATTTGTTTGCTGAATTTTTCAAAGACAGGCAAACGCCTTTATATATATTAGGCGCTTCCTCTGGGGCTTGGCGTTTAGCGTGTTTGGCGCAGCAAGATCCCCTTGCTGCCTATGGTCGCTTAGAGGATTTTTATATTGGTCAGCGTTACGACAATATGCCAACACCGCAGGAAGTCAGTGCGCAAGTTAAAGGCGTAGTGCAGGGGATTTTAGGCGCCAGTGGTGCTAGTGAGATCGTCAATAACGCTCATATCCACAGTCATTTAGTGGTGTGCCGCGGCAAACATTTAAACCGTTTAACGGCTAAGTTACCTCTCGCTGCCGGACTGGCGATGGCGGCGGCGACCAACTTATTGAGCCGCCGAAGTTTAGGTTGGCATTTTGAGCGTGTGGTCTTTAGCCAACAAGCTGCAGCATCTCCATTTTTGCAACTCAACGATTTACCCAGTCAGCAGGTCGAATTAACTGAGGCTAATGTCGATGCTGTGATGTTAGCAACGGGGTCGATTCCTTTGTTGCTGGCCCCTGTGTCCCAAATTGAAGGCGTTGCCGATGGGCAGTATTACGATGGCGGCATTACCGACTATCATTTTGATTTGCCTTTATCCCGTGCTAAGGGGCTGACGTTGTATCCGCATTTTTATCCGACCATCAGCCCTGGATGGTTCGATAAATCCTTGAAGTGGCGCCAAGGTCGCGCTAATTATCACAATGCGCTAGTGTTGGCGCCATCGGCCGAATTTGTCGCTTCATTGCCCTTTGGCAAAATCCCCGACCGTGAAGATTTTAAGCAACTGGACACGGCGCAGCGGATGCAATATTGGCGTACGTCTGTGGCTTTGAGTGAACGTCTTGCAGAGGAGTTTGCCTCGGTTGTTGCGAGGGGAAATGTGCTGGATCGGCTAGAGCACTTCTAGGTTGAAGTGATTTGGTCTCGAAAACTGGGTTTGACATGACGTGGTCGAAATGCCCTGATTCAAAATAGCGGGGTCGCAAATTTCTTTGTGCGCTCAGCGGCTTTAGGAAGGAAATTCTTTCACCTGCTACACTCTACAATAATAGGAAATACGAATGCATTGAGTTCGTTTCCTTCTATTTGGGGCAGGAGGTTGCTATGCAAACACGAGAAATGGCGTTACTCATGCGCGATGCCTTGTTACTGCCACAGGGACGGGTGGAGGTTCGCGTGGTTGACCCCGGTCATCTGCGCATGGTGGCCGATGTATTCAAGGGAAAGTATGTGCTCGCCTTTGCCACCATTAGACCCAGTGGTAGTCCGCCCTGTTATCCCACTGCCACTCAATGTGACATTATCGATTTTAATCAGCTAGAAGATGATTCACTCAGCATAGTGCTCGAAGGGCGTCAACGCGTCAGCATCCTCTCAGCGGCGCAGGCCAAAGATAAGCTGTGGATGGCGCGTACTTTACCTTGCCGTAACTGGCAAGAAGAGCCGATTAAAGGTGAATTTGAGTTGATAAGCGCCGCATTAGAGCAATTTTATGAAGTGAATCCCGATCTGTTTGAGCTCTATTCTCAAGTGCATTTGGAAGACGCCGCTTGGGTGAGCCAACGCTGGCTCGAGGTTTTGCCTATGTATAACAAAGATAAATTAGTGTTAGTGAATCAGCCAGATTGCCATAAAACCTTGGACTTCGTGCTGCAACTCATCAAGTCCCATGTGGACTGAAAAACCACAAAAAGGCTAGAATAGCGGCTTTATATAGCCGCTTTTTTTGTGATATGACAGCATCTGCCCGCGCCGCCCAACCTTCTTACATAGTGCTTCCTGTGAATGTCACAGATAAACCCACAGTGTTTGCCTTTCTCGCACAACATTTTGCCCGTATAGGTGAAGATGTATGGCGTCAGCGGATCCTCGACGGAAAAGTGCATTGGCGGGATGGCAGTTTGATCGCATTGGACACTGAATATCGCCCTGCAGCACGGGTGTATTACTACCGTGAAGTGCCGGTGGAAGCGAAAATTCCCTTCGAAGAACAGATCCTATTCCAAGATGACAATGTTATTTTGGCCTACAAGCCGCACTTTTTGCCTGTGACGCCAAGCGGCAACTATGTGAACGAATGTCTGGTGCATAGACTAAGATTGCGTACTGGCATTGATACTATCGCGCCCGCTCATAGGCTTGATCGTGAAACCGCTGGAGTGATCCTGATGACGGTCGCGCCTGAAACCCGTGCGCTCTATCATCAACTCTTTATTGACGATGCGATTCGTAAAGACTATCAAGCGATTGCCAAGTTGACTCCTGAGATTATAGAACAATATCAACAGGGCTGCTTAACTTTGCCATTGCACTGGACGGTAACAAACCGCATGCAGCCGAGCGACCCGAGTTTTACCATGAAAATCGTGGAAGGCGAGGCAAATACCCATTCCGAAATTAGCCTAGTGGCCATAAAAGGCGATCTTGGTTTGTTCCACTTGAGCCCGATTACCGGCAAAACTCACCAGTTGCGGGTGCATATGCAAAGCTTAGGTATGCCATTGTTAAACGACAGATTTTATCCAAGCTTATTACCTAAAGGGCCGGATAACTTTGCGACGCCTCTTAAGTTGATGGCGCAGCGGTTACGTTTTATTGACCCAGTGAGCGGGATCCATCACGACGTGCAATGCCAAGGTTTTGAGTTTTAGTCAGCGGAAAGCATTATTTCCAGTCTGTTTAAAGGAAATAATCGGGTGCAATTGTGTGCTTGGCCCTGTGATGGTATGAATACAATCTGCAGTATCTGAGTCTCTGCCATAGGGAGCCATATTACGATTGTTTAAAGGAAGTCCATTATGACCAAATCTGCGATCTTCTCTATCTTGCTTTGCGCTGCAGTATTAGTGGGGGCCATGTATTTTGGTGACTGGACTAAGCAGCCTTATCTGAATGATATTGCCGCCGAGATCCGTAAGGCGAGTGCGGTGATTGAACCGAAGAAACCAAGTTCGTCTGGCACATCGACAGCAGAAGCCGATGCCGAGCGGGATCAAAGCCCTAAGATCATTTGGGATCAAATGGCGCATGAAAAACCGTCGAATAAGTCGCAGCCAGAAGCACGGATTTTCAATCAGGTTCAGCCAAAACCTGCCAAAACCGATGAGGCGCTATCCAAAAATACGCCTTTGATGGATTCAGGCTCTGGTGCCACTCAGCCTGAAACGGTTAAACATAATAAACCCGTTTAATCTGTTATTCCTGTTTGGGTGGTTCGAACAGGGTTTCGCTCATATCGCCATGTAAAACCGCAATTTTTGTTGGTGCACCATCATCAGCTAATTCCAACATACCTATTCCGCTTTTATTCACTAGACGTTTACTCGGCTCACCATTTGGTCGCCTGCCGCGCAGCAACATACGTTTACGTTTTGTCAGCAAGTTAAGTGGTGAAAAGTGGCCATAAAACCAGCCATTGAGTTTATCGAAAATCGGTAACAGCTTCTCGGGGAAGTGATTTTTAATACCGCTGCAGGTGATTTGGTAGATGTTAGGGCTACTGCGTCTAAAACGAATACTGATGTCGTAACTAAAGGAGTAATGCACATCGCCGGAGAGGATCACAAACTCCTCTGGGGTTTTACGGTGCATAAAAATACTCAGTAGTGCATTGGCGGCGCCCGGGTGGGCCATCCAGTTTTCGGCGTCGACTAACAGGGAACCGCCGATCAGAGTGGCTGTGCGCTGCACAGCTTCAATCAACTTGACCCCAAACATGGGCGCAGGTGAGACGATAATGACCTTCGACTGGCCGAGTAACTCTTGCTGCAAATCCATTAACGCCTCCCAATCCATCAAGCCGGAAGGTTTTGCGAGATTAGATTCACTGCGCCAGCGGCGGGTACGCGTGTCGAGCACGACCAGTTTGGGCGAGGACTCTAAGGTGTAATGCCACTGCTCAAATTTAAGTAATTCGTCGATGAGCAGATCCTGACTTTCGCTTTCTTGTCGCGCAAAAAACGCATCGAGCAGCGGGCGGATATCGGCGGCAAATTTATCAGGCGCGTTGCCAAGTCCTTGGAATAAGGTGTAGCCGATTAAGGCATTGCCAATAATGCGTTTCGAAAATGCGTGTTCGTAGGCCGCTTGTTCCCATTTAGCCGTCAGGTTCCAATCATCGGTGACGTCGTGGTCATCAAACATCATATAAACGGGAATGTGCGCCATAAAGCGCCTGACTTGCCCCAGCCCAGCTTTAAAGCCAAGCAAGTGTTGCCACTCATTTTGCCAGCGGGCGGTATTGTCGGGTGATAAGCCGTCGACATCCTTTGAGATATTCACTAATTCCCACAGTTCAGGTGACCAAGTGAGTAAATACAGGGCGATGATTTCATTTAGGCTCACCAAATGATTTACGGCGATGGAGGAGGTAAAAATGGGGTGATTGCGATACCAACGCCACAGCGCGGTTTTGGCCGGATATTGGGTATGAGGTAACAGGTTTTTATGCCGTTGATACAAATATGCGGGCTGATAATGAATGTCTTCACTAGTGGTGATGCTCGCGCCTTCAAATTGCTCATGTTTAAGACCAAGCAAATCGATGACTTGCCCTATGGCGCTTAGCATAGGTCCCGCAACATCATCAATATAGACCTGATCACCACTCATTATGATAAGTGCAGGGCGATCATCCTCCGCACCCCTGTTGATTATCTTGGCTAAATGGGTATCGGCGGCGACCAGTGCATCGTCACTGTGGTGATGCGGATTGCGGCAGGAACCGTGGAAGACTTGGGTTAATTCAGGCGTGAAACGTACACTTGGCGTCGACGCATCGCCATAGTTCAGCTGGCTTATCGTGGCAAAAATATCACCATGCTGAGCGGCAGACACTTGGTAAGGTGTGACGATATTGGGCGCGAGCAACTCTGGGCGCGACAGTATTATTAGATATTGATGGGCATGTTGCCCGAGTGGCACATAGTGTAAATCGGCATCCTGCAACAGGTACTCTTGCTCACCAAGACGCAGCTTAAGTTCAGTTAATGGCTCACGACTTACAAACCACAGGGTAAAGTGTGAGGCACCGCAGTGGCGCAGCATGGGGCCAGCTAATATCAGAGGAAGTGTCGTACTCAAATTCTGCCTATGGGTATTTGGGTTAATCTTGCATGAGTTAACCCTAAGTAAGTTTGGTTTAGAAGAGTAAACAAGTGCGTTGAATATGAAAAGCTTTTAGAATTGTTAGCCATAAATATGCGTTGAAACTGAATGGGGCGATATGGCTAAGATTATGGTCACGGGGGCTACTGGGCTACTCGGCCGAGCAGTTGTAAAACAGCTTGAATTAACAGGACATGAGGTTATCGCCACGGGTTTTAGCCGCGCAAGTGAACGAGTGCATAAACTCGATCTTACCGCCCCTTTGGATGTCGAGTCATTTATCGCCCGCGAGCAACCGCAAGTGATAGTGCACTGCGCCGCCGAGCGTCGCCCCGATGTTTCCGAGCAAAATCCGCAGGCAGCATTGGCGCTTAACTTAACCGCGAGCCAAGCCTTAGCTATGGCAGCTAAGGCCAATAACGCTTGGCTTATCTATATTTCCACTGACTATGTGTTCGATGGCACTCAACCTAAGTACGCTGAAGATGCAGTCACTCATCCGGTTAATTTTTATGGTGAATCTAAGCTAAAGGGCGAAGAAATCGTGCTAGACACTAGCGCTGATTTTGCTGTGCTACGCTTGCCAATCCTTTACGGCCAAGTAGAAAAGCTGAGTGAATCTGCTGTGCTAGTGCTGGTTAACCAATTGATTGAGCGTCGCGCTCAGGGTGTTGATCATTGGGCGATACGCAGTCCAACCTCGACCACCGATATTGCCCAAGCCATAGACAAGATGATTGCACAGCATATTGAACATTCTACCGTGCAGGGGATTTATCATTTTAGCGCTGCCGAGACTATGACTAAGTATCAGATGTTGTTGACCTTAGGAGAGATTTTACAACTCAGCACAGCGCACTTAACGCCGGAGTCTACGCCGACGGATAATGCCAAGCGGCCAAGAGACTGTAGCTTGAGTTGTGCGCGTTTAGCTGCGCTGGGGATTTGTTCTGAAATTAATTTTGCCACTGGCGTGCGCCAAGCATTAACACAATCGAGTGGTGCACTTGCCACGTTCGGACTCACTCTGTAGGAATCGCCATGGCTAAGATCTTAGGGACCAGTCTACAGGCTGCCGACCAAGTCGCATTACTGCGAACCTTAGGTTTGTTGCTGCAAATAGGCTTAACCACGTTTGCCGCCGATACTTTTGGTCTTAGCCTGCAAATGGAGCCGTTAGTGCATGTGTTAGTGCTGGAGGTGTTATACCTTTCACTCACATTGGCGCTACGTAAACCCTTATTTGCTAAGGAGCGCGGCCTCTTTATTGCGCTCAGCTTAGACACGCTATTTTGGATATCTTGGTTGCACTTTTCCGGCGGCGCGACCAATGCGTTTATCTCGTTATTACTGTTGCCGATTGCACTTGCGGCTGTGACTTTGCCAATCTGGGCGCCTTGGGCACTGACGGCAATTTCAACCTTTGCCTACAGCCTGATGATCTTTACTGTGCCCGAATCCCCCATGCAGCACCACGGTATGGACATGAGTTCCCACTATTTAGGCATGTGGTTCAACTTTGTGATTTCAGCATTGGTGATGACAACCAGCGTGGCGTTAATTACTAAGCGTATGCGCCGCCAAGATGCGCAGTTAGCCTATATGCGCGAAGGGCAATTGCGTCAGGAGCAACTCTTAGCCCTAGGTACAGTATCGGCGCAGATGGCACATCAACTGGCCACGCCGCTCTCGAGTCTGAGGTTATTACTCGATGAAGTAAAAGAAGACATGAGCGATACTTCGATAACGATTTTCGAGATGGAAACTGCGTTAGGTCGCTGTGAGCATACGCTTGCCGAGCTGAGATTAGCGACAGAGTCGATCCGCGATCGCCGCCAGCGCCCACTAAAGATCATTGAGCTGGTGGACAGTTTAAAGCAAAAAACCTTGTTGTTAATGCCGCAAACTGAACTGAATTGGTTGATCACTTGTATGCCAGAACAACTGGCAGAGCAAAGTATTCTGACTGATATGAGTTTAACGCCAGCTCTCATGGCCTTGATTGAAAATGCTGCCCGCGCTAGCGCCGAAACCATAGGTGCGCCGCAGGTGGATATCAGTTTAGATATAGCGCCAAACGAAGAGCAGATCTACTTGCAGATCCGCGATTATGGCACCGGTATCGCGCCCGATTTATTGCCACAGTTGGGCACCTTACTCATAGAAAGTCCCAAGGGTTTAGGTGTCGCTTTGCTACTCAGTCATGCCAGTTTAGAGCGTTTAGGCGCTGAGTTGATTTTGGCAAATCATCCCCAAGGTGGCACTGTGGCACAAATTCGTTTCACTATATTAAGGGCGCCGGCGCCGTCTGTATCGCACAAGACTAAGGCTAGTGACGAGGTAAGTTCATGAAACGTTTGTTAATCGTCGAGGATGACCTTTCTCTGGCGAGTATTTTAGGCCGACGGCTCACGCGCCACGGCTTTGAGTGCCGCCTAACCCATGATGCCAGTGATGCTCTGCTGGTGGCGCGGGAGTTTCGTCCTAGCCATATTCTTTTAGATATGAAGCTTGCCGAAGCCAATGGCCTAGGGTTAATTGTGCCGCTGCGTCATCTGCTGCCCAAGGTGACTATGGTGTTACTCACAGGTTACGCCAGTATCGCTACAGCGGTGGAAGCGATTCGCCTCGGCGCCGATAATTATTTAGCTAAACCTGTGGATACCCAAACCTTGCTCGCCGCACTGGAAATGGATGGGCATTCCCATACTCTTCAAGAAGATGAAGTCGACGATTCGCCACTGAATCCTAAGCGTTTGGAGTGGGAGCATATTCAGCAAGTGCTCAATGCTAACCAAGGCAATGTGTCCGCCACGGCTCGCCAATTGGGAATGCATCGCCGGACGTTGCAACGTAAATTGCTGAAGAAACCAGTGGGTGAAAGTGGACATTTGAAGTAACGATTCATCCACGTGTGGGCAAGGGGCAAGGAGCAACAGGCAACAGCTTAAGGCAAACCTTATGAGGTACTGAGGCTGAGCCGTTTGACCATAAAAAATGCCACTCAAAAGGGCTGAGTGGCATTAACAAGAAAACGAGAAGTGAATCGATGAATTAGCGCTAGGATTTTACGCTAGCGCCATTGCACGATTAGATTATGCGATTAAAAATTAACGGTTTCTTCGTTTGAGCAAGGGCCGTTAGTTTCACACACTTTATAGCTGAAGCTAGTGCCAGCTAGGTCGGTGAAGCGGTCAATAAACGATGAACTGCTTGAAGTACCCACCGCAACACCGTTACGGAAGATAGTGTACTCATCAGCGTTGTGACCATCCCATTCGAGTGCAACACGTATGCTACCGCGACGAGATTTGTTCGCATTTTTTACTGCCATTTCTAATGCGACTTCAGGGACTTCAACCGCAAATTCTGCCGAAGTGCTTGCTGTTGCGCCATCGTTGTCAGTTACAGTCAGTGTGACTGTGTAGCTGCCTGACTGGGCATACTGATGATTGACACTCGCACCTGCGGCATTTGTACCATCACCAAAATCCCAGTTCCATGACGTCAGGTCGCCATCGCTGTCAGTACTGGTGCTTGTGAAGCTGCCGTTACCGTTAGCAAAGCTTGCAGTAAAGCCTGCGGTTGGAGCTTGGTTTGGTGTGTCATCGCCATCATAAGCACCCACTAGGCTCACACCTGTGTAGCTGCTATAGCCGCTGACCATCACCCAATAAGTCCCTGTTTGAGCAGGATCAATAGCACAGCTTTCGGCATTACCTGACTTGTATGGACGACAGTCATAGCTGCTAGAGGTCGGCGCTTGACCAAATTTAACATACATGTCCGCATCACCTGTGCCGCCTGACATATTGAAGCTCAGGTTAGTTGCACCGCTAGCGACATCGAGTTTGTAGTATTTTTTGCTACCTGACGCACCCGCTAAACCTGTCACAGCAACACCGTTGGCGAGCTCAGTTGCTTCTGGTGGTGGCGGTGGTGGTGGCGTTTCACAAGGTGTGATACCCACGGCGGCAAACGCAGTAACCACATCGTCAGCACTTAAGCCTAAGTCAGTTGCGGCCGATTTAACACCACAGGCGCCTTGCCAGAATAAGCTGTCCGCCGTCCAATATAATTGGTTAGCGACTACAAATGTTTGGAATGCTTTGCGTGTATCCCAACCCGGTAAGTTAGCTAAAGTGTAGAAAGCTTTATTGAATACACCTGAACTGTGGTGCACATCGATGCCATCATAGTAATCGTCGATATGACCGATTGAGATACCGTCTAAGGTTGGATCTGCCATGTAGCGCAGTGCACCACTGCCTTTAAAGATATCGGCGCCGACTAACCAGTCGTTTGTGCCGTGCATGTAAAATTCAGCGGCTTCACCCGCCATATCTGAGAAGGCTTCGTTCATGCCGCCAGATTGATCTGCGTAAACCAGCCCTGAGTTTTGCTCAGTGAAACCGTGGCTCACTTCGTGTGCCGAGACATCTAAGCTCACTAATGGGTGGAAGGTAGTTGCGCCATCACCGAAGGTCATAGCGCTGCCGTCCCAGAAAGCGTTTTCGTAGTTGTTGCTGTAGTGAACTCGCATCGTTAACTGAAAGGTTAACGGTGCAGTGTTGTACCACTCGCTATACATCTTGTAGATCACGTTGCCGAAGTAGTGCGCATCGTTTAATGGCGAGTAAGCACCGTTGATCTCTTTGACTGTATTGCGCGGACAAGTATAAGAGAAGGCAGTGGCGCCTGATGTGGCACCGTTTAGGTTAACGGTTTTCACGTTAGGTGAGTTCATGGTGCAAGTGTCACCGCTCACTTCAACGTCTAAGCTAGAAAAATCAGTACCGTATTCGTATTGGCCTGTCTTAATGTTACCGCCTGGACCTGTGCCGGTTGCAGCATGGTTAATCCCTTCCCAACGCTTAATCACTTCACCTGAGTGCGCGTCAACCATAGTGAATGGGCGGCTTGGCTCATCGCCATATACTACAAATGAGGTCACATAAACGAGGCGAGTTTTAGCGGCATCATCGAGGTAAAGCCATAATTTTGCTTGTTTGTTTTCAGCTTTTAGGCCTGCAACGGCTTTGTCAGACTTGCCACGGATCGCAATATCTAACGCTTTGTTAGCCGTTAAAGTAGGTTTGACAAAATCAGCCGACTTTTCAATATTTTTTAATACGCGGCCAGACATGTCGCTGTAAAAGCCCATGCTCGATTGTGACGTCGCAACAGAGAAACCATAAACAGGTACGCCATGGAAATATTGTTGTAAACGTTGTTTTTGCTTGCCTTGACCTAGGTTGAGTTTTTTCTCTACTTTGAGTTGGCTACCTGCGTCTAAGCTGAACTGAGACACTAAGTTATTGCTTGAAGACGCGCTTCTAAGAGTACCGACATCGACAACATCGGCAGCAAATGCGGATGTGCCTAAAGTGGCCGACACAGCAATGAAGAGTAGCGACAGTTTTTTGTTTAGCATCATGCTTGAAATCCTTTTTCCGTTTTGTAAATAACGTTGGAATGCCATACAGCTTAACTGGCTCGGGCGAGCGTTTTTTATTGTGATTTCTACAGGGTCGTCGGCATCCCTCTGCCATGGCCGCATAGAATGAGCTGTTGCTCAGGCGGGAATTCTCAGATTTTTATTCTGCGCAAAGCGTGAATAACCGCATGACTCTAGATGTTATTTAAATGTAAAAGTGTTAACAATCGTACAAAGGAACTATCTTCAACGTTCATTTAGACGCTTTTAAATCTGAATTAGGACTTTTGGGTAATAGCGATTTAGCCAAGCGGAAGGGTGATGCACTTGAGTGTTTTAAAATAATTTAATGATTTATTTCAATTGTTTATTTTTCAGTGTTCTTGAAAAGGCTTGATTAAGGATGGGGTGTGCGTTGGGGGCATCATCCTATCAAGGCGTTAAAACCCTCGGCTTTGATTTATTAATTTAGAAAGACTCCATCGGAGTTGCCGCTGCTTGACTTGCTCTTCAGCTTATTTCACCAAGGTAACTCTGTGCCATCGTAGGCAAAAAAACGCCCTGTTTGTGCGGGTGTAGCATTGGCAATGATGGGCAGTAAGCAGTTTGCGACATACTCAGGTGTAAACAATTTGCCTTTGGGGACACTCTGTTGAAATGGCTGAGATAATGGCGTGTCTGTCGTGCCCGGATGCAGAGACAACACCACGCCGTGTTTCATGGTGCGTTGCCACTCAATCGACAGTGTTTTGAGAAACATATTCAGCGCAGCTTTTGAGGCGCGATAGCTGTACCAGCCACCCAATCTATTATCGGTAATGCTGCCGACTCTCGCCGATATCACCGCAAATCTTGCCGAGCTACTTTGTTTTAAGGCATGGCAGAAGTGTTTAGCCAGCATGACACTGGGCAGGGTATTGAGCGTTAAATTGTGCTGGAAAAAGTCGATATCCAGTGACTGTAGGCTTTTTTCTGGCCCTTTATCTTGGTTGTGTAAAATCCCGACACAGTTAATAATCCAATCTAATTCAGTGAGTTGTTTACTTAGCTGTCTAATCTCAGCTTCATTGGTCACATCTAAGGCATGCCATTGGATTTTCTCCTGCCTGTCTTGGGGAAGATGATGCCAGTAGGTGGCGTGCACAGTGGCGTCGGGATATGACTCTTGAATTTGCTTAACTATGGCTTTGCCAATACCCCCACTCCCGCCGACGATAAGTACTTTCATAGCAAACTCTCCCTATCCAAATATCTATATCAAATTCTTTATATCAAACTCTTTATATCAATGAGTCACGCTTAGCATTACTCAGCTACAAACGGTTTAGGTGAACGAGGTTGTGTTCCGCTGTGGCTAATATGGCACTCCTTACGGACTCGTCCATTTTGTCCCAAGTCTGGTATAGCATGCCGATCCTAGGATTTTGTGACAATCGCGCGCGGTGTTTGTCCATAAAGCGCCAATAAAAGCTATTGAACGGGCAGGCAAGTGCGCCGCTGCGCTCTTTTATCTTGTAATGACACCCGCTGCAGTAGTCACTCATTTTATTAATGTAAGAGCCGCTGGCGGCGTAGGGTTTAGTGCCGACAATGCCGCCGTCGGCAAACAAGGCCATGCCGCGGGTGTTGGGCATTTCAACCCATTCGATGGCGTCAACATACACGCCTAAATACCACTCATCGACTTGATTTGGCTCGATTTCGGTTAATAAACAGAAATTGCCGATCACCATTAAGCGCTGAATATGATGGGCGTAGGCAAAATCTAATGATTGAGATAAGGCTTGTCGCATGCAGTTCATTTTAGTGTTGCCATGCCAAAAATAATCGGGCAGCGTCCCATGGGCATCGAGCGCATTAGTGCTGGCGTACTGCGGCATATTCGCCCAGTAAATGCCGCGAACATATTCTCGCCAACCTAATATTTGCCGCACAAATCCTTCGACTTGAGCGATATCAATCTCAGCATTCGTTTGATAACTGTCGATGGCCGCATTGATGACTTCTAACGGGCTGATTAATTTACTGTTAAGGCTGAATGATAGCCGACTATGGTACAAGCTCCACTTGGCAGGATGTTGCGCTGTCATGGCATCTTGAAAACGGCCAAAGGAAGGCAAGCAAACCTGACAAAAATACGCTAATAATTCGAGGCTTTGCGCACGGTTTATCGGCCACAGCAATGGTGCATCAATGCGACCCATGGTCGGAATTTGATGACGCTCAAGCCGAGCGAGAATTTCAGTTACATCGAAGCTAAACATCAATGGCGCTGGCAAGACTTTTATATCCTGAGTTTTAAGCTTCTGACGGTTGTTGGCATCAAAGTTCCATTGCCCACCGAGTGGCTTTTCGTCTTGCATCAAGATGTTGTAACGCTTACGCATGCGGCGATAAAAGTGCTCCATCATAATGTGTTTGCCGACGGGGAACTGCGCATCGATTTCGTCAAAGGGCAAGATAAAGTGCTCAGTATCGACACAGTTCACCACGGCTGTGTTGAGTTTAAGCTGACTTAATTGCTCAAGTAGGCGGTATTCATCAGGCCTTTGGTATTCAAACTTGATCGCGCCAACCTGTGTCACTTGATGTTGAATTAGAGTCAGTAGATCGCTATAGCCTTGGGTGCCATCATGAGTGTCATCTAGATTCAAATAAAGCACTTGATGCCCTTGCGCACGCAGCTCTTTGGCAAATTGCGCCATTGCCGCAAAGAAGGCACATATTTTTTGCACATGGTGGGTTACATAAGTGTTTTCTTGGTGCAATTCTGCAATCACATACAGCACTTGATCATCAACACGGTTAAACCAAGAATGCTGGGCATTGAGTTGATCGCCTAAAATTAACCTGACTGTATGGAATTGCTGTAATTGCATTAAGTGGACTCGTTGAATGACTTTCGCGGTTAAGCATTTCGCGATGGGATATTGCCGGACATTACGAATTGGGTTGCAGTGAGGATCACAAAGCAGGGTATTTGTCGTGATTTCGACAAGGAGGTTTATCTAAACTTGGTTTGATAGTTTTTAAAGCGAAGTCAAAGTCGGGGGCTTCACCCCTTGATTCTCAATCAAGAGCCCTTGCCGAACAACGTCCATGTCTAACTGCCAGTTCGTCATCCTTGGCTCTCGTTTGTACCGCTGTTTCGCAGCACTCACCCTAGCGAAGTTACATGCATTAACTCTTTATTTATAAGCAGGGCTTCGTGCTTATTCAAAATCGCTAACGCTTACGGTGGTACATCCCTATTAATTAAATAAAGAATCCGAAAGCTAACTCGGCATCCATGCCTCGCTCATGCGATTTTCTTCAACGCCCTTCAGCAACTTCGCAGGTGAACTTCTGAAGTTTTAGTGTTGTTTGTTAGTATTTAAAAAGAGTACTAACACTCCATTTTTAAAATTTAACAATGGGAGTCTAAATAACACGAGCTAATTCATATAATAAGGCTGGTGGAGCACGTTTTATATTACAAAAATGAGATTGGTATCCTTAGATATAAAAACATCGGCCTAGACCGATGTTTTGGGGTTGTATGATGCAATAAAATTCACATAAACAGTGAGATAGCTAACCACTAATCCCAATATACTGTATAGACATGATAGCCAGCATACGGCTTAGGGGATAGTTGATGTTCGCCATAGGGCCAGCCTGTCTCCATTCCATCTGCCGCGATTCCTTCAATCCATTCTTCCACTTCCGCCAGAAGCGCACAGGTAAGAATATGAATGTTCTCAGCTGCAGGCCATAGCTCATCATCCTCAAGTGCTTCGGACCATTCATCGTGCATCCCAACATAAACACCTTGCACATCTGACCTATGTTCGATTTCTTTAAAGCAACGATAGATTTCTTTGATGGACGGTCGACCATAACCCCAATTATTGGGTGCGATAGACTCTTCATCTTCGTTTTCTAAAAAGTACTCATTTAATGTCACTACCGGACAGTGCTCTGGATCGGCGGTCGATAAGGCGCTTAATTTATTGAGTAATTCCGTTCTCGTTGTCACTGACAATACTCCATTTCTAAGATTTGTTTCCAGCGAAGGTTTAACTGTTTTATCACATATGCAGGGCTAATAATAAATCTGGCCATCCATTTTAGAGCAACAATATAATGCACTTTCAGGTTGCCTACAAAGAAGCTGTTTTCAAGACACCCAGCTTAAATGGCGTGGTAGTTAACCTCCGACTATAAGCATTAAACAAGGAGGTTTATATGCCGCGTCCTCTCAGAACTCAGATAAGCCTTGAAGACACTCCCTGTTACCATTGCTATAGCTGCGTTGTGCGGCGTGCTTTTTTATGTGGCGATGATGCCTATTCTGGGAAAAATTATGGCCATCGCTGTAGTTGGGTTGAGTCACTACTGTTTGAACTTGAAGCCGTTTTTGCTATCGATGTTGCAGCCTTTGCGGTGATGTCGAATCATCTACATGTGGTGCTGCGGGTCGATATCGACAGTGCCAATCGTTGGACTGACTGAGAAGTGCTGGAGCAGTGGCATAAGTTGTTTAAAGGCGATGAATTAACACAAAAATCCGTTTAAGGAGAGTTAGTTGAGGCGCATGAGGTCAACCGATTAAAGCATTCAATTGCAATTTACCGCAGCCGATTATGCGATATTTCATGCCTAAGTTTTCAAAAGAGTGCGATGTTTGAATGAGCTAATAGCAAGACAAGCAAATCAAGAAAATCAAGAAAATAACTGTACAGGCCGCTTTTAGGAGGGATGGTTTAAATCACAGGCCTTACTTGATGAAGTTGCTGATTTAAAATGGTAGGCCTGATAATTTTCATTTCATTATCCTTGACCATGTGCTCGCGGTGTTCGCACTTCCTTATGCTGCAAATGGCGCCATCGAGCGCTTAGGGATAACTCATTTTTACATCAAAGTCGGCGAGTCACTGGCGTAATAGTCTTAATCGTTGAGTACATTGATCAAAAAGTTATTATTTTATAGTATGTTACTCAATTTTAATGCGTCACTTAACGCAGCAGGAGCTTAGTTCGTATGCGGGAATATGATGGGATTGAAAAGCGTTACCAAAGGCCAGATGCCGATTTAGCTAAAAGTTTGATGATTATCGAAAATTTATTGGGTTTTACGCCGCTAGAGGATAGGTTGGAATTTGATTTGTCTTTTTGGGCTGGCGGTTCAGGTGTATTCGATAAGTTGGCGGTTTCATGTTCTGTGACTCCAGAGCAAATGGTACTCGCTCAAGATAAGTTGAGACTCTATTCCCCAGAGGCAGCGATAGTACTGGATGAATGGCGTGATGATTTTATTTGGCTAGTGGAGGATGAAGACGTTTGTGCCGATGTGCTGGTTAGGTCGGCGCATTTTATTAATAAGAATAAAGCGCCATTTCAAGATGTTTGTCTTAAAACGCAGTCCATTTATTTCGCTTATATGAGCGATGTGAATGGCTGGAGTGCGGTATGGGGTCAGCAAGATAGGCTCAATTATGCTTATTTCTGCCAAGGATAGCTTTTATCTGTAAGTGATTACCGACAATCGCCAGTTAAGTCTTATTTACCAGTCCGTAATCAAGGGCGTAGCTTTCAAGCTTGGCATCGAGATCATCTAGATCTTTATAAAACTCGTCATCGAGCTTATCGAGTACGCTGTACAGGTCTTGGTTATCGGTTGCGGCTAAACGACGATCTCTGTCGATTGGTACTGGCTTTTCGCCAAACACGGCCTGTTTTGCTTGGTGCAGTAAGTTTAACGAGTGGCTTGCTCCCATTTGGATAAGTCCACGTTCAGCAAAGGCGTAATGCTCACCTGAAGAGTTGTCGAAATACTGAATAAATCCACCATTATAGACTTCGCCAGATAAGCAGTTCACCGCATAGTAGTTTTGTTCCTCTGGTCTAAGCGTATAAAAACCTTGATCTTTGTTATGTACCCTTACAACAAGAACTCGCCAAAAGGCTCGAAAGGGACAGGTTTTATCGAGTTCACGCTCTTGTTGGTAGTATTCCTTCGCACGCTCGAGGTTTGCACGTATGCCATTTTTGCAGGGCATGCATAAACCCTCATTTTTCTCGGCGGTACTCGGAAGGATTAAGGTGTTACATTCTTGGCAGGGGATTTTTTCCGACATGGTCTTTCCTTTGATACTCAAGTCAGTAAGAGAACTCACAGCTTCACAAGCTACCCATTGTTAAATTCTCTGTTTCTAGAGTTTACATTCCACAATTTTACCTAACGTACTAGTTGTACTTTATATTCATCGCAATCAGCGGTTCGCGTGAGGCTTTTTCTGCGCGTAGGCGGGCGAGGTATTTTTCCCATAGATCCACTTGGTGGGTGGCGAGATCGTAGAGGACTTTCCACGAGAATAGGCCTGTGTCGTGGCCGTCATCGAAGACGATTTTCACTGCGTAATTACCGACGGGTTCTATGGCGCTGATGTTGACGTTTTTCTTGTGGGTGACCAGCTTTGGATTACCGTGACCATGCACTTCGGCCGAGGGCGAGTAGACTCTGAGCATCTCGCAGCTGAGCTGATATTGCTCACCATTGTCGAAACTGATTTCTAGAATGCGTGATTTACGTTTCAGTTTAAGATCGGTGACATTGGGCGTTGCTGTGGTCATAGGTTGGCTACCAAGAAAATGCTAAGGATAGGATAACGACTCATTAAAATAACACCTGACTAATGTAACCACTCGCGGCCAAGGATACAAAGGGTAAGCGAGAGCCTTGGTCAGGCTTTTTCGTTTGAGTCACACTTTTGCATTTGAGTCGTCGTTTACCGCCAAGTTGTTTGGGCTTGGCGGTGAACAGTTTAGTACTAGAGGATAAAGCGGCTGAGATCTTCGTCTTGGACTAAGTTGTCTAAGTGGGCACTGACATAGTCGGCGTCGATAACAAAGGCGGAGCCCGATTTTTCCGATGCCTCGTAGGAGATATCTTCCATCAGCCTTTCCATCACAGTGTGTAAACGACGGGCGCCGATGTTTTCGGTGCGCTCGTTCACTTGCCATGCGGCTTTCGCAATGCTGTCGATACCCGATTCGCTGAATTCAACTTTCACGCCTTCTGTGCCCATCAGCGCGATATATTGCTCGGTGAGCGAGGCGTGTGGCTCGGTTAGAATGCGTTTAAAATCATTGGCTGATAGCGCATCTAGCTCGACACGGATCGGTAAACGACCCTGTAATTCAGGAATTAAATCCGACGGTTTAGACATCTGGAATGCGCCAGAGGCGATAAATAGTATGTGGTCGGTTTTTACCATGCCGTGTTTTGTGGTGACTGTGCAGCCTTCGATCAGCGGCAGTAAGTCACGTTGTACGCCTTCACGGGAAACGTCTGGGCCGGAGGTTTCACCACGCTTACAGATTTTGTCGATTTCGTCGAGGAACACTATGCCGTGTTGCTCAACCATTTCAATGGCTTGTTCTTTTAAATCTTCTTGATTGACCAGTTTGGCTGCTTCTTCTTCGATCAATAGCTTAAAGGCTTCTTTGATCTTCATCTTGCGACGTTTTGCTGGTGCTTGGCCCATGTTTTTAAACAGACTTTGCAGCTGGTTGGTCATTTCTTCCATGCCTGGAGGCGACATTATTTCGACACCAATTTGCGGTTGGGCCACATCGATATCGATTTCTTTATCGTCTAATTGGCCTTCGCGTAGCTTTTTGCGGAAGACTTGACGGGTATTTGAGTTGGAATCGGTTTCAGTGCTTTCCCAGTCGTTTTTCGGCTTAGGCAACAGGGCATCGAGAATGCGCTCTTCGGCATTTTCTTCAGCGCGTTGGCGACATTTGCCCATTTGCTGTTCACGGGTCAGCTTGATGGCGATATCGGTCAAGTCGCGGATGATTTGCTCGACTTCCTTACCGACATAACCCACTTCTGTGTATTTAGTCGCTTCGACCTTGATAAAAGGCGCGTTCGCCAGCTTGGCTAAACGGCGGGCAATTTCAGTTTTACCAACGCCTGTTGGGCCAATCATCAGAATATTTTTTGGGGTGACTTCTTGACGGAAATCCGCGTCAAGTTGCATCCGGCGCCAGCGGTTGCGCAGGGCGACAGCAACAGAACGTTTGGCCTTTTGTTGGCCAATAATGTGTGCATCCAGCTCGTGGACAATCTCACGGGGGGTCATTTCAGACATAATATTCCTCACGGGCTGTTTAGTAATTGAGTTCTTCAATCGTTTTGAATTGATTGGTGAATACGCAGATATCCGCAGCAATAGTCAGGGATTTTTCGGCGATTTCTAAGGCTGACAGCTCAGTATTTTGCAATAGTGCAAGGGCCGCCGCTTGGGCATAGTTGCCGCCTGAACCAATGGCGACTAAGTCGTGTTCTGGCTGAACGACATCACCATTACCTGTGATGATAAGCGAGGTTTCCGCATCGGCCACGACTAATAGGGCTTCGAGTTTACGCAGCATACGGTCGGTACGCCAATCTTTGGCGAGCTCAACGGCCGAGCGCAATAAATGGCCTTGGTGCATTTCAAGTTTGGCCTCAAAACGCTCGAATAGGGTGAAAGCATCGGCGGTGCCGCCTGCAAAACCTGCCAGTACCTTGTTGTGATATAAGCGACGCACTTTTTTGGCGTTACCTTTCATAACGGTATTGCCTAGGGAGACTTGGCCATCGCCGGCGATGACAACTTGATTATTACGGCGTACTGATACGATAGTGGTCACAATGAATCCTCTTCTGGCCCGCAGCAAAAGTTGCGGTGGATGATGGGATATATATGGGGATGGATGACAATAATTCAAGTAATCGCGGCAAATGCCAAAGGAGTTTGCGATCTTTCGCGCTCCTTTAGCAATAAAAATAAGCGCTTACTGGGAAAGGGTGGATCGACCTACAATAGTGCGGCCATCGAAGGGATAGTATTTAAGATCCCAGTTTTCACTGCCGAAGCTGCGATCGTCCGAGACATAGTTGAAAATGCAGTAAGCATTGGGATCTTTTATGTCGACGGCACCATACCAGTAAACAATGTCGACATTGGGAACTGTGCGCCAAGAGTATTGATCGGCAATGACAAATTCATTATTAGCCAAAAGACCTTGCCATAACTGACCACAATAATCGCCCTGCAATTTAGCACCGGCATCAGCGGTTGCAGTCTCTATTCCCAGTGGAAATCCTGTGGTGGTCGAGTCGAGTTTTCCGTCACCATAACAGGCGAGATCTTGGGTATAACCAGAGTGACCGCCCGCAAGCCAGCAACTGTGATAAAGCTTAACACCAGAGGCAAAGGCCGCAAATGCGGTTTTGGCTCTGGCATCGTGGGCATCTTGGCCTAGGTTTAAAAACCGTGGTGCTGCGACGACGGCCAAGATCCCAAGGATGATAATGACCACAACCAGCTCAATTAATGTAAAGCCCTTCGATGACTGCAAACGACTCATATTGCTCACCTATCTGTTAGAGGACAATATTCTAACGGAACTTTGATTTGCAATCAGTAAGTCATTGATAATATCTAGTTGTTTAACATTGTTGTTACATGGCTCTACAGTAAGATGGCAAGCCGAAAAATGGCAGGGTTCACCTTCGGCATATATGTCATCGCCTATCTCAACGACTTATAGAGTGCTTTTGTCTATGACGCGGTAGCGGGTTTGTACATAGCCATTGTCGTATTGCTGTGTGTGGATGGGCATTAATTGAATCGCTTGAGCTAAGTCGCCAAAGAGTGGAATACCTTTACCCAGTAAAGTGGGGATGCGAGTGAGCGTGAGTTCCTGAATTAGCCCTGCCGCTAAAAAGCCTTGGATTGTTTGGCCGCCATCGATATAGAGATGCTTAAAGCCACGGGTTTTGAGTTGCTCGCTAATGCTTGCTGCATCGCCATTTAGCACTTGCACGTGCTCACTTAACGCCGACGGTACTGTTACACCGCTGCGACTTAATACAAACACTGGGATATTTACATAGGGCCAATCACAATCGAAGGAGAGGACTTTTTCAAAGCTTTTTCGTCCCATTACAATCGCATCGATAGTGTCGATAAAGGCATGATAACCAAAGTCTTCATCGGGATTAGTACCGGGGTGCTGATTTAAAAAGTCGATATCCCCATCGGGCGTTGCGATATAACCGTCGAGGGTCGCGGCAATAAAAACGGAGGCTTTCATTCATCTTCCTTAATGCTATTTTCGAGCGTGTTTCTCTAATGATTCTTTCAGTGCTTGTTGTTGAGCGAGGCAGTCTTGTTTTGCTTTGCCCGACATATCGTTACACGTTTGACCTTTATCTGGGCCTTCCAATATAACCGCCGCAACATAAACTGCGGCGTCGGCTGCATTGCATTCTTGTTTGCTGTAGGGGGAATTTGTATCACATTTTGAATTAAGTGGCCCAACGCAGCCACTCATACTGGCCAAGACTAAGGTGCTAAAGCTGAGTAATATTAAAGGTTTGAACATTCGCTCTTCCATGATTCTTATTATTTGAGACGGTTGGAAAGTATATAACTGCTTTGCAGACGGAACTAGAATTGGATCGTTCCATTTCCACTTTAGTTGTTATCTTGGAGGAAGGCATTCGCAGATGGAAGCAAAAAAATCCCCGAGGGTATAGTTACCCTCGGGTGGAGGTTCAAAAAGCAGTGGATTTCTTGAGCGCCCGCGGGGCACAAAGGAAGGAACCTATGGTGTGATTGTGCGGGCTGATACGATATTTAACAAAGCCAAATGCACAAACTGCGACAGCTTGTCGCAGGTAGGATTAATTTTTTATGCAGCAAGCCCACCTTACAGGGTAAATCTATATTGCAAAGTGAAGCTTCACACCTGTGATATTGCTTCACTTCGCTATATGTTCTCTTCTTGCTACAGCGCGATGCTGTTTATACGTTTAGATATTTGTTTTTAAAAGGCAAATTGCGGCTGGCACACTGTCTATTCCGCATTCCTCTAATGTTTTGCTCATGCTTTGTACAAATTCAATTTTATGCTGCCTAACGACTTGATAAAGCTGAAAGCACATCACAATATCACTTTCAGATAGTCCTTTATTTTTAAAGGCTATTGCAGATAAATAGCTGCGGATCATAAAACAATCGAGTACGAGTAAACGGAATGCTTCCCAAGATAATTGCTGTGAGTCTAGTAAGGGGAAATGGTAGTGGTAAATTGAATATAAAATGTATCGTTCAAAAAGTTCCGTATAGTTAACCAATGCGGGTACTGCATGCTCAGTCCATGCTTGATTCAACGCATCAATTTGATAACTATTTTCTTCATTACACAGTGCAGCAACAGCCTGATTTAACGACGTAAATCTTGCGCGTACACCTCTAGAATGAGTTTTACACAACTCATTATGAACAGTAATAAAGGCATGCGTCTGCGGCAGTGGGGAATAAGGTAAGTTCTTATATTGCTCTGCCAATGCGCCTGACTGTGCATACAATTTTAGTTGTTGTAAGCGCTTATCTAGTTCTTCTATTGGTAAGGTATTTTGACGGACTTGGTCACTAACCTTGATTAATAGCCCTATGGCCAGCAGTGCTTGTTGCCAACCACCTCCCAAATTCAATAATAGGTCGAGACTGTATTCATGGGTTTTTTCTAGCCACGTAGGACTTGGCGTTGAAGGCTGTTTTATGCCACTTATATTGGAATCAAATTGGAAAGCATTAGGATTAAATAACACTGAGCGAGCGACTTCTGGGCAAGATAGATAGAGGCTTTCGTATTTATTACCGCCAATGACCTTGTGGATCCTTGGATAAGTTTTACATGTATGACTTAAGGCCTGTTCACCCGCTTTTGCATGGATGTCACAAAGCTTATGTTCGTTAACAAATGGGCATGAACCTTGCGCATCAAGTCTAATGTCGGCCCAATCGCTTGTACTTTTCTTTGTTTCAATAAATGCAGTCTTTGCCGTTGTAGCGAGCAGTGGGTGTTTAATCGTGTTTTTATAGCTCTTTTTATCAAATGATATTCGCCAATCGTAACAGCAACTGTCTTCACATTCTGGTCCAACACATTGGAATTGAGTGACATAACCGGGTTTTATTATGAGGTTGTCCATCGGTAATTTCGTTAAATTTACAGTAATTTAGGACAAAGGTAACAAATCAAACTCCCTTATTCCAGTTTTGTTAAATGCCGATTAGATCTAAGCCAATTTAGGTACAATTAATATTTTACTCTCATCAACTAGTGCGATAGAAGTTCTTTGATTAAAACTTATACGCTCATTGGAATGCCATTTATTTCGCACTGCATATTGGTTCATTATTTATAAAACAGAATTCAGATTGCCTAAGTGCTGCACTAGCTCTGCCATATTGTTCACTTCGAGCTTTTTCATGATTTTTGCGCGGTGTACTTCAATCGTGCGCAGGGATAAAAACATCGCCTCCGATATTTGCTTGTTAGTCATGCCTTGGATCACATGGGCTAACACTTGCTGTTCGCGCTCAGTCAGTTGGTCAAACTTATGCTGCAGACTTTGCTGTTCGAAGGCCGCTTGGCTTTCACGCTGCGCCTTTTCAATCGCTTGTACTAATGCCTTGCCGGACACTGGTTTTTGAAAAAAATCGCAGGCCCCCTTACGAAAGGCGCTTAACGCCATAGGTAAATCGCCGTGGCCAGTGAGAAAGATGACGCCAAGCGGACTGTGGGTTTCGAGCGTTTTTGCTGCACTTCTTGGCCGGTGATTTCCGGCATTCGGCTATCTAAAATCACGCAGCCCGCCTGTAATAATGCACAGTGCTCAAGGAAGTCGCGGCCGCTGTTGAAGGTTTGTATTTGGTAGCCAAATTGTCCGAGCATAAAACCCAGCGAATCCAGAATCGCTTCATCGTCATCGACTAAATACAGCGGCAGTTTTGTAGACATGGATTTCCTTGTGGGCATGTGTGGATCGCTATATCAGCTTAAGCCGCGTCTGTGTCTAGCTCAATTTTAAGCCTAGGTCTTGGGAGGTGCATCACTAAATTAGCCGATTATCTTAGGGGAGAAACCAGAGTTTGGCGGCATTTCACAGCTTGATTTTTATCTGCGAGCTAAAGTCGTTTAATGACAATGGCATATAAGAGTGGGTAATAGAGGCGATGACGATTGACTCTTGGTGTAAAGCGATATTGATGGGATTCTTGCTGAGTATCATTGGGCTTAATCCGTCCTATGCCAACGAAGCGACAGAAGTTAACCATTTTAGAGTCGGAGTGCTGGCAAACCATGGCGTGTTACAGGCCAAGCAGCGTTGGCAACCTATGATGGATTACCTCAGTGAGCAAGTGCCTAATAGTCATTTTGAAGTTGTGCCTGTGGATTTTAATGGCATGCGTAGTCAGTTACTTGAGCATGATTTGCAGTTTATCGTCACTAACCCTGGGCAATATCTGCATTTAAGTAACAACTTCCCGCTGTCTTGGCTTGCGACAATGAAGAGTCGGAAGCATCAAGGCAGTACTTTTACCATAGGTGCGACCATTATTGTCCGCGCCGACAGCCCTATCCGTACCTTGCAGGATTTACGCGGGCGCAATGTGGTCGCCAGTGATCCGCAGGCCTTGGGGGGGTATCAAGCGGCAATGGGGTTACTGCATAAAATGGGTTTTTTACCCGAACAGTTTTTTGGGCAAGTGCGCTTCCTCGGGTTCCCGTTAGAACCGCTTATCTATCAAGTCAGAGATGGCAGTGCCGACGCCGCAATAGCGCCTTTTTGTACCTTAGAGGAAATGATCGCAACGGGTCTTGTTAATCAGGGTGATTATCGTGTTATCCATCCTGCCACGCCTGCAGGATATGATTGCGAGGTGAGCACTCAGTTATACCCAAACTGGTCATTCGCTGCGGCGGATACGGTTTCTCCTAAGTTGACGATGGCGATTACCCGTGCCTTATTCGATTTACCCGCCGATCATATTGCAGCAATTACCGCCGATACCTTGGGCTGGACTGCACCCGTGAGTCAGTTGAAAGTGATTGAGTTATTTAAGGAGTTGCAACTGCAAGGTGCATCGCCGCCACTCTATCAAACCGTATATAAATGGATGGCAAAAAATAAAGAGTGGGGCGGCGCACTGTTGTTAATTTTTATTATTTCCACCATTTATCACCTGTGGCTTGAATATAAATTTCGCCAGAAAAGTGAGTTTTTAGTCAGCACTGAGCGCCAATTAAAGGACAAGGCATTGCAGCTTGAGCGGCTGCAAAGTGCGGCAATTCTGGGGGAAATTGGCGCGGGTCTTGCGCACGAACTCAATCAACCCATAGCGGCGATTACCCAATACAGCGAAGGCGCCATGCTGCAATTGGAAAGGCTTGGGCAAGATAATCCGGAACTCTATGATGTACTCGGTAAAATTAATGCGCAGTCGATTCGCGCTGGAGCGGTTGTGCATCGTATTCGCGGTTTACTCAAGCGGCGTCAGGCCAAGGCCGAACCTTTAGATATAGTGCCAGTGGTGAAAGAAGCTTTAGCTCTGTTGCGGCGCGAGCTAGACCGCGCCAATGTGCAAGTGAATGTGCGAGTGCAGGGTGAGCCCTTTGAACTGATGGGCGATAGCGTTGGTTTAAGCCAAATGTGGGTCAATTTAGTAAAAAATAGCTTAGATGCGTTAGAAACCTGCGGCGATAATCGTGTGCGTCAATTATGGATCGATATCTATTATCATCCAAATGAAATCAAAGTGTTAGTTATTGATAATGGCGAAGGGCTACAGGGGCAGGCGAGTGAGTTGATGGCATCTTTTGCCTCAACCAAAGATGCGGGATTAGGGCTTGGCTTAGCCATCTGTAAGGATGTGGTCACCCGCCATCACGGCAGCATTCAAATCGAAAACTGTCAGCAATCCACGCAAGCTTTACTGCCTTGGCAACAGGGCTGTGTGGTGACAGTCGTGCTTCCCAAGGGATAGGGTTATACACTTATGAGTAACCCTTAATGTGCGCATTAGCGGAGCATCCGACAGCTTTTATTGGTTAGCGGTTAATATTAATAAAAGCATCATTTTCATAATAATATTTTGCTGCACTAATTAATTCATTTAGCCTAGCTTCAGAATTTTGTTGCAGCAAATTACTCTTAATACTTTGCAAATCTGACACACTTAAGAAGCTTTTATAGCCAATAGATGTTGGGTAAATTGGTTCATCATCACTACCACGATCTTCTTCTGTGTCATCGTCAAGTACAAGACATAATATCGAGTCATTAATTTCTTTATTAGAAGGTATATATACATCCCACTTCCAATCTAAAGATTCAATTTTATCCAACATGTTCTTGAGAGTTAATTCTAAACGCATTACGCACCTTTTGTGATACAGCTAGTCATTCCCGCGCCTTATTTGCGGTTAGTTTTGGGATGGAAAAGCCTTCGCTTGATCTCTGATCCACTTCATTCATAACTGTAGATATTTACCAAAATATTCATCGACAGTTTTATGGCAGTATTTATCTTCACCTCGCCAATATTCAGCGAACACCCAGTCATTTTTGCCTTTAGAAGGGCGATCGTAGCTCCTTGGTCGTAACACTCCAATACTGGCTAAAATTTCTATTAATACCTGCCTTTCTGCTTTACTGGACTTTACGACCTTAGCCAATCTTTTTTCAAGGGCACTGGGATAATCAGTAGGTTCCGAGCTTTCGATAGTGCTTAATATTTCTTTGAAACAATTTAAGTCTTCATCAGTTGGGTCAGGGATATCCGTATTTATAAATTGGTTTAAGTCAAAATATGTATATAAAATATCGCCATGACGGACACCACCCCATTTGATACGCTCGAAATTCAATACGTTTATATCTGTGTTGTTATAGTTGTGACTGCCCCTTATCCCGTATTTGCTGTCTCGGCATACACCGCAGGTGTAGGAGTGTGAAGTTGGTTTTCCGTCGGAATATGAAGTGCCGGATATAACGGGTGTATATTTATGCTCTGGGATATTTTTGGCAATTGAATAGGATGATAAAGAAGATCTTAAGTCTAAGCGGCGAGTTGTCAGGCTACTTAAAAAACCTTTAGCAATTTGTGCTCTGGATATTGTTTTTACTACTTTTGCAATGGTATCTATGCAGTCATCATGAGAAATCGAAATCGGATCAAACATCAATCCTTGTGACTTTGCGTACTCAAAATCTCCATCAGATAAAAGTCTATCTTTTGAGTCTATCCATCCATTTTTCCAGTAGGTGGAGAATAATATTTTCTTCGCTTTCTTATCCATATTCGAATTAATGCTTTCACTTAACGTCTGAGTATTAATGTGTAGCGTTGTTTGCGCGACATAAATCAGTTGTTCGACTTGGCTGCTACGACGATGTTAATTGGTGTGAATGATGCTATAGGAATTTGTTTTGACAGGGTAGTGGTTTTTATACAACTTTGGTGGTAATTGCTTGATATCGTTTTAGCTTTATCATTACGTTTGCATTATTAGTGACGTTGATTTCGAGTATTCTGGCCTTACATTTTGGTTGACACAGGTACTACATCATCTCAACGACATTAAACCTATAAGGCATATTTACTTTTAGTTTTCTATCATCTAGCAACGACTTGATGGTGGTTATTTTCTTCATATGACCACTTGTTTATCGTGGTTTTCTATTCGGATACTTTGGACGTTTGCAATTTAGGGCTGTGGATAGTTTTGGGAGAACTGGCTGAGCTTTTCTACTAAAAACTCTATGGTGCGACGGATCTTATGGCTGGGATAATCGGTTTGTAGGTATACCAATTGCAGTGGGATCGGTGGGGCTATTTTATCGGCTAGCACTAAGTGGAGTCTGCCTTCGGTCACATCTTGCGCCACATCGAGCCAACTCTTATAGGCAATTCCACGACCTGAGAGTGCCCAGTCGCGGATCACTGCGCCATCGTTACAGAAACGTTGGCCCCTGACTTCGATTTCAACGGGGGCGCCGTTATGACTTAACTTCCATTTCTGCCACGGCTCACCGCCGCGATTTAAGATCAGTACTGCGTGTTGGCTCAGTTCATTTAGCGTGCTTGGTGTGCCGTGTTGTGCCAGATAAGCGGGTGAGGCGACCAGTACCCTTGGCGTCATGGCGAGCTGACGCCTTTTAAGGTTTGAGTCGTCAAGCTGGCCATAGCGCAAAGCCAAATGGATATTTTGGTCGATTAAGTCTGTCATATGATCGCCAAAATACAGCTGCACTGTCAGTTCTGGGGCGCTGTCCATCAATTCATCGAGCCAAGCACGGATCTGGCTGCGACCAATATCCGAAGGTAACGCGAGGCGTACTTCGCCCTTAAGCTCACCCCTGTGTTCGGCTAAATTGGCGCTGGCGGTTTCGAGAATCGCCAGTGCGGGTTTCGCCGAATCGAGAAAAATCCGCCCTTCTTCTGTGAGCTGTAAGCGCCGCGTCGAGCGAGCAAATAGCTGACATCCTAGCTTTTTCTCTAATCTTTGCAGCGCGGCACTTGCCGCTGCCGGCGTCATGCCTATTTCTTTACTGGCTGCCGAGAGACTCTCTAAGGCTGCGATACGCAGCGCTAATTGCAGATCGTTTAAATGATACATATCAAATTATTTTTGAAAATGATTTTAATAATAGCCTGATTATCAATATAGATTAACTAATGCACAATTGCACCACTGATGTTTCATCTTAATTTCTGGTTCGGAGTGTGTATGAGTCTATTCATGTCTTACAAATTAGCGTCACTGGCATTAAATAATCGCATCGTGATGGCCCCTATGACTCGGGCGCGTACTAGGCAGCCAGGTAATATTCCTAATGATCTGATGGCGCAATATTATGCCCAGCGCGCCTCGGCGGGGTTAATCATCACAGAAGCGACACAAATCTCCGATGACAGTCAAGGCTATTCATTTACGCCGGGCGTGTATACCGCTGAGCAAATTGAGGGCTGGAAAAAAGTCACAGCGGCAGTGCATCAGGCTGGTGGTAAAATCTTCAATCAAATTTGGCATGTTGGCCGTGTATCGCACCCGATTTTTCAGCAGGGTAATGCCCCGATTGCGCCATCAGCTATTGCGCCCGTTGGCACTAAAGTATGGATTGTGGATGAAGCGCATCCTGAAGGGCAAATGGTGGATTGCCCAGAACCTAGGGCTATGGTGCAAGCCGATATCGACCGCGTTGTGGCCGATTTTGCACAGGCGGGAGTGAATGCGGTTGCGGCAGGTTTTGATGGCATCGAAATTCACGGCGGCAATGGTTATCTGATTGACCAGTTTTTACGCACCAATTCAAACCACAGAACTGATGCCTACGGCGGTTCTCAGGAAAATCGCATTCGTTTTTTACTCGAAATTGTCCAAGCCGTGAGTGCGAAAATTGGTGCCGATAAAGTCGGGGTTCGCCTCGCCCCTTACGTGACGTTTAAAGATATGGCGTGTCCTGAAATTGTAGACACTATTCTGTTAGCGGCTAAGCATTTATCGGCATTGGGCGTGGCATATTTACATCTTTCAGAGGCGGATTGGGATGATGCGCCGCAGGTGCCAGAGTCCTTTAGAGTCGAGCTGCGCAAAGTCTTTAAGGGCAGCATTATTGTTGCGGGTCGCTATGATGTGGCGCGTGCCAATGAAGTGATTGATAACGGTTATGCTGACTTAGTTGCCTTCGGTCGACCTTTTATTGCGAATCCTGATTTGCCTTACCGTTTAATGCATCAATTGCCTTTATCTGCATTCGACAAAGGGCCCTTGTTTGGCGGTAGTGCGGCGGGTTATACCGATTATCCTACACACAACGAAGCATTGAGAGCCGTCATCCGATCCGCTGACGATGAGGTGGCATAATGGATCGGGTTAACACTTTGTATGTTCAACGCTTACCCGCTTGGCTCAGCTTAAGTCTATGGTTTTCAGGCTTTATAGGTATCGCTATTGTGGGTTTTAGCTTAGCAAGTCTGAGCATGGATGCGTTAGCCGCTCAAGGGGCAACAACACAGGATAGTGCTAAAGTGCGAGCGGCGTTAGTGCCAAAAGTAGCGGCAATGGAAACGATTTCTGATCAATCACCGCAGGCACAAGCTATCGCCCGCGCCGCTTTGTTATATGCCAGTTTTTGGCACACGGGCGATGCAAGTTTTGCCCACGGCGCATTGGCGACTGGTTTTATCGACCGTACTCTGCCCGCTGGCCGCGCACAGGGAATCACGGGGCCACTCGAAGCCTCAAAGGCATTTAGGGCAGCGGTCCCCGATCTCTCTGTTTCAGTTGAGCATTTGCTAATAGTTGGCGATCGTGCAGTGGTACGTCTGCGTTTTAATGGCCGCTTTACTGGTGTCTTTGGTGAGCAAAAAGGCCAAGGGCAGAAAATCGATTTTCGTGCTGTTGACATGTATCGAGTACGGGATGGTTTCATCACAGATAACTGGCACCTCGAAGATTATCAAACGCTATTTTCTCAATTAGCTGCAGGGACTCAATCATGAATCAACGTCGACGATTTTTAATGGCAGGTGGCGCCATCGCTGCTGGGTTCGGCCTAAGCCAAACGGCGCTTGCTATTGGTTTACCATCATTAGATACCTTAGAAAATGACTCCAAAAGTTCAGGTGGCAGTGGGATGAACAAAATATTTTGGCCAAGTGGTGAGCAGTTAGTGATTTCAATCTCAATGCAGTTTGAAGCAGGTGCTCAAGATAAAAATGCCGAAGGGCCGTTTCCGCCGATGGAAAAGGGCTACCCAGATACCATCACCCCGACTTGGTACGATTACGGTATGAACGAAGGCATTCCAAGGCTGCTGCGCTTGTGGCGTAAGCACAATATCAAGGTGACTTCTCACATGGTTGGGCGCGCCGCCGAGCTACATCCTCAACTTGCCAAACAAGTTGCAGATGAGGGGCATGAGATTTCGGGTCACGGACAAACGTGGACGCCACAATACAGCATGTCGCCAGCAGAGGAACGCGCCTCCTATGTGGCGAGTATTGAGACGCTGCAAAGGATCACAGGTCAGCGCCCCTTAGGTTTTAATGCCTTTTGGATGCGCCACAGCACTCAAACCCTCAATATTTTGCAGGACTTAGGTTTTATTTATCACATTGATGACCTATCGCGGGACGAACCTTCAATTATCCCAGTAGGAAATAAGCCTTTTGCGGTTGTGCCTTACACTTTACGTAACAATGATATCGGACGTTTTGGTGGCAACACTGCTATGACGGCCACGGCCTTTTTGCAGGAACTAAAGGATGAGTTCGATATGCTCTATCAAGAAGGTTCGACGCAGCGACGGATGATGTCGATCAGTGTGCACGACCGTATAGGTGGTGCTCCTGGACTTGTGACCGCTTTAGATAAGTTTATTCAGTACGCTAAAGGTCACACTAACGTAGGCTTTATGCGTAAAGATGCCATTGCTAAATGGGCGCTGGCGCAAAAGGACACACCGACCAATCCTGCAAGAACATTTTAGCCTGCTGTAGCTTTGTTAGAAGAGGTTTGAATGGTTAACAAAAAGCGCGTTGTATAACGCGCTTTTTGTTTTTGGGAACCCTTATTACTGCGAGTCGGAAGCGATTAACGCATGGCCAACATGGCCCAAGTTCGGCGACCTTGCTCCAGAATTATCCCCACGGCAAGTCCCGCAGCGGCGTTGATAGCGAGGCAAGTCACCGCGGTTGATAAAATCACAAAGATACAGAAGGGCTTACCATCGATTAAGCGTTTCGACCACGCCAGTTGCAGCCCCGCAGTGGTCAGTAAACTGCCGAGGATTGCCATAGGAATAAGGCTTAATAGCCAAGCGATATTGCTACCCCAGCACAGGGCTATCATTAAGCACGTACTGCCAAAAATTAACGGCGCCAGATAAGTGCGAGCACCAAAATGGTATTGCACCGCAAGTCCGCCCGCACCGTGGCACATGGCCGAGGCACCAAAGGGCGCGAGCAATAAGTTGGCAAGACCTGAGCTAATGGCGAAGTTTTTGGGCGTGAGTTTGGCGGCATCTTCAGGGAATTTCTCCTGTGCCATTACAGATGTAGCAATCACTGCATTGGTTAAGGTTAATGCCAGTTGTGGCAAAACCAACAAAAGGGCGGCAGAGGTCCATTCAACTGATGTCGGCCACGCTAATTGAAATGGCGCTGTCATTGCTTGAATATCAAAGTTAGTGGCTAAATTAGTTTGTGTACTTGCTTGCCAAATCATCCCCGCTGCTATGACTAAGGGCATGGCAAGGTAGCGCAGCGGCAAAAATTTACTGATAAATAACAGTACAAATGCCCCCACGCCAACCAGCCAAAATTCACTCATCATCTTAGTGCCCATCCACATCAGTTGCAGACCTATGGCGAGTTGAATGCCAACACTCACAGCTTGGGATAACTGTTTGGCTAACCAAGTGATGGCGCCGCTAAAGGCGAGAATTAACAGGATAATGCCCATTAACATGGCGCTTGCCTGCAACATGCCTGGGGTTAAGCCCTGAGCAATCACCAGTGCAGCGATGACTTTCATCGGCTGTACCGGAATTGGACGACGGTAAAACAGCGCGCTGAGAATAGCGAATAGACCAAACCCCAAAAATATCCCTTGGGGCGAAAATTGATTGAGGGCAATTAGCCCTAGCACTAAAGGTAAAAAAGTGCCTAAGTCGGCAAAAGCGCCACTGGTTTCACCGAGTAAACGGTTGAATGAAGGATTGGATACTGTTTGGGAAATTTTGCCCGAGGTCATACTGATTGCCGTAATTGAACACGCTATGACTACGCAAAATAAATGCCATAAAAATCAGATGATTTGGGGGGTAAACAGAGTCAAACTACCGTATTGAGTCACTCAATGAGACAAACTGGGGCAAGGCCGAAGAATGGCTGAGTCTAATTGTCTTTTTGGGTGAGAGTAACAAGATAATAAAAAAAGAGATCTTAGTAAAAACTAAGATCTCAAAGGGTATTACCGGGAACTCGATTTGGTTCATCAGTTGTGTTCACTTCGATGCCTTACTAAAAGTAAGATATCTGTGATGCTCAAATCAGTGAACGATTCAATCAAGGCTGTTTGTGTTTTGGCCCTTGTTTATTTTTCATCGGGTCACCTTGATAACCTAGGGCTTGCCAATCGAGTCTTGTGCCTTTGTTATGGCAGTCGTTACAATTTAATGCTTGCTCCTTTGGTGACACCATATGGTTTATCCGCCACCACATTTCAGTGGCTGCAAAGTCATATTCACCACTATATTTGATACCTTTCTCAAGCATAGTCGTGTTCGCTTCCATTCCTAGTTTTGCCGCTAAGTTCCAATCAAACTCGCTCCAGAATCCCCCATTGCCATAGGTTTTCGGTGTGATAAAAATATTGAGTTTTTTATCGTAAATCTGTTTACCCGTGTGCACCTTGAAAGGATAGATTTTTGCTTTGGCATCATTTATATCCCCAATGGGATAGGTCAATTTAGTGACTGTACTCGGATCCATTTTATCTCCTGCCATATAAGCATTGGCTGTGCCGTTGTACCAAGCGTATTGGGGTTTGACCATTTTTTCCCAAACAAAATCTCCTTTTTTCTTTTGGTAGGTATGCTTACCGTATTGGTCGAGTGCTTCTTTTTTATCATCTCCAGCCGTTGACCAGTCCCAGCGCATTTTTGTCGGTTCGTTTTTAGCAAAATACGGAATATGACAGGTTTGACAGGCAACTGCCGCTGTATGAGTATTGAGTTTTTTGTTCGCGTGCGGCGCTGATTCGTGGCAGTTTTCACAGCCAATATGGTCTACACCACCGGGTGAAACCCCCATAGCATTACCTGAGATCATGTGTTTCTCAGTGGTGTGGCAGTTCTGACATTGAAAGTCATTACCGTCGCTATCCATATGCACATCCGTCGCTTTGTCTGGATAAGACATGGATGAGTCTAAGTCCCCATGTTTTACCGCGTCACCACCGCCACCATAGAAGTGGCAACTACCGCAGTTATCCCGTACAGGTTCGCCAACGTTTTGAGCTATTTTAGTCAGATCGAGTTTTGCCATAGGTTCACCTGCGCCAGCGGGATCTTTAACATAAGTTCCTGTGGTGTCGTGACAAACTAGGCAGTCGACTTTGGTTTTATCTTTAAAGTCAAAGTTACTGTCTTTCCAACCATAACCCGCGTGACAACTGGTACAGCGGGGTTCATTGCTGGAAATGGCAACGCAGAAGTTATTAATGCTGTTTTTCTTACCTCTTACGACTGTCCTATCGGGAAGTTTTTGTTCTAACTCCCAAGTCCAATGGGAGGTTTTCATCACGTCAGTCGCTTGATTTTCATGGCAGACTAAACATTGTGTGGTCACCTGTGAGCCTGTGGTAAACGGGCCTTTAAGTGCCTCTTTATGGGGATTAGCGGCGTAGGCATTTAATGTCATGCCCGCTAAGGCAATGAGGATGAGCTTATTCATTTTGTACTCCCGCCCTCGATGTAACCGAGGGCTGATAGTTGTTATCAATGACGGATTAGAAGTTGATGGTGAGTGAGGCGTTGACATCAAACGCGGTATCAACCACTGGCAACATGGAATAAGCAGAGCCAGCTAGCACATCGTCGATTTTTTGTGGAGCACCCACAGGTGTACCGCTGCCTGTGTACTCGTAGTCGTAATAGAGGCCAGCAAGTTTGATAAACATTTTGGGGTTAATATCAAAGATGTAATAGGCTTCTGCTACATGTCCTCGGGTAGCTAACTTACTACCAATAGGGTCATCCTGTGCCTGGGTAAAAGGCGTCCAATATTCGGAGCCATAGTTATATTCCAGACCCAATTTGCCGTAGGGAGCAGGAATTTGTACGCCGACATAAATACCATAACCGTCTTTGGTTTCGGTATCGTCACTGGTTTTAGGCACCATAATAATCTCAGTGCCGGTGCTGTTTAGCTCGGCTTCAAATATGGCATCGGATAACATGCCGCCAAACATGCCAGCATTGCCATTAGGCTCGGCGCGTGTCCAGCCTAGTGAGGCAAACCATTTGATATCGTTAGCTTCTTCACGCGCAAAGCCAATACCGCCGAGGTACATATCACCAATTACGCCGCTAGGTTGCACTCGGGTGACAAAGTTAAAGTTGTCGAACTTTTGCATATCTTGGTACATGGTGGGGGCAAAAATCCCTGCCAGTTGGGTAGGGAAGGCCATGGTGCCTTTAAAGCCGTCGTTCACGTCTTTGGCACCAAACAGGGTAAATTGCAGGAAGTTAGTGCCATCGTTGATCGCATCGATATTAAAGCCGCCGAGGTGAGTATCCTTGGTGACAATATCACCAAACATTTCGCCATTTCCCCATTGTGATTCAAAGCCTTGGCCGTAACAGAAACGGACGACTTGGCCTTCGATACCTGTGATTTCACCTAGGTTGTAGCCTAAGGTGGCGCCATCGAAGTTGAAGTTGACTAAATGTCCTGAAGGTGTGCCGCCACGCATTTCATTCTCGCGGTAGTGACTGGGTGGACCGTAGGTGGAAGGGCGACGACCTATGGAGAGATAAAACTCTGATCCATTAATGTTTTTCCAATCGAAATAGGCGCGTTCAACCCGCAGCCAGTCACCACTGGTATTGCCGCTACTGGTACCATCCATAGTGAAAGACCGCCAAGAATCAAATACTTGAACTCCGGTAGAATCACCCCAGTTTTTATACATACTGAGGCGGCCAGCAAAACTGACGTTATCCCATACCTTAGCTTTCAGATTTAACCGCAGGCGAGTGGTGTAAAAAATATCGTTATCTATGTTCTGTACACTTTTGGGCGCGAGCACATAGGGCATAACACCTTGTAACATGCCATTTTGGAAGGCTGCAGCAAGGTCTGGATTAGCTTGCATCATTTTCCCTAGTGGGGAGTTGAGATCGTTGGGCATACCGAAAGCGCCGGACATGGCTTTGGCACCAAAGTCGTTAAAATTGACTTTGATGGCCGGATTCCAGACAACATCGCGGTAATGTAGTGAATGAGCTTTAGTGCGGAAATCACCTGTAATTTCAAGGCGGTCTAACGATGTGTGCCGCTCGGTTTTGTCGACGCGATTATTGAGATCATCCAATTGCTCGGTAATATCGGCAAGTTTCTGTTTTAACTCGGTAATTTTTTGATTTTCCTGTTGCACATCATTAGGTGTAGCAAAAGATTGGCCTGACATAAACAAGGCATTGGCAACGAGGATTGAGATAAGAGTACGCATAAGGTTTCTCCCAGAGTTGTTCTGTTGGCATGATTGCGCTAAGTGCATTTCGCCAAATTTACCCAATAGGAGTCCCTGAGGTGTGTTCCCCATTTTTCTCGAATTGGGTTTTAACTTTTAATTCAATGTGTTAGTGAGCAGTTGCAGGGGAGCTCTCTACCATTGTCTTAGGCCATAACGTTGGCAGAGATCAACCGCAGGTTTGGGGTTGGTCCGAGTCGGCGGCGTGGTCATACAAAAATTGCTGTATATCCTTGAGGTCTTGCTCCGAGAGGCCATTGAATACCTCTGGTTTGAATTTGTGCTTATCTTTATCAAAGAAGCGATCCCACTGGCTCATCGTTTTGGCCATTGGCGTGAGTTCACCACCTTCACCGCCTTGGCTATGGCAGGCTTTGCATTCTTTTTTGTACAAATGTTTACCTTTCTTTGGATTACCTCCCTCTGCGGCATACGCATTAATACTTAAGCTGCCGATCACTGCCATGACAATTGCTATCTTAGTTGACGTTTTCATCATCTCATTCCTTACTTTTTGTGAACATTTACATTTATTTGTTGGTTAAGTGTTTTTATTGATTCCACTTTGTAAATTAATTTATCAAATCCTACGGTGTGTAAATTTGAGGTATATCACTTTCATTAAAAAAATCTAATTGATAAAAAGTTCATTGATAAAAATCTAATTGATGGTATTGAGGAAGGGTATGGTTATTTTTTTCTGATTTAAAAACAATGAACTAGCCAACGTGCTAAATTAGCTCTGATAACTTTGAGTTTCGAGTTTTGCGCCTAAAGCACAAAAAATGGACTGTGATTAAGCTAACACTTTGTAAAATATGCACTCACTAAAGTAGTGATGTTGAAACTTAGCAGCTGTTTGGCAGGCTTTATTGGGAAGTAAATAATGCCAGAGTTGACTCTGGCATTATTGATTTTGGGGATAGGTTTGGTTGTCTTTCGAAGCAAGATAACTTAGATAAAAGTAGACTCAGAACGGATTAAGGTTGCTGGCGCGTTGGTGCTAGAACGATTTCGCGTACGCACACATTTTGCGGTTGTTGCCATGCAAACAACGCAGCAGCGGCGACATTTTCAGGGGCGATAACGCCGCCCATTTCTTCTTTCCAGTCATGGTAACCCGCTTTAATGTCATCGCTGGTGGTATGGCTCAACAACTCGGTTTCTACTGCGCCAGGGGCGATAGTGATAAGGCGTACGTCATCCATGGCGACTTCTTCACGAATGTTTTCTGTTAAGGCGTGCACGGCAAATTTAGTAGCGCAGTAAGCGGCGTGGTTTGGAAAGGTTTTACGCCCCGCCACTGAGCTGACATTAATGATAGTGCCAGTTTTGCGAGCTTTCATGCCGGCTAATACCGCATGAATACCATTAAGCACGCCCATCACATTGATATTGAGCATGCGGCTCCATTCCTTGGGATCTTGCACATCGATTTGGCCTAGTAGCATGATTCCCGCGTTATTGATAAGACAGCCGACCGGGCCAAATTGTGCTTCTGCTTGGGTTATGGCGGTTTTAATAGCTGCGCCGTCGGTGACATCGACGCTGATAGAAAGGCTGTTTGGTAATTCAAGCGCTTGCATTGCTTCAACTCGGCGTGCCAGTAATAGCAGCGGGTGGCCTGCAGCGCTAAAGCTTTTGGCCATAGCGGCGCCAATACCCGATGAAGCGCCCGTGATGACAACCAGTGATTTAGTAACTTGATTCATTAGTATTTCCTATTAATTGGAGCCAATGTAAGCCGTAAACAAACTGTTGTTCGGCGTCTTGAACCTGTTAACCAGTATAGGCTGGGGATTTTCAGTCGAAAAATACTTATTCCAGCTGGATATGATAGGCTCAGCCTATGGCACTATTGTTGAAACTTTGTGCTGAACTCGTCGGTTGTCGGAGAAGATTAAATGGTCGATTTGCGTTTGCTGCGTTTCTTTATCGCAATTTTTGAAGAGAACAATATTACCTCGGCGGCTAACCGTTGCTTTGTGAGCCAGCCTTCACTGTCTGCTGGGTTAAAGCAACTCGAAGAAGAGCTTGGTGGTCAGTTATTTGAGCGCAGCAAAAAAGGTGTTAAACCTTTGGACAGCGCGCACTATCTATACCCTTTGGCGGTTAAATTAGTCGAGGAGGCGAGTAAGTTACCAGGCTTGTTTATGGCGAAGGCAAGCCGGCAAAAGCTACGTTTGGCTGTGATGCCAGACTTAAGCCAGCGGCGTTTGGCAGGATTTTTACGACAGGTGAATCAAGCCATTGAGAAGCTCGATCTGGATCTGTTGGATTACCAAAGCCCCGCAGATTGTCGTTTAACTATCGACAGTTTACGCCATGAAGATGAAGTGTTTTTCCCGCTATGGGAGGAGGATTATGTGCTGTGCGTACCCAAGGAGCATGCCCTCGCCCAAGTAGATAGCCTACGCCCCGAGCAGCTCAATGGCTTTGACTTTATTGAGTGTCCACCCTGTGAAGCCCATCAGCAAACGATAGGTTTATTGGCGTGCAGCAATATGTCGCTTAATTTGGTCGCTAAGGCTGAGTCAAAATCTCTAGTGATGTCGCTAGTGTTAGCCGGATTTGGCGTGAGTTTTTTACCCGATGGTTTGATTGAAGATGAGCCTAGGCTCAAGCAAGTGAAATTTGATGGTCCGAGAATGTTCCGTCGTATTGGTTTGTGTTATCCCTCCCATCAGGCAGTTGCGCCAACATTGGCGACCTTGTTACGGCATTTAGCCGCTCGATCGAATTAATTCCAAGTTAGTTTTGGGTTATCAGTATTCAGATCAGTGAGTCGCTAAGGGCGATTCACTGAGATTAAGCGGAGGCTCGACGCCATAGGACTCAAATAGCCGAGTAATTTCACCTGAGGTACGCATGTCGTCGACTATCTGGTGAGCTTGGCATATTGATGCTGCGGCGACATGAGCGGAATACTGAAATAGCGGCCATTTTTGCTGATATCTACGTACGCCATCTGTTTGAGTTGGGGATCTTTGGCAAAAAATTGCATTTCATGCTGTTCGGAGGTGATGGCTAAATCGATACGTCCAACCTTCAACATATTGATTAACTGACCGTTATCATTAACAAAAGACACTTTTAGTTGGTTTTGATTGTCATTAAACTGCGGACAGTAAAAAGCGCCTCTAAGTGCGCCAATGATATGAGGTTTTAGTTCATCGAAATGTTTGACTTCAAGTTGTCTATTTGCAAGGGCAAAGTAATAGACGTAGCGCTTGTCGTATCCCAGTAGCATAGGGTCTAGAAAATCGTTGCGCTCTGGCGTCATCGAATGGACAGGAATTAGGTCGACTTGCCCCATTTCTGCCACTTTAATTGTGCGTGCCCAAGGCACATTACTCCAATTTATCTTGTGACCTAGGCGGGCGATAACTTGATTGATGACAGCTGCACCTGGGCCTTTGCACTCACCATTTTCGACATAAATAACAGGATGCCTATCGCGGCAGTGTGCTTGCCAGACAACAGCAGAGGTTTCTGCCCTTGCTTGGGACAGAAATAAGCATGAAATGACAATGATCAGTATCAGCCTCATTCATCTTGCCTATTAAAATGCTCAGTTTTAATTATCGGGCTGGACATTTAATTCGACTAGGTTTTATTTTTGAGTCGTTTAGCTGCGCAGGTTTGGTCAATAATTGATTGTAGTGCTTATACATCCACTGTGCTTTTTAAGTAATTATAAATTCACTCTATTTTGTAACCAAACGGTTTGGCCTGTTAAATCTGACCAAACCTTTTCTGGGGCTCATTCGCTGCTAGGAAACTTACCTATCCGACTCAAGATAGGGTGTTAATTGGGTTTCAATAGCCTCAATTTGAGTTTGGGCGTAGGCAAGTTCGGATTCGGTTAAACATGATTTTGCGGTGTTTTGATGGAGTCGTTGAGCGCTATTCATCCCGTATTTACCAAAATGACGTAGCAATAAACTAGACCAAATAAACATTTGTATAGGTTTATTTAATTGTTCTGCGCCGTAAATATTGACCAGCTCCCGCATAGCAATTTCATGACCTAGCTCTGCCGATTTGACGTACCAAGCTTCTGCCGCTTGTAGAGCCTCTTGAGTGGGTTTTTCACCACTTAAAAATGATTCAGCCTTATAGAAATAAAAATATTGTTGTTGCTCAGCGGGGATTGGATGCTGATGCAAGAAACTGTCACGTAGACGCTCAGCCTCTCTTATCTCTAAGGTACCTAGTTGCTGACTGAATCTGGCTAATTCTTTTAGATGATCGGCTCTATTGCTCATGGCCGCGAGCTGGTAATACATTAACGCTTTAATTGGTTGGCGACTCACGCCTAAACCTTGCTCATAAATCTTGCCTAAGCCTAGCAGTGCGTCTTCATTCCAGTTAAATGCGAATTCTTCAAAGTCAATTTTAGCCTGTTGGTAATCACTTTCATTTTGTGGCGCTTTCAGTAAAAGATGAGCAAATTCAATCTTAGCGAAGTCATTACCTCTAGCGACAGATTGGCTTAACCAATGGCGCGCCTTGTCATAGTCGACAGCAAAATCTTCACCGTAGAGGAAACGTTTACCAAGATAATACTGGCGGAAATCATCGTCTGCGGCGCGCTCGCTAAGTAATGCCTCTGCACGCGCTAAATCTTTAGGTCCACCTTGGCCTGCAGCAAGCATATGCCCTAGATCATCTTTTGCTAATTCATAATCAGCGGCTGCGGATTTCTCAAAGTATTCACGTGCTTTGATATAGTCCGAAGTGACGCGCTCATCATGCCAGTAGAGTGTGGCTAAATGGTAATAGGCTCTTTGGTTTTCTTGTGCGGCGGCTTTTTCGAACCAGTAAATTGCTTGGTTAGCATCGGGATCGAGAAAGGGCTGGCTTAGATACAAGTAAGCAAGCTCATATTGAAACTCGGCTTGCCCCGCTTCGGCATTAGGTTTGAGCTGTTCTGCCTGTGCGATTAACTCATCGAGTGTTTGCGACTCAGAAGAGAGCAAATTAGGTAGTGTGAGCATGGGTAAATATTGAGGCTCTATTTCGGCGGCTTTTTTATACCAATCGTTAGATGCCTTGGGATCGGCGGGAACTTGTGGGAATCGACCGGAATAAAGTTCGGCCATAGCAATGGCGGCAACGGCTAAGCCTTTATCGACTGCCTGCTGAATATAATCTAGGCCAGAGTTGACTTCGCCTTGGTTAATCAGTGTTAAGCCATGATTGAGTAGCGCAGTAGGATCACCTGCGGCAAGTGCTTTAGCTTGCGCTTGTTTTTTTTGATATTTAGCGAAAAAAATAAACAGTACAATAAAAGCAATAATTATTAGTATCAACAACATAGTAGTCCATCACTATCGATATTTGGGAGTATAGTAAACGTAAATTTTTACAAGAATGCAAGTTTACAATTTGGGCTAGGCTGATCGACTAAGCCGATCAATCCCATGGGCATTAGCGTTATTTATCTTGCAGATGGATCTCCCTAATGGGGCAGGCAATCTCGATTCCCGCCTGCTTAAGTGCGTTATAAAGAGCGAGGTTCACCTTATATTTATGTTGAAAATAGCTTTGTGTGGGCACCCAGTAACGAACCCCCATTTCAATTCCATTAGTATTAAAACCATTGATGCCGATATTAGGTGTGGTCTCTTGATAAACATAGGGATTATTGCTCAATAACTCAGTAATCACACTAATGGCTCGTTCGGGATCTGTGTTGTAACTGAGATTGAACTGGGTTTCGACTAGCTTATTGCTGAAGGAATTGTGCAGGATTTCGCCGACGATATGCTTATTAGGAATGCTGATTTGCTCGCCTTCCTCATTGGTGAGTATGGTCATGCCTAAGTGGATACGTTTAACAACGCCGCTTTCCCCTTTAATTTCAATAGTATTGCCTACTACAAAAGGGCGGGTGACGATAATAGTCACGCCTGCGGCATAGTTCGCTAGCATACCTTGTAAGGCTAAACCTGCGCCGAGGGAGGCAGCACCAATTGCCGCAACCATAGGGGTAATACTGATGCCGATCTTGCCGAGGGCGATAATCCCGACCATGACGATGATCAGAATGCGGATAAGATTGCTGACAAAATTGCTTAGGGTGATATCGATATTGTGTTTGTCGAATTGCTTAGCGACTAAGCGTGATACTTTACTGGCTACCCATAAACCTAACAAAAAGATCAGCAAAGCACCTACGAGTTGAAAGCTGTAGGTGACTACAAATTCGGTGATGAGTTGATAAACGCCTTGTAGTTGCTGCAATTCTTGATCGAGTCCAGGTGTTATCATTATGATATCCTTGTAATAAAATTAACTGTGCGATTATAGCGTAGAAATTCCACCAAATACTTTTCGCCCTTCATGTGTGAAGCGTATCATGTAATCGTGGTTGGTTTAATGAGTCGATAGGGGGAGTCAGGTATGCTGTTCGCCTATCCAATAATGGAGTCGAGTGTTTATGAAAACGCTGTTGTTATGTTTGTCTTGTCTGTTAACCCCAATCTGGGCGTATGCTGCGAGTTATGTTGCCGGAGATGCGATTAATCCCATTTCACTTCTCGACCAAAATGATAAAACCATTAATGTGACTGATGAGACTCAAGTGCTGCTCTTTAGTCGCAGCATGAAAGGCGGTGATGTGATTAAGGATGCACTTACCCCCTTGAGCGCGACTCAAATGCCAGCGGGTTTAGTTTATGTTGCCGATATCAGTGGTATGCCTTCTTTGATCGCTAAATTTGTCGCTGTGCCACAGATGCAAGATTTACCTTTTGCGATTGGGTTAGATAGGGATGGTGAGATCAGTCGTTTATTACCTGATAACAAAGATATGGCCACTATGATATTGCTCAAGCAGCGTAACATTTTGGACATTGCCTATTTTGATTCCAGTGAAGCCTTGAACCAAGCCCTCGCAAAACTCAATCAGCCGCAGTAACAACTCGATTTAACGGATGTATTTTAAGGCATCCATTAGTCTTCTTTTCACTGTGTGATTGTTACTTCAAGATAACTGTTTTTAGATGGATATTTTGGCTCCAGCCAGTCTATCCATCTCCCTTCCGATAACGTCGTAAAAAATTCACTTTTTATTCTGATAATGAACACAAATTTACCTTAGGGTTTGTGTGCATAATTATTTGTTTTATAGCACCTTTTTTTGATGGTTCAGTTCCTTAAAGAGTTGGGGAATAAAAAGTTATTAATTCAGCATAAAAATTCGTTGCGTAAAGCGAAAAAATATCGTTTACTGCGCACGTTTTTAATACATCACACTTACTGTTATCTATCTGACCCAAAGGAGACTCTGGCCCAATGAGCCAATTTCAATCTATTGATGTTGCTGACTATTATGATATGGACACATTCAAGCGTATTGAAGCGTTTGCCAAAGACAAAGCAACCCCGTTCGTAGTGATCGATACCAGTATCATAGCGAAACAATACGATGACATGGTTAATAGTTTTCCTTACGCCAACGTTTATTATGCAGTTAAGGCAAACCCCGCGGCCGAGATCTTATCTTTACTAAAAGATAAAGGGTCAAACTTTGATATTGCCTCGATTTATGAGCTAGATATGGTCATGAATGTCGGTGTGACAACCGATCGAGTCAGCTATGGTAATACCATTAAAAAGCGTCAAGATGTGCGTGCATTTTATGAGCGTGGCGTGCGTATGTATGCATCTGACTCAGAAGCCGATTTGCGAATGATCGCTGAAGAAGCGCCGGGTTCACGTATTTATGTGCGCATTCTGACCGAAGGTACAGATACTGCTGATTGGCCGTTATCCCGGAAATTCGGTTGCCAAAACGAAATGGCCTATGAGCTATTAGTATTGGCACAGGAATTAGGCTTAGAGCCTTTTGGTATTTCTTTCCATGTGGGTTCTCAGCAACGTGACATAGGTGCTTGGGATTCCGCTATTGGTAAAGTGAAAAGCATTTTTGACCGTCTGCGTGATGAGCACAATATCACCTTGAAGATGATCAATATGGGTGGCGGTTTCCCTGCTAACTATATTGATAAAACCAATCAATTGGGTGTGTATGCCGAGCAAATCACTCACTTCTTGAAGGAAGATTTTGGTGATGATTTACCACAAATTATTTTGGAACCAGGTCGTTCGTTGATCTCTAACGCGGGGATTTTAGTGTCTGAAGTGGTACTGATCAGCAAAAAATCTTACACAGCGTTAGAGCGTTGGGTGTTTACCGATGTGGGTAAATTCTCTGGCTTGATTGAAACGATGGACGAGGCGATTAAGTTCCCGATTTATACTGAGCGTCAAGGCGAGCTGGATAAATGCGTGATTGCCGGCCCAACCTGTGACAGTGCAGATATCATGTATGAGCACTATAGCTATGGCTTACCAAATGACTTAGCCATTGGCGACCGTATGTATTGGTTAACCGCAGGGGCTTATACGACGACGTATTCAGCAGTATGCTTTAACGGTTTCCCACCGCTGAAGGATTACTATCTGTAAGCTATTGTGGTGACATTAATAAAGGCGCTTAGGCGCCCTTATTTGTCTTTAGAGTAATAGCGGGATTACTCGTGGGATTTGAGGATCTGATAAATTTCCTCTTTTAAGTGTAACTTTCTGCTTTTGAGTTCTTTCACAGTGGGGTTGAAATCACTGGCGACACGTTTTTCCAGTTGTTTGATTTCCTCGTCTAACTGATTATGCTCATTAAACTTACGTTGAAAATGAGCATCTTGGGTTTTCAGGGTGGAAATTAATTCTCTGTACTCTGGAAACATCGGCATTCTCCTTGTCGTCATTTACTACACTTCAGGTTATGCCTTAACCCTAACCTTATACCAAGTCGTTAAACGTGACTTAGATCACTTTTAGCGGTCACTTAGATTAATACTAATGGATGATTTATTTTAATCTATTTTAAATCAGTATCTTAGGTATTTGTTGCCACAGCCTCTGGCATGAGTTCTGGATCTGGTTCACACTTTGTTTGGTATAAATCAGACTGACATTCGAAATATGGGCAAATTTGCTATCTTGTGAGCAGATGCTGGTGTAGTTGGTAATTTCATTACGACTAAACAATTACTTCTTGCCGATAATTCTGTGATCAAGTTAACCTTCACCGCTTCGATACTAGGTTAAAGTCGATTTTATAAGAATTTAATTATCAAAAATGAAAGGGGTTTTCACAATGGCTGATGTATTTCATTTAGGTTTGACCAAAGCGATGCTCGATGGTGCAACCTTAGCAATCGTTCCTGGTGATCCAGAGCGTGTAAAACGTATTGCTGAACTAATGGACAATGCGACGTTTCTTGCTAGCCACCGCGAGTATACAAGCTATTTAGCGTATGCCGATGGCAAGCCAGTAGTAGTGTGTTCAACCGGTATTGGTGGTCCATCTACTTCTATCGCAGTAGAAGAACTTGCACAATTAGGTGTGAATACCTTCCTGCGTGTAGGGACTACAGGCGCAATCCAACCTCATGTTAATGTGGGTGATGTGATTGTGACTCAAGCTTCAGTGCGTTTAGATGGCGCGAGCTTACATTTTGCACCTATGGAATATCCAGCGGTTGCAAACTTTGAATGTACCACTGCTATGGTTGCAGCGTGTCGCGATGCTGGCGTTGAGCCACACATTGGCGTAACAGCTTCTTCTGATACTTTCTACCCAGGCCAAGAGCGTTATGACACTGTCACAGGCCGTGTAACGCGTCGTTTCGCGGGTTCAATGAAAGAATGGCAAGATATGGGCGTACTGAACTATGAGATGGAGTCTTCCACTTTGTTCACTATGTGTGCCACTCAAGGTTGGCGTGCAGCCTGCGTTGCTGGTGTGATTGTAAACCGCACCCAACAAGAAATTCCTAATGAAGCCACAATGAAGAAAACTGAAGTGAGTGCGGTTTCTATCGTGGTTGCAGCGGCGAAAAAACTGTTAGCTTAATTTTTACTAAGCTAAGCGACACTCCCCTGCAAAGTGAGTGCTCAAAATAGAAAAGGTGCCAATGGCACCTTTTTTGTTGCTTTAAAACTATGCCGATACCGATTAGAAATGGTATTGAGCAATCACAGAGTAAGTGTCTTGATCGACGCCTTTCACCCCGTATTTATTGGTCCACAGATCATATTCGATACCCACCAATAATTTATTGGCTTGATGATCACCGAACAGGCTCTTACCGAGATCGTATTTTAGCTGTGGGTTGAAATGGAAGTTTTCCTCGTAGCCGTTATCGTCGGTGGCAAATACCCAGTCGATAAAGCCATCGAGTACTATGTTGGCAGATCCAACAGGGATATCGATACGAAATACAGGAGTGAACTGCCAGCCGTCACTATTGTTACCAGTGCTCATACCATCGCGGCGATAGGTATTAAAGTTAAGATAAGTAAAGTATGGTACTGCTACGTCGACCCCTAGACCGTAAAGTAGGCTATGGACTGGACCTTCACCTTCTTCATAGGTTAACGCTAGAGACAAGTCTGTTACTGGGCCAAAGGCGATTTTCTCGCCGAGGATTTTGCTGGCACTGAAACGCGGTGAAATTTCACCATAGGTAGTGCTTTCCATGCCCGTGTCGTTACCTTTGAAATAGATAAAATCTTGGAAGGCAAACCAATCACCGTATTTCCAGCCGCCAGCCGTTTCTAGGGTGATAGTGGCTTGTTTATCTGATGGCGCTAAATCGTAGTCTTCGCCATAGAGGGCTGTTGCACTGAAATCCCACCACTGTACTAAGTCACCCGCAAATGCTTGAGGAGAAAGCATTAGTGCTAGGCATAGGCATGTTTTTTTCATTGTTATTTCCTGTTGTATAGGTCGAAGTTAATTCGTGTCTTACTCAATCCGCTCTCTGACCTATGGCATGGTTTGATGGGTAAGTTCAAACCTAGCGCGAGTGTACGTCAAAGGACTTGCTCAAAAGTGGGGGCAATATATGCAAAAATTTACATTTATTCAAAGTTTTTATCGAATGTTGTTGTCAAAATCACATAATCATTAGTGAGGAATTTTATTTTTAGATGATTGATTTTTAATGTTTTTTATTGTTATTTCGCCGCTTGTGGATTGGGGGGTGCTATCTTTTTGAATTGATTATGCTTAATTTTAAAACAACCTAACGGCTTTCGTGGGCGGATATGGGAGAATGAGGATTAAGTCATCGGTGATTGAGTGTGCGTTTTGATAGGGTAAATTTTGACATATTATGTCGATTATCCGAAACTCTGCTGTTATAGTGCAGTAAAGGACACTCTCATTTCAGGGGGAAATATGGAGTTTTCAAATCCGATTTTAGTGTGGGCAGTGATTGGTTTAGTGTTAATGCTCGCCGAAATAGTGGTTCCAGGTGGCATAATAGTGTTGCTGGGTGCGGCTTGTTTAGTCGTGGCAGGTGCGTTAGGCATAGGACTGGTCGAAGGTGTCGTGCAGAGCATGACCCTGTGGTTTATCTCTGCCATTGTGTTGTTATTGGCTTTCAGACAAGTCACTCAGAGGCTCGTTGGTGGTGATTCCCATGTGGATAACACGGATGAAGCAATCGAACTATACAATCAAATTGTTCGCGTAAAGCAGACCATAGGTCCTGGGCAAACACCTGGGCGGGTGGAGTTTCAAGGTAGTGAATGGCCAGCGCTTGGCGATGGCAGCATTATCGAGGCGGGTACCGAAGTCAGAATTATTTGTCGTGAAAATATCGCTCTAGTCGTTGAGCCTATTTCAATAGAAGCTTCCAAAAACTAAAGGATGGAATCTATGTTTGTATTTACCTTAGTCATTTTATTTATCTTTTTTATTCTTTATAAGTTGATGTTAATTGTGCCGATGCGTGAAGTGCATGTCATTGAGCGTCTTGGCAAATTCCGCGCAGTATTAAGCCCTGGATTTCATTTTTTGATCCCTTTTTTCGATCGCGTCTCCTACCGTCACGATACCCGTGAGCAAGTATTAGATGTGCCGCCACAGAGTTGTATCTCCAAAGATAACACTCAACTTGAAGTGGACGGCTTGGTCTACCTCAAAGTGATGGATGGCAAATTGGCGAGTTATGGTATTGAAAACTACCGTAAAGCAGCGGTGAATTTAGCCCAGACCACTATGCGATCTGAAATCGGCAAGCTGAGTTTGAGTGAGACTTTCTCTGAGCGTGATAGCTTAAATGAATCAATCGTGCGGGAAATAGATAAGGCTTCCGAGCCATGGGGAATCAAGGTATTGCGCTATGAAATTCGTAATATCACGCCTTCACGCCATGTTATCCACACCCTTGAGAAGCAGATGGAAGCTGAACGCCGTAAACGTGCCGAAATCACCTTAGCGAATGCCGAAAAAGCCGCGATGATCAATATGTCTGAAGGTGAGCGCCAAGAGGCCATTAACCTGTCAGAAGGTCAAAAACAGAAACGGATTAATGAAGCTAAAGGTACAGGTCAGGAGATCGCTATCATAGCGAAAGCAAAATCCGAAGGTATGGCAATGATCTCGCAAGCATTAGCCGTCAATGGCGGTACAGATGCGATGAATATGCTATTAAAAGAACAGTTTATTGCTCAAGTTGGTAAGATCCTCAATGATGCACAAGTCTCTGTTGTTCCCGCTGAAATGGCAAAACTTGAAGGTTTCTTCGAAGGTATGGAGCAAGTCACTCAGACTATGAGTGGCCAGAATAATCTTGGCAAAGGAGCGCGATAATGAATATTCCAGTAGATACAGATTTGATTGTGATGGCAATTTGGGGACTAATATTTGCCATTTTTGTGATTAAACTATTTCAATCGATCCGCCTAGTACCCACTAAATCGGCTTTTATTGTTGAGCGTTTAGGTAAGTATCACAGTACGTTAGATGCGGGGTTCCATACTTTGATCCCCTTTGTGGATAAAGTGGCTTTTATTCATGATTTGAAAGAAGAAACCATCGACGTACCGCCGCAGGAATGTTTCTCGAGCGACGAAGTAAACGTTGAAGTGGATGGGGTGATTTATATCTCTGTGACTGACCCTGTGAAGGCCAGCTATGGTATTACCGATTATCGTTATGCAGCAATTCAGTTGGCGCAAACGACGACGCGCTCTGTCATAGGGACACTTGATCTTGATCGTACGTTTGAAGAGCGTGATGTGATTTCAGCTAAGGTAGTGCAAGTCTTAGATCAAGCGGGTGCCCTGTGGGGAATACGCGTGCATCGTTATGAAATTAAAAATATCACACCACCTGAAACCGTTAAAAATGCCATGGAAATGCAAGTAAATGCCGAGCGTGAGCGCCGTGCATTATTGGCTAAGAGTGAAGGCGACAAACAGAGTAAAATTAACCGTTCTGAAGGGGTTAAAGCTGAAACGGTAAACCGTTCTGAAGGTGAGATGCAGCGCCGGATTAACGAAGCCGAAGGTAAGGCTGAGGAAATTTTAACCATTTCCCGCGCAACGGCAGAATCGATTGAACGTCTCGCCTCTGTTATTGCCGCGCCGGGTGGTCACAATGCCCTGCGGATGCAACTCGGTGAGCAATACTTTAAACAGCTCGATGGCTTAAGCCAGAAGAATAGTCGAGTCGTATTGCCGGGTAATATGGTGGATTTCGATTATTGGATGAATAGCATAGGCTTAACGGAAGAAAAACCGAGCTAAGGCTGTGGTTATGTGGTTAAAATCTGAAACTAGCTAGTTCATTAAGGTCAAATACCCAAGTATTTGGCCTTATTTTTTGGCTGTAATTGGATACTGAGTTATGAAGAGTAGGTGGGTTAGACAGCTTCTGTTGAATGAACCGCCAGAAGCTGCAGTTGGGCATAGATAAATTTTTCATTGAATGGAAGGCTAATAAGCTAGGCGTTCATGAATTTGGGAATGGGCGTGGGTTTCAATGAGCTTGGCAATTTGGTTTTGTTCTAATTGCTGAAGCGCAGAAATTTCGTCATAAATCTTGTCTTGAACATCCAGCGGCATGCGCACATGTTCCATAAACATCCTAATTCCCAGCATGTCGCCACTCTTGAACAGTTGGCTGAATTCGGTGGCTTCTATCTCGATTAATGCATTCATAATACTTCACCCTGAGGTTGGATTTGACACAGATACAGCGGTCTTGCTGTTAATTAAGAGATACGCCTAAGTTTGATCTAGGTCAATTAAACTGCATATTAATCTTTCTTAATAAATGATTTTGTTGTTTACAAATAATGGGTTATAAATTTAGTAGATCAGCAAATTTGAAATGAGTTGTTGTTTAAAACTGAGTTTTTATGGGCAGGCAGAATCAATGAGTGAGTCATGTTATACGGATAAAAAAATAGCGACGAGCGATAAAACGCTGGCCGCTATTTATTCTTAATAGTCTATCAGGAGTAGGCTAAAGCCTTATTTAGGAATCGCCAGAATCTGGCAACCATTAATCCCCGCTTTTTGCAGTGTATGACGTTTACGCTCTGCATCACGTTTACGCTCGAAGGGGCCTAAAGCAACCTTGTACCATACGCCAGTCGTACCTTCGACTTGTCTCACTTGCGCCTCTAAACCTTGGAAAGCGATGACAGCTTTCATCTCGTTCGCCTGTGATTCTTGGCGGAAAGAAGCACACTGCAACTGATATTGCATCGGTGTTCTGCTCGCAACAATATCGGGAATATCGACCTCAACATGCTTATTTTCAAGCTCGTTCAGATAGGTCCATTCTTCCTTTGGTTGTGGTGGCAGAGCATTAGGATCCTTCTTTGGCGGAACAATAAGCTCAGCAGTTTCAGTTGTCTCTACTGGGATAACGACCGCTTGGCGTTCAGGTTCTTTGACCTTAGGAGTAAGCACCGCTGTCTCTTGAGGCTTAACTTGTACTTCCGTTTTCTTGGCTGGAGCGGGTATCGGCTTCACTTCTTGCTTAGCATTATCTTTAATGCTTGACAGGAAATAGACGAAACAACCCACAGCGAGTATGACAAAGCCTATCAAGGTCAGCGGCAGCTTCTTACGCGGCGCCGATTTAGATTGTGAAGGCTTTGCTCGAGTTGGGCGAGTCGCGCGGATTGGGCGCGGTTTAGCGCCCGACTGCGGCCTTCTATTGGCATAATCGCGATTACTCATGGCTTACATCCGCTCTAAGGTTTCAATACCGAGTAGATTTAGGCCTTTTTGTAACGTACGAGCCGTCAGTTGCGCGAGTAATAAACGGCTGTTCTTTTGCGCGTCATTATCGGCGGCAAGCACTGGACAAGCTTCGTAAAAGCTAGAGAAAGCACCCGCTAATTCGTATAAATAAGCACACAGTACGTGCGGCTGACCTTTATCGACAACACGATTGAGGATCTCACCGAACTGCGCCAACTTATTACCGAGATCTTTCTCTTTTTCATGCTCAAGCACGATTTTCGCTTGGCTGAGATCCAGATCGGTTACTCGCTTGAATATGCCCGCAACACGGGTGTAAGCGTACAGCAGGTAAGGTGCGGTATTGCCTTCGAAGCTGAGCATTTGTTCAAAGCTGAAAATGTAATCGCTGGTGCGGTTTTTCGACAAGTCAGCATATTTAACGGCGCTGATCCCAACGACACGGGCAATTTCAGTCAGCGTGGCCTCATCCATATCAGGATTTTTGCTACGAACGAGTTCTAGCGCGCGCACATTGGCCTCTTCTAGCAGGTCAACTAACTTAACGACACCGCCGCTACGGGTTTTGAATGGACGGCCATCTTCGCCATTCATAGTACCAAAACCTAAGTGTTCTAATGACATATCTTCACGGACAAACTTAGCCAGTTTCGCTAGGCTAAAGACTTGTTGGAAATGCAGTGCCTGACGTAGGTCAACAAAATACAGGACGCGATCGGCCTTTAACACGTTCGAGCGGTAGCGCATTGCTGCAAGATCTGAGGTGGCATACAAATAGCCGCCATCGGCTTTTTGGATGATAACAGGCAATGGCTCACCTTCTTTGTTGCGGAAGGCTTCTTGGAATACGACTTTAGCGCCGTTACTTTCGGTTAATAAACCTTGGGCATCTAAATCTTTAACCACTTGCTCGAGATCGGCGTTATAAGCACTTTCACCGTGTACATCGGCGCGGGTCAGGCTCACACCTAAACGGGCGTAGACTTCATGGCAGTGGCTTAACGAAATATCGTTAAATTCGCGCCACAGTTTGTTGCAATACTCGTCGCCAGATTGCAGTTCAACCACTAACTGACGAGCGCGGGTGGCGAATTCTGCTGATTCGTCGAAACGCAGTTTAGCAGCACGATAAAAGTTTTCTAAATCAGACAGTTCAAGTTGAGCTTCTTCACCATTTTTGGCGCGCAGCTCTTCCATATAGGCCAGCAACATACCAAATTGTGTGCCCCAGTCGCCCACATGGTTTTGACGAATAACCTTGTGGCCTAAAAATTCTAACGCACGCACAACACTGTCACCAATGATGGTTGAACGTAGATGGCCTACATGCATTTCTTTGGCGAGGTTGGGTGAAGAGTAATCGACAACAACGGTTTGTGGTGTCGGTAACTTAATGCCTAAATGCTCATCGTTGACGGCATTTTGCAGTTGATCTGCTAAGGCGCTGTCGTTGATGAAAAAGTTGATAAAGCCTGGTCCTGCAATTTCAACCTTAGCCACAAAAGCCGAAGCCGGTAAGGTATCTATGATCAGTTGGGCTAATTCGCGTGGATTCTTGCCTGCGACCTTGGTTAGCATCATGGCTAAGTTGGTTGCCAAGTCGCCATGACTCTTATCCTTGGTTCGATCTACCTGAATGCGTGCTTCAAAGTCAGCAGGCACAATACCTTGTTGTTTAAAGGATTCTAGAGTTTGTTCAAGTAATGATTGGATATGTGATTTCATGGGTTCTAATCGGCACTAACTTTAAGAGTGAATACAGGGAATAACCGCATATTTTAGCCGTTTGTGGTTAACAATTGCTATCTTCCCGATGATTTTTTATCAAATGATTGTGAAATACTCGACTCAGAGGAGATCCAGCGGATCTCTGTCTAAGCTCCATCGGCAGCGTTTAGCTTCGATAAGTTGTTCTACAAGCGGATGAATACGTTCAAACTCTTGCTGCAGACGGTTGCGGTTTTTAGCTTGGAATAAGAGTTGGCGACGGAACTTGCCAGCTTTTTTATCTAAGGGCGCGGGCATAGGACCAATCACCTCAAATTCTTTATCTTGCGGCAAAAGCGCGGCAAAGGCGTTGAGAAAGTTATCGGCATCACTGGCTAAATGTGCTTCGGCGCGCACCAACACCATGTGCCATGCTGGCGGCAGCAGTGCTTGTTGACGTTCTTTGAGCTGGCTGCGAGCAAACTCGCCATAACCGCGGTGCAGCAAATCCCGCAAAATAGGATTGTCGCTCTGGTGAGTTTGCAATAATACCGTGCCGGGTTTACTGGCACGCCCTGCGCGACCTGCAACTTGGGTATAGAGTTGTCCAAAACGTTCGGGCGCGCGGAAGTCGGCGCTAAATAAAGCGCCATCGACATCGAGTAACCCAACAAGCGTCACATCAGGGAAGTGGTGGCCCTTAGCTAGCATTTGCGTGCCGACGAGGATTTTATATTCCCCCTTATGAATCGCATTTAAGTGGGTTTCTAATGAACCTTTAAGGCGGGTCGTATCACGGTCGATGCGCACTACTGGATGTTTAGGAAACTCTTGTTGCAGCGCTTCGGCGAGCTGTTCTGTGCCTATGCCTTGGCCCATCAACATAGTACTGCCACATTTGTGACACTGCTTGGGGATAGCGTATTGATTGCCACAATGGTGACAGCAAATTTCGCCAAGGGATTGATGTACAGTGAAAAACGCGTCGCAGCGGTCGCATTCGTGTAAGTGCCCACACTCGTGGCAAAGCAGGGCTGGTGCGAAGCCGCGGCGATTGAGAAACAACAAGACTTGGTTGCCTGCGTCTAAATGCAGGCGGATTTCGTTCAGTAACGGCACTGACATACCGGCTTTCAGCGGCATATTTTTAATGTCGATAATGCCTTGGCGCACTTTTTTAGCCGCACCTGCGCGTTCACCCAATTGTAAATGATGGTAACGGCCGCTTAAGGCATTTTGTAGACTTTCGAGTGAGGGGGTCGCTGTGCCCAAAATCACCGGAATCGCTTCTAAATGGCCACGCATGACTGCCAAGTCGCGGGCATGATAACCAACGCCTTCCTGTTGTTTGAAACTACTGTCGTGTTCTTCATCGAGTATGATGATGCCGGGATACGCCATAGGTGTGAACAAGGCTGAGCGGGTGCCGATAATGATTGCAGCCTGACCACAGCGGGCTTGGCGCCATGCTTCGAGTCTCTGATTGTCGGTTAACCCTGAATGCAAAATGGCAACATTGACTTTGAAACGGCGCTTAAAGCGGTTGATTGTCTGGGGTGTTAAGCCGATTTCAGGCACTAAAATTAACGCTTGTTTGCCTTGCTTGAGGATTTCTTCGAGTACAGCAAGATAGACTTCCGTTTTACCCGAACCGGTAATGCCTTCTAATAAAGTACAGTGATATCCTTGTTGCAGATTTAAAGTGGCAACGGCGACGGCTTGTTCTTTATTGAGTTTATGTGGCGTTTCGTCCATTTCGAGTGTGGTGCGCCAGTCGAGATTAAGCTCGGCAATTTTTTCATGGCGTGCCACCCAGCCTTTATCTTCTAGGGCTTTAAGCGCCGCTTTACTGATGTCTAAGCTGATAACCTCTTCTTGGGTTAAGCTGGCGGTTTTGAGTAACTCGAGTAGTTTTTTCTGTGCGGGTGCGCGTTTAACCGCTTCGGGCGCAATATTTTGGCCTATTTCAGTTAATTGCCAGAATTGGATCTTTTGTGGCGCGGCATCGAGCCCTTTACGCAGGGCCACTGGTAAGGCTTGGGTTAGCATCTGCCCTTGGCTGCAAAAATAGTATCTCGCAGCCCAAAGAGTTAATTTATAAAGTGATTCAGGCAGTAAAGGTTTATCGTCGATAAACTCGAGCACAGACTTAATTTGCTTTGGGGCTAAGCTGCAAGACTCAGTGATACCTGTGACTAACCCGATCAATTGTTGACGACCGAAGGGAACTTTAACGCGCACACCTATTTGCGGTGTACTAGGATAGGATTCGGGTACGCGGTAGCTAAAGGTTTGCCGCATAGGCACAGGTAACGCAACTTCGACAAACAATGACATATGCAGGCAAGTCTTAGACAAGAATGTGGTTTAGTGTACTCAGCGCGGCTGGCTAGGGCTAGCCCTAATGATGGTTTACCAAGGATAGTTGAGAGTAAATAAATGGCTAATATAGTGAAATCATTAGGTCTACTTGCTTTGGTGTGCAGCGCACCTAGCATGGCACAAGTCTCCCATGTGAGCATTAATAGCCGGATGTTTGAATTAGGCGCTTACCCTAAACTCAGGGTGAATGTGATCGCAGACAATCAAGATATGTCGCGCTTAGAGTTTGTTGTGCAGCAAGCAAGCGGCGAAGAAAGGTTAATGGTTGAGGAGATTAATCGCTTTTTAGTTTTACTCACTGGCGTTGAAGATGTGAAGGATAGTAGCGCTAAACTCTTAGTGAGAGAGTATCGTCTTGACCGATGGTATGACGTCAAAAGTATCAATTTATTCGGCACAGCTAAACCTGCCTCTGCCGCGTTAACGATAAAAGCGGTTTCGGACACTAAAAAGACCACCATAGCGGGCGCCCCAAAAAGTGCGGATAAAGTGGGCATTAAGCCTGTAAAAGTGGTGGCAGAACCAAAGCCAGTTGCAGAGGTAACGCCCGCAGCGACTGTTGCTACTGCTGCAAATACCCAATCCAAAGTACCAACGGTAGAAGTGGTGACTGGCTTTAGATTTCCTGAAGCCGCGAACAAACAAAATACGTCGGCTACTGAGATAAACGCCTTCGCTAAAACCTCTGAGACGATTGCTGTTGAAAAAGGGGCTGTTGAAAACGCTGCAACTGAAACTGTGGTTCCCGAAATAGTGAAAACGGCAAATAATGAGCAAAAACAGAATATTGCTGAAACGGCCTCACAGACGCCCGAACATTGCCATTTAACGTATCTTGCTGGCGAGACGTTGTGGCGTATCGCTAATCGATATGCCAAGGATTGGGATGTGAGTGTATATGGCGCTATGTTGGCGATTTATGAGGCAAATCCTGTGGCTTTCTCGAAGAATAGAATCAATGCACTCAAGAGCAATGCGGTGCTATCTTGTCCTTCGAAAATGATTTTGGATCAGCATTCTGATGCTAAAGAGGCGCGGGCGGTATTTGAGGCTAAAGAAGCGGGAAAATAAGCCGCTTAACTAAAGTCAAAATAGACACGGATTAACCGGCAAACGCTCAGATAATCTACTTGTATCCCTTGTAGGTATGCTGTACCATTCTGCGCCCTAAACATATTGTTATTAACATGCATGTGGTGTCCGACTACGGGTTGGAAGAGCGACATGGCCTTACACTTTTGAGGTAACCCCAATGAAACCAGGTATCCACCCAACATACGCTATCATCACTGCAAACTGTACTTGTGGTAACGTTATCAAAGTAAACTCTACTGCTGGTAAAGATCTGCATTTAGACGTATGTGGTGCTTGTCACCCATTCTACACTGGTACACAAAAAGTTGTTGATACCGGCGGTCGTATCGACAAATTCAACAAGCGCTTCGCAGTGCTTGCAAAGAAATAATTGCGATTGCAATGTTTCTAGAAAAGGCGCCTATGGCGCCTTTTTGCTTTGTGTTATTCGTCGATTTTCTTTATTCCGCTTATTCTACATATCTAGCTGGTACGACTTCACTCAATAAATCGTCAACTTATTCAGTATTGAGAGTTCAAGTGTATAATTCGACTTATTTATAGCAATTAACTATAAGATAAATATGCTAGTCGCCATATATTGTAATTTAACCAACATTTTTGAGATTAAGTCGCTACAACTAGCGCAGTAACTACAAAATATATGTTTGTTTCCTACAAAACATATTAAGAAATGCAGCTTTATTATAGGAGATAAGTTTATAAAACTAAGCTTAGAGGGTCTATTTGGCGGCTAAATTGAAATTTATGAATCTCTTATTTATAAATTCCCCTTATTGGCGTATCTTACCCCGACCAGCCAGACTATTAACATCACCCTTTGGTGAGACTAGATGTGTGTTGGTAGGTCTTACTCTCATAAATTATAAATGTCGCATTTCAGGATTTTAAAATGTCAGATATTCGTCAACAAGCACTCGATTATCATGAATTTCCCATACCAGGCAAAACCGCAGTTTGCCTTACCAAACCCGCCGAAACGAGTCACGATCTCGCCCTAGCTTATAGCCCTGGTGTGGCTGAGCCAGTACGCGAAATCGCTGCAGATCCTGACAATGCGTATCGTTATACCAATAAAGGTAATACGGTTGCCGTGATTACCAATGGTACGGCTATCTTAGGTTTAGGGAATTTGGGCCCTTTGGCTTCTAAACCTGTAATGGAAGGTAAAGCATTATTGTTCAAGCATTTTGCGAATATCGATTCGACAGATATTGAGATTACGCATAATACGCCTGAGGAATTTATCAATACTGTTGCTGCGATTGCTGACACTTTTGGTGGTATCAATCTTGAAGATATTAAAGCGCCCGAATGCTTTGTTATCGAACGTGAATTGATTGCTCGTTGTAAAGTGCCAGTATTCCATGACGATCAACACGGCACCGCAATCGTGACTGCGGCGGGTATGATCAATGCGCTGGAAATTCAAGGCAAGTTGATAAGCGACGCGACTTTTGTGTGTATGGGTGCGGGTGCTGCTGCCATCGCTTGTATGACTATGCTGGTAAAATGCGGTGCGAATCGCGCCAACATTTACATGCTAGACACTAAAGGTGTTATTCATTCTGGCCGTACAGATCTTAATGAATATAAAGCACTATTTGCGAATGATACCGAGAAACGCACGCTTCTTGATGTTATTAAAGGCGCAGACGTATTTTTAGGTCTATCAGGTCCTGACGTCATTGGTGCAGAAGAAGTCGCGCTGATGGCCGATAAGCCAGTGATTTTTGCGTGTTCTAACCCAGATCCTGAAATCAAACCTGCACTTGCTCATGCAACGCGTAGTGATTTGATCATGGGTACGGGTCGTAGCGACTATCCAAACCAAGTGAATAACGTATTGTGTTTCCCATTTATTTTCCGTGGTGCATTGGATGTGCGTGCGTCTTGCATTAATGATGAGATGAAAATTGCGGCAGTTCATGCAATTGCATCACTGGCAAAAGAGCCTGTGCCCGCGAGTGTGTTGAAGGCTTATCCTAATGTGACGTCGCTGAGTTTTGGCCCTGAATATGTGCTGCCAAAACCTATGGACCCACGTTTATTGCCAAATGTCGCCCGTGCGGTTGCACAAGCGGCTATCGACTCTGGTGTGGCTGCGATCACCACTTTACCTAAATACGCCGACTAGGCTAAAAGTGGTAAAAACATTAAAAAGAGGCTAATTAGCCTCTTTTTTGTTTTTAAGTGGACATTAAAGTCACAGCGTCTTAGTTGCCTTTTAGGTTATGCTACTGAATAATCAACGGACAACTTTTGTTGAGCTTCTGTTAAAATCGCACAAATAATTATAATAATCCTGCAGGATAGCGGATAGATGAAATTCACCCGAATGTTAACTACAAAATTAACCAGCTTTTGGTTAATGTCATTAGCCGCTATCGCCTTCGTATTTTTGCTGAGCGCTATGATGAGTTTCGTGCAGCTGACCTATAAATTTCAGCAGCAAAAAGTCGCTGAACTCGAAACTATGTTAGTCGATCAGTTTCAACACCAACCTGATTGGGAGCTAGAAGCTTGGCTACCGCCCATGCTGCTTGCTTACAATGCCGTTAATTTTCGGTTGACCTTGAAAGATGAAGTGTTATTTGCCTATGAAGGCAACCTTTCTACGCAAAATGCGATGGTGTATGACCATGTGCTAGAGCCGACATCTGGCTTGCGTATGCAGTTAACCTTGACTCAGCCATTCGAGCATTACACTTTCAGTTGGTATGAAATTCTGATTTTGTTGGTCGGTATCTTAGCCGTGGCTGCCTTAGTGCGTTTTGGTTATTTATGGTTTTCACAGCAGCTCGATGGCATTGAAGAATTAGCCTTACGTAGTCGATTGATTCTGCAAGGTAAGCATGAGCAAGCTCTCGCTACCCCCGGAAATGGTAAACCAAGGCTGATTAACCGTGCTTTGACTAAGTTGTTAGAAGAGTTACAGGACGCACAAAAGGAGCGGGGGCGTTTCGACAAATTCATCCGTTCTAATACCTTTCTTGATGCGGAAACGCGCATTGGTAACCGACTCTTTTTGAATAATCGTCTCGACGCCCTTAGTCATAATCAGGCTATGCTTGCCCACGGGGTAATCTATTTATTAGAAATGGATGATCTGGATTTATTGCAGCAATCCCAAGGTGAAGCTGTGACGAAAGAGCTATTAAACTCGACAGTTAATGCGATAAGTCAATTGCTGCAAACTCAAGCTAATAGTATTTTTGCCCGTCGTTCCCATAATCAATTTGCCATAGTCGTGCCGCAAATCTCCTTAATTGAAGCGGATCAATTTGCCAGCAAATTACTCAAGATATGTCTAAGCCAGCCTTTGCCTGATGTTGAGAATAGCGATAACTTTTTCCACCTCGGATGCGCTTATTTTACCGCAGGCGATAATGCGGCTCAGTTAATTGAAGAAGCCGATATGGCTTTGAGGGCGGCACAATTACAGGGTAATAGTAATTGGTTTATGTACGACAAAGGCGCGATTGATGAAGAATTTGCCAAAGGCTCAGTGCGTTGGCGTAGTTTTTTAGAAAATGCGTTAGTGCAAAGGCGATTCTTCCCCTTTAGCCAGCCGATAATTGATTCAGATGGTAATGAGCACCATAAAGAGATATTTACGCGGGCTCGGGATAATCAGGGGGCGTTAATCCGTGCCACACTCTTCATTCCTATGGCGAATAAATGTGGCTTAATGCCACAGGTCGAACGGCAAATTATTGAGCGGGTATTGTTATTATTGTCGAATGAATTAGCAGACGGCGTATCGAATGCTCAAACAGTTAAGAAATCAGCGCCGCAGATATACAGTATTAATCTGAGTTTGGATTCGCTAATGAGCCGAGCCTTCACTCAATGGCTAAAAACGACGCTATTAGAATATCGCCATCTCACCACGCGACTGATTTTCGAAGTGCCTGAAGATATCGTTATTCAACATCAAGAAAAGTTGCAGCCTAAATTAGATATGATCCGTAAAATGGGCGCGAGATTATGCGTCGATCATGTGGGTCAGCAGGTTGTCGGTACTTATTACATTCGCGAATGCCATTTTGATTTAATTAAGTTACACAGATCCATCGTGCGTCATATTCATTTACGACCAGAAAACCAATTATTTATCCGCAGTTTGATTGGCGGTTTATATCGAACGGAAGTACAAGTCTGCGCCGAAGGGGTAGAAGTCTTTGAAGAGTGGCAGACACTGCAAATCCTCGGTGTTGGCGCAGCGCAGGGAATGTATTTCAGTGAACCCATAGAGGCTAAGTAAGGGAAGTTCAGTGTTTGGGTGATTAATATCGTCTTAGAGACAAATAGATCCTATTATTCACGTATTTATCTATAAAATACGAGCATTTGCGGCTAAACTAGCCAGTGCCAAAAATATGACGTTTGCGGTTTTTATTCTGTATCGAGCAGGTCATAGGTCAAGGAGCACTGGAGAGTGGAGTGACAGGAAGTTTGTGCGAAAGAGACTACTCAAGCTTTTAAATTCAGTTGGTTATAGGCATCTTTATGGAAAAAAGTCTTATAGGTCGATTAGCCTTTTGGCAGAAGAGAACAGAACCGACTAGCCTTGGTGTCTATGTCTGCGCCGATAAATTATGGGTTTACGCACCTGCCCAAAAAGAAAATGCTGAGCAGTGGTTACCCTTTGAGCTGAAAGATGAGCACTGGTCATTGGCGTTTGCTGCTGTGGCTAAATCCTTTCCCAATGCACAGTTACAGCTGATTTTGGCTTCAGGCCTTTATCAATTACTGCTGACCGATAAACCGAATGTCGATACTGTCGAGTTATCCCAAGCCTTGTTGTGGTCAATTAAAGACATGGTCACGCTACCTGTACCGCAAATCCATTTGGATTACTTTGAGTCACCCATTCCGAGTAATAAAATCAATGTTGTGGTGGTGGATAAAGCTAAGTTAGTGAGCATGGTGCAGGCCATTCATGAACAAGATTTACAACTTTTCGGTATTAGTATCGAAGAGTTAGCCGTAACTAACCTATTTAATGATGACAACCAAGCGCGTCTGGTAGTAAGCCATAATCCCGGTCAAGAATTGCTACTGACTGTGGTTAAGCAAGGTCAGCTGTATATGCAGCGTCGCGTGCGCGGATTTACTCAATTGGATAAGACTCAAGCGGATGAGTTAAGTTATGGCATGGCAGACAATTTAAGCTTAGAAATTCAGCGCTCTATGGATTATTTTGAAAGTCAATTGAGACAGGCTCCGGTATCTTCTATCGAACTCCTCGCCGATGGTGCCGTGGATACTTTAGCTAAGTTAGTCTCGGCAAACTTCAATCAAGCTGTGAATGTCATTGATAAAAGCTGTGTTGGCGCGCGAATGGCGGGATTAGCCTTTGCTGAATTTTATCGAGGTACTGAGTGATTAAATACCGAGTCAATCTTTACACTCCTTCATTATTGCCCCCGAAGCAAAGATTAACCTTTGCGCGTTTAAGTGCCTACGCCTTGGTTTTTGCGATCTTATTTGCGTTTTTAGGTGGTTATAGCTACTGGCAAGTCAGTGAGTTACAACAGGCCCAGCAGTTGGCTGCCCAACAAAAGCAGCAATTCGATACCCAAAAACAGGCATTAGAAGCACAAATTGCTGCGCGTAAACCCGATGCCGATCTTGTTGCGCGAGTCGATTTAGCGGAACAACAGTTAGAGCTGAAGCAATTACTCATGGGAGAATTGAGTCTTAGGACTTCTTTAACTAGCCGTGGTTTTGCGCCAGTTCTTAAAGATTTAGCCGTCGTGTCGGATGCGAGTGTTTGGCTTAGTCATATCGTCATTAATGAGCAAGATTTTATGTTCGAAGGTTTTGCCGACCATCCTCAAAGCATTCCGCAGTGGATTGGCAAACTTAAAACTACGCAGACTTTAAAGGGGCAAGCTTTCTCGTCGATGAGCATGGATCGCGGTGAAGATAAACCTTTGGCCTTTACCTTGAAAAGCGATAACAAGGAGGAAGCCGCGCAATGAAGCAAAAGTTAGCCCAATTAGGACAACAGTTTGATGCGCTAAGTCGCCGTGAGCGAGTGTTGATCTCAGTCGCCATTCTGGCCGTGGTCGGCATGCTGAGTTATTTACCCTTAGAGTCCCTGTGGAAAACCCATGTGGCTGTTTCACAACAGCTAAAAGCCTTAGAGCAGGAAAACGCGATTTCGGCTCAGCAGATTGACTTGTATCAGCAACGTTTAGCGTTAGATCCCAATCAAGATTACCAACAGCGTTTAGTGTTGTTGCAGCAACAAAATCAAGCCCTAGATGCCCAGCTCGATGAGCAGATGGTGGATATGGTGCCGGCTGACTATATGCCGCAGTTGCTGGGTAATTTACTAGGACAAGTGCAAGGGATTAAATTAATTAAGTTTATGTCGATAGCGCCCATCCCTTTGTTACCTGTGGGTGAAGAGAAAAAACTCAATCTATATAGCCATGGTATTCGCTTAAGTCTAGAGGGCGATTATTTTTCTGTGTTGCGCTTTGTTGAAGCCGTTGAGGCCATGCCAGATAAACTTTATTGGAAACGTCTCGACTATAAAGTCGCGGAATATCCAAAAGCGACCGTTGAGATTGAACTTTATACCTTGAGTATTAATAAGGACTTTATCAGTGTTTCTAAATAAGTCTTATATTATCAGTGTGTTGTTATTGGTTAGTAGCACTATGGTGTCTGCTGAATCGCTGCGCGATCCGACTTTGCCCGGTAAAGGCTTTGCTGTGCAGAGTAATGCGAGTCAAATGCAGGATCAGGCGCTTGTACTTAACAGCATAGTAAGCTCAGGAAACACGGCTTATGCTGTGATAAATAACAAGATATTGTCTGTTGGCGACAGCGTTCAGGGGCTGAGTATCGTTAAAATTACCCCCACTTATGTATCGCTGTCCGATGGACGGAAATTGACATTGTTTCAAGCAATAACAGAGAGATAGGGAATACACCTCAGATGAAAGCGATTAAATACTTTACACCTCTGCTCTCACTTTGCCTTGTGGCGTGTCAGACCACAAATAGGCCACAGCCGGAGGCGAGTAAGGCGGAATTAGCGGCCTCAATGGCGACGGCAACGGCATCAACGACGCCACCGCCTGCGACTATGCCGGATGCGGTTCAGCGGGAATTGAATTCAGGCGCATTGCTATCAGGTTTGACCCCCACATTGGAAACTGAGCGTCGTTTCGATGTATCAGCCCACGATGTTGATGCTAAAGTATTTTTTCCAAGCTTAGTCCAAGGTACACCACTGAGTGTCGCCGTACATCCTGACGTGCAAGGTACGATCTCATTATCCCTTAAAGGTGTGACGTTAACTGAAGCAATTCAAGTGGTTGAAGATATCTACGGCTACGAAGTGAGTCGCGAAGGGCGCATCCTAAGAGTGTTTCCTGCTGGGATGCGTACCGAGACGTTTCCGCTGAACTATCTCTATATGGAACGCGATGGCTTATCTGTGACGTCAGTGAGTTCAGGACGGATTTCGGATAGCAATAATTCCAATAGTAATTCGAACAATAACAATTCAAACAATAGCGGCTCGAATAATAACAATAATTCGAACAGCAGTAATGGCAATAACTCGAGCAGTAATGGCGGTAGCGATAGTAGCAACGGTACTTTTATCCGTTCGCGTACTAAGACAGATTTTTGGGGGGACTTGAAAGAGACATTATCCTCGATAATCGGCGAAACAGGTGGCGGTCGTCAGGTTGTTGTTACGCCGCAGGCGGGTTTAGTGACCATTCGTGCTTTTCCTAGTGAATTACGCCAAGTGCGTACTTTCTTAAATTCCGCAGAAAGTCATTTGCAGCGCCAAGTGATTTTAGAAGCGAAGATCCTCGAAGTCACCTTATCCGATGGTTATCAGCAAGGTATCCAATGGGATAATGTGCTGGGACATGTTGGCAATACGAATGTGAATTTTGGAACATCAGCGGGCCCTGGTTTAAACGATAAAATCACCTCGGCGATTGGTGGTGTGACCTCGCTGAGTATTAAAGGTTCTGACTTTACGACCATGATCAACCTATTAGATACCCAAGGTGATGTGGATGTATTGTCTAGCCCAAGGGTGACTGCATCGAATAACCAAAAAGCGGTGATCAAAGTCGGTACTGATGAGTACTTTGTCACTGATGTTTCATCGACCACAGTAGCGGGCACAACGCCTGTGACCACTCCACAAGTCGAGCTCACGCCGTTTTTCTCGGGCATTGCCTTAGACGTTACGCCGCAAATTGATAGTGACGGCAATGTGTTATTGCACGTGCATCCATCCGTTATCGATGTGAAAGAGCAGACTAAAGACATCAAAGTGAGTGACGCTTCGTTGGAGCTACCTTTAGCGCAGAGTGAAATTCGTGAGTCTGATACTGTCATCCGCGCCGCCTCCGGTGACGTAGTCATCATCGGTGGCTTGATGAAGAGTGAAAACATTGAAGTGGTATCGCAAGTGCCTTTGTTGGGTGATATTCCTTTCCTCGGTGAATTGTTTAAAAACCGTAGTAAGCAGAAGAAGAAAACCGAGCTTATTATTCTGTTAAAACCTACGGTAGTTGGCGTTGATACCTGGAAAACTGAGCTACAACGTTCTAAGACCTTATTAGATCGTTGGTATCCGGAGACAAAGTAAGCTTCTATGTATCAGAAGCATTTTGGCCTAAGCCAACCTCCATTTTCACTGACACCCAATACCGGATTTTTTTTCGGCCTGTCGCCACATGTGGAAGCCTTGCAAGTGTTGCAAACCGCGCTGCAAACGGGCGAAGGCTTTATCAAGGTGACAGGGGAGGTGGGGACTGGTAAAACGTTGATTTGCCGCAAGCTTATCAACGAATTGCCGAGTCAGTTTCATTGCGCATATTTGCCTAATCCTTATCTCACTCCTACTGAATTACGTTGGGCGGTAGCGAGTGAGCTGGGCCTTAAATACACCAGCAATATCGACCAGCAGCAACTCACTGGACTTATTCAACAGCAGCTTTTAGCCTTGAGCGCCCACGGGCACGCCATCGTATTGGTACTCGATGAAGCGCAGGCATTGCCGGACGACAGTCTTGAGGCGCTGCGGTTATTCACTAATCTGGAAACCGAGACGCGCAAATTATTGCAGGTGGTGTTATTTGGGCAACCCGAACTTGATGAAAGACTTAAACGCCAAGAATTCAGGCAATTAAGACAACGTATTACTTTTAGCTATAACCTTCGCCCACTGACATGGGATGAAACCGATGCTTATATTCGTCACAGATTAGCCATAGCAGGGCGTGCGGGCGAACCACTCTTTACATCACGGGAAACACGTCAGATTGCCTATGCGTCCCGAGGGATCCCCAGATTGATCAATATTCTTGCCCACAAAGCCTTGTTACTGAGTTTCGGCGAGGGTGCTACGCGTGTGCAAACCTCCCACGTTAAAGCGGCGATTCAAGACACTGAAGATGCGAGCGTGCGCCGATTATTGTCGTGGAAATGGCTGCCTTTTTTCACTCTGATAACTGTGGTGTTCGGTTTGGGATTACAACACGTTTTGAGGAGTGTTGTATGAGCGTGATCAACAAGATGTTGCAGGATCTCGACAAACGTCAGCAGGGGCACGAACTTAGTAACGTCACTCAACCGCAGGTGCAATATTTAGCTCGCAGGCGTTCATCATCTCACTGGCTGCTGTTCTGTGGTGTGTCACTGCTATTCGGTGGCGGCACGGTTTATGGCTGGCAATTTTTCATGGCAAAGCCTGCGGAAGCGACAGCTTCATCTCAAGCGCAGGAACAACATATATTAACTGCTCAAACTGAGCCTGTACGGATGGAGAGTCTTGTCTCAAACGAATCTTCACCTAACGTCGATGCCGCTGCTGAACCCTTGAAGCTTGCGACGACACAGAAGATTGCGGCAGCGATGACAGCGAATAGTGAAGAGGTTGAACCAAGTGCCACCGAAGTGGCATCGAGTCAGGCACCAGAATTGGGAACCGCAAAAGAGGCTGAATCAGAGCGACAAGCTCAGCCACACTCGCAACCGCGACAAAAACCACAAGCAGACGTGAGCCTTGCACTCGCAGATGACAAGGTCGATACGGTAAGCGAGCCAAGCCACTCGCAGCCAAATCGTGCGACGTCGAGTGTGCGTAGCGCCGAGGTCACTGTAGCTGCGCCCTCTGCGTTAATGATGTCGGAGCGGGCCAGTGTGGCCGCCGATAATGAAGGTCACGCGAGTAATGGGCTTAACGTACAAGAATTTAAAGCGGATACGGGGACTCATCAACTCGCGCCCAAAGAACAAGGGCAAATGGCGATTACTGAGGTGAAGTTAACGCCAAAGCAGCTGGCAAAGAAGCGGTTTACGTTAGCGAGCGAGGCCGAAAGGGATGGCAAGCTCAAAGATGCTATTAGTTATTATGAGCAAACATTAGGCTTTGATCCCAGTATGCACGAAGCGCGCAAGCAATTGGCTGCGCTGCATTATGGTCAAGGTCAATTAGCCAAAGCCAGCGAAGTGTTGCAGCAAGGTATGCTGTTATTCCCGCAGCAATTAGACTTTGCCTTATTGCTCGCTCGGGTTCAGCAAGCCGCTGGTCAGGCTGATCTCGCATTAGTGACGTTAGCTAACATACCTGATACGCATCCGCTGGCGAGACAAAAGTGGATGGCACAATCGGATTTGGCACAAAAGCTAGGGCAGTTTTCCGTTTCGGAACAAGCCTACAGGCAGTTATTACAACAAGAACCCCAACAGGCTAAATGGTGGATGGGACTAGCTTATGCGCTTGATTCGCAGCAGCAATTTACCCAAGCACGCCAAGCCTATCGGACTGCATTAGGCCACAGAGGCTTATCGGCGCAGGCGAGTGCCTTTATCGAACAACGTTTGACTCAGCTAGGAGATAGCCAATGAAACCCAGATTAAAAATGCGTTTGGGCGATCTGTTAGTTCAAGAAGCCATTATTACCGAAGCGCAGTTGCAACAGGCGTTAGGCGAGCAGCGTAATACGGGCAAAAAACTGGGTCGTACCCTCATTGATCTGCAATCGATTACAGAGCATCAGTTGCTGCAGTTCTTGTCGCAACAATTGAATGTGCCTTTGCTCGATATCAGTAAAATGCCAATTCCAGCGGAAGTCGTGCATCTGATTCCTGAGGTGCAAGCCCGACGTTTCCGCGCTTTAGCGGTTGAAGACAGGGGCGATAGCGTACTGGTAGCTATGAGTGATCCAGCCGATTTGCAGGCGCTCGATCACCTCGAAATGCTTATCGCACCTAAGCGTTTGAAGTTAGCTGTAGCGCCCGAGCAGCAACTGCTACAAGCGTTTGATAACTTATATCGCCGTACAGACCAAATTGCTCAGATTGCCGGTAAACTCGAAGAAGAATACGCTGCCGACGAGATGTTCGATTTAGCCAGCCTCACGTCGGGCGATAGTGACAATGAAACCACAGTGGTTAAGTTGCTGCAGTCGATTTTTGAGGATGCGGTGCAAATGCGCGCCTCGGATATTCATATCGAACCCGGTGATAAAGCCTTACGTATTCGCCAGCGTATCGATGGTCAGCTACATGAAACGATTCTGAATGAAGTTAATATTGCTGCCGCTTTAGTATTGCGACTTAAGTTGATGGCGGGTCTCGATATTTCCGAAAAACGTTTGCCGCAGGATGGTCGTTTCCATATGGAAATCAAAGGTCATCATATCGATGTGCGTATGTCGACTATGCCGATTTACCACGGCGAATCTGTGGTGATGCGTTTGCTCGATCAATCGGCGGGTTTATTGACCTTAAACGAAACCGGTATGCCGCCTGCTATTTTGGCGCGTATTCGTAAACAGATCAAACGTCCCCACGGCATGCTACTGGTCACAGGTCCAACGGGTAGCGGCAAAACGACCACCTTGTACGGTATTTTGAGCGAGCTTAATACCGCCGACCGTAAGATCATCACTGTCGAAGATCCGGTCGAATATCAATTGCCGCGGATCAACCAAGTACAAGTTAACCATAAGATTGGCTTAAACTTTTCAAATGTATTACGCACTACCTTACGTCAAGACCCCGATATCATCATGGTGGGGGAAATGCGTGACCAAGAAACCGTGGAGATTGGTCTTAGGGGCGCATTAACGGGTCACTTTGTGCTATCGACCTTGCATACCAACGATGCGGTCACCAGTGCGCTGCGTTTACTCGATATGGGCGCTGCGAGTTATTTAGTTGCTAGTGCCTTAAGGGTGATTATTGCCCAGCGTTTAGTGCGCCGTGTCTGCCATAACTGTGGGGTAGAGTATCAACCGACACCGCAGGAAAAAGCCTGGCTGAGTAGTGTGAGCCGCAAAGATTTTACCCATGCGAATTTTAGGATTGGCACGGGTTGCCAGAGTTGTAATGGCAGTGGTTATCGCGGGCGGATCGGTATTTTTGAAATCCTCGAGCTAGATGAAAAGATGATCGATGCTATGCGTACTGGTAATCCGCAGGATTTTGCCAGTGCCGCGTTGCAGAGCCCTAACTTCACCCCACTCGCTGAGTCAGCTTTGCAATATCTGAGCGAAGGCATGACGACGATTGAAGAGGTCGCTAAGTTGGTGGAAGACGTGAGTGAATCTCAGATACCTTTGTCGAAGGATATTATCAGCCAACAAGGCGTTGAGGCGTAATTATGCCAATTTATCAATACCGTGGACGCAGTGGTCAAGGTCAATCCGTTACGGGACAATTGGATGCCGCGTCGGAAAGTGCCGCTGCTGACATGCTATTGGCGCGCGGCATTATCCCCCTTGAAGTCAAAGTCGCCAAAGTAGTTAAGTCGTTCTCACTGACTAAGTTATTTGGTGGGAAAGTCGCGTTAGAAGAATTACAGATTTTTACCCGACAAATGTACTCCTTGACCCGTTCTGGTATTCCTATTTTGCGGGCGATTGCAGGCTTATCTGAAACGGCGCATTCCCAGCGAATGAAAGATGCGCTTAATGATATTTCTGAGCAGCTCACCGCAGGGAGACCCTTGTCATCATCCATGAATCAACATCCCGATGTGTTTGATTCTTTGTTTGTTTCTATGGTGCACGTGGGGGAGAACACGGGTAAGTTAGAAGATGCCTTCATTCAACTTTCAGGTTATATCGAGCGTGAGCAAGAGACGCGGCGACGAATTAAATCGGCCATGCGTTATCCCATGTTTGTATTGATTGCGATTGCGCTCGCTATGGTGATCCTCAATATCATGGTGATCCCTAAGTTTGCCGAGATGTTTTCTCGCTTTGGCGCCGACTTGCCGTGGGCGACAAAAGTGTTGATTGGCACATCAAATCTATTCGTGAATTATTGGGCGCTGATGTTGGTGGCGCTGATTGGCACTATTATTGGCATTCGTTACTGGCACCATACGGAAAAAGGTGAGAAGCAGTGGGATAAGTGGAAGTTACACATTCCCGCCGTAGGGTCGATTATTGAGCGTTCGACGTTAGCCCGTTATTGTCGCAGTTTCTCTATGATGCTCAGTGCGGGCGTGCCGATGACGCAGGCCTTAAGTTTAGTGGCCGACGCGGTAGATAATGCCTACATGCACGACAAGATAGTCGGTATGCGCCGTGGCATAGAGTCTGGCGACTCTATGCTGAGGGTATCGAATCAGAGCAAGTTATTTACGCCACTAGTGCTGCAAATGGTGGCTGTGGGTGAAGAAACGGGGCAAATCGATCAATTACTCAATGATGCGGCAGATTTCTATGAGGGCGAAGTAGACTATGATTTAAAGAACCTCACCGCGAAATTGGAGCCAATTTTGATCGGTTTTGTGGCCGTGATTGTCTTAGTGTTGGCCTTGGGGATATACCTGCCAATGTGGGATATGCTCAATGTGGTCAAAGGCGGTAAGTAAGCGATATGGATAATATTTATTTCCTATCTTATACGTGGGACTGAGGTTAAATGCAGACTCAGCAAAAGGCTGAAAGCGATCTATTACGTATCTATGGACGCATGATCGCCATTGGAATTGTGTTGGTTATCATGGCGGTGATCGGAGCTAAGTACTTTTTTACGCTACCGCAAATAGCGGCTCGTGGATTGGAAGTGGAACACGCCCGTTTTTTAAATGTGCTGGTGATGGTGCGTTCCCAGTGGTTGTCTTTGGGCAAGCCGGCGCAATTGCAGTTGAACTGGGAGGTATTTGATAATCCCTCCCCAGAAACTGAGTCGAGTGTTGTCGATATCAATGATTTAGGATGGCCACAACCTAAGCACTTAAATGATCAAGGTTGCCAAGATTTGTGGCAACAGTTAATGGGCGCTGAAACTGATAATTTAGGTCTAGAGGCGGATTATTTGGCTAAGGATAATAGCTGCCACTATCGGTCTAAAAATGGCGATAGTTTAGGCTATCAACTGAACTCTGGCAGGGTCATTTTTTTGACTGCTCCGTAAAATATTGTTAACTCAATGGCTTTTTAAAATTGATTTAACTGTTAGAATAAAATTTCTGAGGTCTGGGGACATATATATGAAAACTAAGCAAACAGGGTTCTCATTAATCGAACTTGTGATTGTGATTGTGATTTTGGGTTTACTCGCCGCAACTGCGATCCCACGATTCTTAAATGTCACCGATGATGCTGAAGATGCCAGTGTTGACGGTGTTGCGGGTGGTTTATCGACTGCAGTGAGCTTTGTGCGTTCTCAGTGGGAAGTTGATGGGCGTCAAAATAGCAGCGTTATCCTCGACGGTAACACGGTAAATGTCGATACACGTTTTGGCTATCCAACGGGAACTTCAGTAACCAGTGCGACAGCTATGACAAATGCCAGTTGCCAAGAAGTGTTTAACACTGTGTTGCAGAGTGCTCCACGTAACGTATTATTTAACCAAGATGCACGTAATCAACGTTATACCGCTCGTGTTATTAACGCCGCAGGCGGCAGTGCTAACTCAATTACTGGCGCAGTCGTCGCAGGTTTAGATTTATGTGTTTATCACCAAGTGGCTTCACTGGTGCTAAATCAAACGAATGGTGTACCCACTCCTGCCCCTGATTTAACAACGGTAGGTGCTAAGGGAATAGTGTATAACCCAGGCACAGGCAGAGTATTAAGTTTCACTCAAACACCATTTGTACCATAGGCCGTAATTAATAGTTTTATTTTGTTCATGTTTTAAGTAGCTTAGTTTAAAAGTAATAGAGTCTAAAAGTGACTTAACTTAATTAGTACTCACACGAGTACTCACTTAGAAAGAAAGGTAGTTTTATATGAAAAGACAACAAGGTTTTACCTTAATTGAATTAGTCGTAGTGATCATTATCTTAGGTATTCTTGCTGTCACAGCGGCACCTAAGTTTATTAACCTGCAAGGTGATGCGCGTGTTTCTGCTTTGAATGGCCTAAAAGCCTCAATCCAAGGTGCAAATAGCTTGGTTTATTCTAAAGCGGCCTTGGCTGGAGAAGAGAAAAAAGCAGCAACAGCAACTCCTCCTCCTTCTGTTGATATTGGCACAGGTACTAACGCAGTTACGCAATTTGGCTATCTTCAAGCAACAGAAATTGAGTTGGAGAATGCTATAGAAGTGAGCTTTGATGAAGGAACCAGTGCTACAGATCCAACAGTTGCTACTGACACCGGTGCAGATTGGATTATATTTGAAGGTCAGGGTATTGTGACCATGTGGCAAAAAGGTGCTCCAGCAGAATGTCGTTTTACTTATAAACAAGCAGAAAGTGCGACAGTTGCTCCTGTTTTCTCTGCAATTCCTGATGCTTCTGATTGTTAATATGCATTTATGAAAAGGCCTGCCTAGCAGGCCTTTTTTTTAGATAAAATGCGGTTCTTACATGATTTTAAATAAATGAGTCCGCCAAGAGTTTTCCGACATTTATTTGCGTTAATCATATCGTTGGCAGAAACTGAACCTAGTACATGAAATCAGCAATTAACGCGAGTGATGCTTAAATTCTCTATGTCAAAACAAGCTGGATTTACCTTAGTAGAATTAGTAACGACCATCATCTTGATTTCAATTCTTGCTGTGGTTGTACTGCCACGCCTGTTTACTCAGTCTTCCTACAGTGCCTATAGTTTACGTAACGAGTTCATTAGCGAGCTGCGTCAAGTACAGCAAAAAGCGCTCAATAATACCGACAGATGTTTTCGTGTAACTGTTTCTGGCACTGGCTATCAAGTGAGTCAATTCTCTGCCCGAAATGGGGCGGTTTGTTCTGGTACTGCATTATCGCCAAACCCGCTTTATACCCAAGCTTTTCAAGGTGGTGCTCAATTAGTGCTAGTGAGCACTAACAGCAGCAACTTTACCCTTGATTTCGATATCAATGGCCGACTTTTTCCAAGCTGTAATGGTGATTGTATTCGCGTGACCGCAAATGACACTGTGATGATTAATATATCCTCCGAGGGCTATATTTATGCGAAGTAATGCTCTCTCTAAAGGCCATATTCAAGCCCGCCTGTTGGGTTTTACCCTTATCGAATTAGTCATTGGTATGTTAGTGATTGGCATTGCAATAGTGATGCTAACCAGCATGTTATTCCCCCAAGCTGATCGTGCGGCCAGTACCTTACATAGAGTACGCAGTGCTGAGCTTGCACATTCGGTGATGAATGAAATCTGGGGTAAACGTTACGATCAAAACACTAATGCCAATGGTGGCACACCAGCCTGTGGTAGTCCGCTCGGTAGTAATTGTCCAACGTCATTAGGCCCTGAGTTCGGTGAGAGTCGTAACAACTTTAACGATGTGGATGATTACAAAGGCTTAAATGAAACCGCGACTATGCTCAATTCGACCCAAACCTATGCAAATGCTTATCCTAACTATCACTTAAGCGTCACAGTTGCCTATGGCGCAGTGTCCAATACTAAGCTAGTGACGATTAATGTGACTACGCCCGACAACGAAGTGATTACTTACAATATGGTGAGGAGTAATTACTGATGGCCTCACCTTTATCTACGGTTAATAAAAAATCCACACTAGGTTTTACCTTGGTCGAGATGGTCACCGTTATCTTGATTCTGGGGATTCTTGTGGTCGGGGTGAGTAGCTTTATTATTTTTGGTACGCGGATTTTTGTGGAGTCGAGTTCAGTCGATCAGGTACTCAGTCAGAGCCGTTTTGCCGTTGAGCGAATGACCCGTGAGCTACGTAGTGCTTTGCCCAACAGTGTGCGTCTTAATAGCGATTCGCTGACCTATCAATGTGTTGAATTTGTACCGATCGAGGCCAGCACGACTTATCTTGCTATGCCAATTATCCCCGCTGCGGCCGCGAGTACTGGCATAGTTATTCTAGATAATACCGCGAGTGCGATTCGCGTGAATCAATTCGCTTGGATCTATCCCTTGGTTGACGCCGATGTGTATAGCAGCGCGAGACAAAAACGAGCACAGATTAAAACACCTCCTCTGACCTTGGCTAATCAAGTGACACTGACTTTTACTGCGCCAACACGTTTTGCCGAAGCATCACCACGACAAAGGATCTATTTTGGTTCGAGTCCTGTGAGCTATTGCTTTGAAAAGGGGGCAAGCGGTAATGATTTGCAAATAGTGCGTTATGCTGGTTATAACTTTAATACCGTTCAACCAAATCCAGCCACTATGGGCACGGGCGTGCTAATGGCGCAAAGTGTGGCAAATGTTTTAAATAATGGTGCTGATTTACCGCTGATTTTAACGCCATCTAGCCTAGTGAATAATGCCATGGTGCATTTACAACCGCGGTTTAATGTAAATGGTGAGACGTTCCAATATCGACATCAAGTGCAGGTGATCAATGTCCCTTAATTCACATTGTCGCTCGGTAGGGCGTAACTCAGCATCCAGATCATCACTATCAAGATCGTCCTCTCACGCTCTGCCTGCGCGTCAACACGGCAGTGCATTGATTATTGGCGTATTTGTGATCACTGTGATGTTTCTACTGGCGTCAGCCCTGATCAATATTGTGCAGGATGGGGATACTGGATTAACCCAAGAGGTGTGGGGGACTCGTGCCTTTGCTGCCGCGAACAGTGGCGCCGATGCCGCATTGGCAACATTGTTCCCATTAAATGGTTTAGTTGGCATTTGCCCTGCAACGAGCACTTGGAATCCACCTAATGTAACTGGTTTCCATGCCTGCACTGTGACCTTGACGTGCAAAGCCTATGCGGTAGGTACAACCACCCAATATCGAATCAACAGTAAAGCAGTATGTGAAAGCGGCGAGACCCGTGTTAGCCGACAAGTTGAGGTAGAAGCTCGTGGGAATTAATCTTTTTTATCGTGCCATATTGGCAGCACTTATCTTGAGTTTTCCCTCGTCAGTGATGGCATTCGACCCTATTGACCAGACTGTTATTTTTGCCAAGGTTGCTCAAGGACACCATGGTGATAATTCTAATGTATGCCATCAAATATCATCGGCACAGCTGATGATAAACGGTAATGGCATCATTAATGGTACTGGTGGTGCTAGATTAGATTATTGTTCGAGTAACGATGGCAGCGGGCTTGCTGATAACAGTTGTGATAACGGGTCTGGTGGAGTGCGAAAATGTACTATTGATGGCAGTGATATTCGAGGGTTAAATTTAACTGGGAACAACGCTTTTTTATCGAGTAGCGGCGCTGGTGGCGGTTATGGTTCTTGTAATACTGGCGAGCAATTAACGCTTGGTGGTAATGGGCAAAGTCAGTTTAGCAATGTTTCGCTTTATTCTGCTTGTACTCTGACTCTATCGGCAACTCAAAATGAGTATCGATTTAACGCTATCGCTATTGGGGGTGGCGCGACACTCGTTTTACCTGAAGGGGACTATTGGGTAGATAGTTTTACTTTGAATCAAGATGCTAAGGTGATTTTGCAAGGCAATGTCCGCATTTTTATAAAGCAACAGTTTGAATTAAATGGCAGTAAATTCAATGAAAATAATGCTGCTTCTGCTCTTATTATCGGTTATAGCAATATTCAGCTAAATAGTGATGCTGTACTCAATGGGCGAGTTTATAGCGATGCAACATTAAGTCTAAATAATAACTCGATTATCAATGGCCGAGTCACCAGCCGTTATTTGGTTATGAGTAGTGGTCGTATTAATGATTATGTACCGGTATTACAGTGTTTTAATGACACTTTCTCCCAAAGTGCATTAAGCAGTGATTGGGTCGTTTCCCGTAGCAGTGGCACTTTTACTCCATCTATTCGAAGTGGTCGATTACGCTTAACCGAAGCTAAATCTGACCAATCTACGGCATCTACCTATCAAAGACTCTTTCCTGGAAAAGCTAACTTAGTGGAGATCCAGTTTGATCACTATGCCTATGGTGGCAATGGTGCCGACGGCATTGCGGTAGTGTTATCGGATGCTTCTATAACGCCGCAGCCTGGTGCCTTTGGCGGTCCATTGGGTTACGGTTATAAACCTGGTATTAATGGGTTCGCGGGTGGTTGGCTTGGGTTTGGTATTGATGAGTTCGGTAACTTCTCTGGTGAAGGCGGTAGTTCTAATGTCGGCCAGCGACGCCAGTCCGTTGCGGTTCGCGGTTCGGGTGTCGGCACGTCAGGGTATAATTATTTACGCGGCGCTTGTAGTAATGGCACTACTAATACGAACGGTAGTTGCTTATCGCCTGCGGTAGACGGCAATAATGTATCGCCTGCGCACAGGTATAAAATCACAATTGATTCGCAAGCCGCGAATCAATCTATTGTGAAAATTGAGCGTAATACAGGTTCGGGTTTTGTGACTTTAGTTCCCGCATTTAACGCCGCAGCACAAAATGGTCAGGCGGCCATTCCAAGTGATTTTTTATTGTCTTTAACGGGCTCAACGGGGGGCTCAAATAACAACCACGAAATCGATAACGTGCAAATTTGTGCGTTAAAATCGAATCCTATTGGTGCTCAGATCGATCATTTTGAGTTTGATCATACGGGTCAAGGTCTGACCTGTAATGCTGAGACGGTAACGATTAGAGCCTGTGCCAATGCCAATTGTAGTCAACTCTTTACTGCACCTATTAGCGCAACCTTATTACCTGATTCTGCGGCAGATGGCGTATGGGTTGGCGGTAATCAAGTGAGCTTTAGCGGTGGCACGGCGCAACTGCAACTGAGGCGAAATACTCCCGGTGTAGTGACTTTAGGGGTGAAGGGCTCTAATCCCACCACCAAACCCTTAAGCAAAACCCTTTGCCGTATTGGTAATGGTGGCTTGAGTGAGAACAATTGTTCACTCACCTTTGCCGACAGTGGTTTTGTATTCGATGTACCCGATAAGCGTGCGAATCGCCCCGAGCAAGTGTTAGTCAAAGCGGTGAAGAAATCCGATGTGACGAAGCAGTGTGTCCCAAGCTTCCAAAGCCAGACCAAAACGCTGAATTTCTGGAGCAGTTACCAAACGCCAAGCGCGCCTATCTCGCCTAAAGCCGTCACCATCAACAATACGGCAATTGGCACCTCGAGTACCTTGCCTACGGCGGTGAACCTGCTGTTTGATACCAACGGACAAGCAAGCATTTCAGTCAATTACCCTGATGCAGGTAAATTACAATTAGATGCAAAATATACAGGTACTGGTGATGAACAGGGCTTAGTCATGGCAGGTTCAGACCAATTTGTCAGCGTACCAGCGGGATTGTGTGTTAAGCCTGTAGATGCCAATGCTAGCTGCTCAAGCGCGAATATGACGTGTAATGTCTATCGTAAAGCGGGTCAAACCTTTGGCATGACGGTGCAAGCTATGGCTTGGCAGGTAGATAATGATAGCGATTTTTGTAGTGGTAATCTGCCAACGCCCAATTTTATTGATACTGCTATGACACTAGCCAGTAAAGTGATCGCTCCAACTCTAGCCAGTGGCGCGAACAATGGTGTGTTAGGTGTAACTTCTTACAGCCATAGCGCGCAAATTAATAATCTGAATACCATCAATAATCAAACGATTAGCGAGGTTGGAGTATTCCAGATTTCAGCTACGGCCAAGGCTAATTACCTTGGTTCTGCGAGTAGTTTAAATATCCCTACCGCAAATTCTGTCAATATTGGCCGTTTTGTGCCCGATAGATTTTTAGTCAGTAACGTATCGGTCATACCCGCCTGCGGCGGCTTTAGCTATATGGATCAGTTGTTCCCTATGTCGATGGAGCTCAGTGCTTTAAATATCGCGGGGGATATAACGAAAAACTATTTCCCGCCATTTTCCCTCGCCACGGCAAAACTGGTGGGAGAAAACAACAATAATGGTGTCGATTTACAGAGTCGCTTAAGTGACTTACGTATAAAGGCTGATAGTTGGAATCAAGGTGTGGCGACGGTCGATGCTTCTTACCAAGCTAACTTTAGTCGGGTGACCCCAAATGTGGCGACGAATCTGTATCAGGATGGCCCCTTCGAGCTGCTCGATATTGGCGTGCAATTGATGGATAACGATCCTCGGCCGAATGGGCTTTACAGCTATGTGGCCTCACCAGACATGGATGCGGCATCTACAGGCACTTGCACTAACTGTAATGCTAAGAAAATCAGCACTCAAACCCTTCGTCATGGCCGTGTGGTGATGGATAACACCTATGGTCCTGAGACAGAAATACTGCGTATGCCGACTCGAGCCGAATATTGGAATGGCAGCAGCTGGGCCTTAAATACTGCCGATAACTGCACAACGGCAGTGTATGCTTTGGGTTCGCAGGTTGATCGTTCCGCTCTGGGTTACAATTTTGATCCCGACTTAGTGGCGGGACAAAGTGTTGTGCGTTCTGGCGGGACTGCAACATTCCAAGCTGGCCAATTTGAGTTGCTTTGGCAAGCCGTTACAACAAGTGGGTTGCCATACCGCGGCCAAGTGACGGCGCCCTTGGATGTGCCGACATGGCTAGAATGGTACTGGAATTGGAATGGCGTATCGCCAACAGGGGTCACTGAACCGCGGGCAAGTGCGTATTTTGGTCGTTATCGAGGGCATGACAAAATAATCTATTGGCGTGAGGTAAACTAATCTGAGTTATTTCTCTCATTAAATTGAACTCAGGCTTTCCCTTGAAATGGGCTGTCATTTTACTTATTAGAAGTCGACGAAAACGCTTGTAACAGATTCTAAATGCAATGCCTTAGTTTGATATTTGTTGCTGAATTGTGTGTTTACTCGTTTTTTGTTGCTGATATTTTCGTCAATAAACAGTATTTTCCGCTTAAATACTGTTTTTTACGTGGCGATTTGAAAAAAAATCACTTCATTAGCGATTGTTAACCTCATCGGTCTTGTGGAATCAGGGTGGCATTGATAAAGTTAGCTGATTTTTCTTTTCTTCTGACTCCACAGAATACAGGCTAGTTACATGTTTAAGAAGCTACGCGGCATTTTTTCTAATGATCTATCGATCGATTTGGGTACAGCTAACACATTAATTTATGTTCGTGGCGAAGGCATAGTCCTCAATGAGCCTTCTGTTGTTGCTATACGTGGTGAGCGTAGTGGCTCCGGTCAGAAATCTGTTGCCGCGGTCGGCACAGAAGCTAAACAAATGCTAGGCAGAACGCCTGGCAATATCCAAGCTATCCGCCCAATGAAGGACGGTGTTATTGCAGATTTTTATGTGACGGAGAAAATGTTGCAGCACTTTATTAAACAAGTGCACAACAATAGCTTTTTTCGTCCAAGTCCACGCGTGCTTGTGTGTGTGCCCGTTGGTGCTACTCAAGTAGAACGCCGTGCTATTCGTGAATCAGCCATGGGCGCTGGTGCTCGCGAAGTGTATTTAATTGAAGAACCAATGGCAGCTGCGATTGGTGCGGGTTTACCCGTATCTGAAGCGACCGGCTCTATGGTGGTGGATATCGGTGGTGGTACCACTGAAGTCGCGATTATTTCACTTAATGGTGTAGTGTATTCGTCTTCGGTACGTATCGGCGGTGATAAGTTTGATGATGCGATCATCAACTATGTCCGCCGTAATTACGGGAGCTTGATTGGTGAAGCCACGGCTGAGCGTATCAAGCACACTATCGGCACTGCTTATCCTGGCGATGAAGTGCTAGAGATCGAAGTCCGCGGCCGTAATTTGGCAGAAGGTGTACCTCGTAGCTTTACACTGAACAGCAATGAAATTTTAGAAGCCTTACAAGAGCCATTATCTGGCATCGTAAGTGCTGTGATGGTGGCGTTAGAACAATCTCCACCAGAATTAGCTTCAGATATTTCTGAGCGCGGTATGGTGTTAACTGGCGGCGGCGCTTTATTGCGTGATTTAGACCGTTTATTAATGCAAGAAACCGGAATTCCTGTAATGGTGGCGGACGATCCATTGACCTGCGTAGCACGTGGCGGTGGTAAAGCCCTCGAAATGATTGATATGCACGGCGGCGATCTGTTCTCCGAAGAAACCTAATTTAACTTCGGTATGGGGCGGTTAATCACCGCCTTAGCTTTCCTATGAAGCCAATTTTTGTTCGTGGTATTTCAAACCAATTCCGTCTGACACTGGCAATTATTTTGTCGGTGGCTTTGCTCGTGGCTAATCATCGCCTCGATCCTGTACGGCAATCGTTATCCTCTTTCTTTAGTCCATTGCAGTATTTAGCGAGCGTGCCCGGTGTTGCGCTTGACTGGTCGTCTGAAAGTTTTGCCACCCGCAATATGTTAGCGTTGCAGAATAAAGAGCTGCTCAGGCAGCAATTGCTGATGAGTGAACGCTTACAGCGTTTCGAACACTTACGCCAAGAAAATGAACGTTTACGCGCACTGTTGGGCTCACCAGCCTACCTTGATTCGCGCAAAATGGTGGCTGAAGTATTGGAGGTGGCTAGCGATCCTTTCCATCACTATGCGGTGTTAAACCATGGTTCACGCAGTGGTGTATTTGTTGGGCAGCCTGTGGTCGACGCCCAAGGGGTTGTTGGCCAAGTGGTACAAGTCAGTGAAATGACCAGTAGGGTGCTATTGCTCTCCGATGTATCACACGGATTACCTGTGCGTATCACCCGTAATGATGTGCGCCTTGTTGCCAATGGTACGGGTGAGCTAGATGAAATAGAACTGCGCCATGTGGCCAAGAGTACTGACATTCGTGTCGGCGATTTGCTGGTCACATCAGGTTTAGGGAATCGTTTCCCGGAAGGTTATCCGGTCGCGCGGGTTATGGAAGTGTTGACTGAAGATGGTCAAAGTTACGCTCGAGTCACCGCCCAGCCTTTAGCGGCGTTAGATCGTATTCGTTATTTATTGTTGATTTGGCCATCCCCCGATTCTGGTGTGACTTTACCGAGTCAGCCTACCGTGCCTGCTGCGGATCATTCATCGAGCGATAATGTATCAAAAGCAGATAGCGCTGTTCCTGCTGGCGGAAGTGTCACGCCAGCAGAGGCTTCTAAACCTGTGACCGCGCCTGCGACCAAACCGTCAACGGAAACCACTCCTCCTGTGGCTGAGGTGCATTAATGAGTTTTCAGGCCGCCAATGGGCGCTTTATTGTTTGGGTGACATTATTTATCGGCGTGATCAGCCAGATCATGCCTTTACCAAGTGCTGTTGATGCTTGGCGTCCAGACTGGCTATTAATGATTGTTCTCTATTGGTCTATCGCATTACCCCACAGATACAACATCTTAACCGCATGGGTTTTAGGCCTAGTATTAGATATTTTATTGGGAGCCACCTTAGGTGTGCGCTCTTTAGCCATGTCTTTGGTTATTTATATCGCTATCTTGCATTGCCAGCGTTTGCGAAACTTCCCTCAATGGCAGCAGTCGTTAGTGATCATGCTACTGATTTGTATTTATCACTTAGTGATTTACTGGGTGGAATTTGTGATGCAAGAGGCGGTTTTCAAAACAGATCTATTTTTACCTGCGATTTCAGGATTAGTGATCTGGCCTTGGATATTTTGGATTTTACGTCGGGTTCGACGTCATTATAAGGTTCGTTAACTGTGGATTTAGTTTTAGCTTCAACTTCGCCACGTCGCAAAGAATTATTGGCACAAATTGGATTCGGTCGTCCTGAGTTTAGTTTCACGCAAGTGGCACCTGATATTGATGAAACTGTGCAACAGGGCGAAGCGCCAAGGGATTATGTACGACGTTTAGCCGCTGAAAAAGCCCAAGCTGGACTGGCATTATGCGCAGATATGTCACAGCCTGCTGTATTAGGTTCTGATACTATCGTAGTGCTTGAAAATCAAATATTAGGTAAACCGCTGGATGTGGCCGATGCTAAGCAAACGCTCAGTGAACTGTCTGGCCGAACGCATACTGTGATGACGGCTGTGGCACTGACCTACAAAGCAGGCGAGTCTGACTCAACCTTAAAAACCTCAGTGCGCTTAGTTGAAACACAAGTGCGTTTTTGCGCTTTATCGACAACTGACATTGAGGCTTATGTGGCTTCAAAAGAGCCCATGGATAAGGCGGGCAGTTATGGCATTCAAGGGCTCGGCGGTTGCTTTGTGGCTGCAATTGAAGGCAGTTATTCTGGCGTTGTAGGTTTACCTCTGGTTGAAACGCGTGAGTTGTTAGCCGAAGTTGGCTTTATTTAACTGCTGCTGGTTGCTTATATTGCGATTTTGGCTTGAGGTTAGAATGAACCTTATTGGCGTTTAGGGCTCTGAATCGAGTACTCCAATGACGTTGACCTTGTTCCTTTATTCGGTTTTCATGCTTAGAGAGTTTGTAACTTCGATTAATTAATCTAGTTTCCCGAATGGGGTGAGTCGTGAATACCAGTCGCTTAAATCCAAATAAAATACAGCGCAAGATGGGTTCAGAATTACTGATCAACGTAACTCCATCTGAGGCGCGCGTTGCTTTAGTTGAGCATGGTGTGCTGCAAGAAGTCCATATTGAACGCCGTATGAAACGGGGTTTAGTGGGTAATATTTACAAAGGTAAAATCAGCCGTGTGTTACCCGGTATGCAAGCCGCCTTTGTCGATATTGGCTTAGATAAAGCGGCTTTTTTACATGCGTCCGACATAGTGCCGCACACTGAGTGTGTCGCTGATGTTGAGAAAGGTCATTTCGTTGTTCGTGATATCGCCGAGTTAGTCCGTCAAGGGCAAGACATTATGGTGCAAGTGGTTAAAGATCCGCTGGGCACTAAGGGCGCACGCCTAACGACCGATATCACGCTGCCTTCCCGTTATTTAGTCTTTATGCCAGGTTCTAGCCATGTTGGTGTTTCCCAGCGTATTGAACTAGAAGAAGAACGCAGTCGCCTCAAACAAATTACTTTGCCCTATGTTGATGATGACGGTGGTTTTATTATCCGCACCGCCGCCGAAGGCGTAGGGGAAGATGAGTTATCCCAAGATGCGGCATTTTTACGCCGAGTTTGGTCAAAGGTGAGTGAGCGACGTAAACGCAGTGGTGTGTCGCTCCTGTATCAAGATTTAGCCTTACCTGTGCGTATTGTGCGTGATTTTGTCGGTACTGAGCTGGACCGTATTCAAGTGGATTCTCGCCGCACTTTTGCCGAGTTGCAGTCTTTTGCGCAGGAGTTTATGCCAGAGATTGCCGATAAGATTGAGCACTATTCAGGACCTGCGCCTATTTTTGATCTCTACGATGTGGAGAACGAAATTCAACGTGCACTCGGCCGTAAAGTCGAGCTTAAGTCTGGTGGCTATTTGATCATAGATCAAACCGAAGCCATGACGACTGTGGATATCAATACCGGCGCCTTTGTGGGGCACAGGAATCTTGAAGAAACCATCTTTAATACCAACCTCGAAGCGACCCAAGCGATAGCGAGGCAGTTACGTCTGCGTAATCTCGGCGGCATCATTATTATCGATTTTATCGACATGATGACGGCGGATCATAAGGCTCGTGTTCTTAGCAGCTTAACCAGCGCTTTATCTAAGGATAGGGTGAAAACCAATGTGAGTGGTTTTTCGGGGTTAGGTCTAGTCGAAATGACCCGTAAGCGTACCCGCGAAAGTTTAGAGCATGTCGTCTGTGGCGAATGTCCGGCCTGTCATGGCACGGGGAGCATGAAGACAGTCGAGACGGTTTCCTATGAGGTCTTTCGCGAAATAATCCGTTTAAACCGTGCCTACGATGCTGATGAGTTCCTGTTGTATTGTTCGCCTGCCGTGTATCAAAGTCTGCATACCGATGATAATCATCTTATTGCTGAACTTGAGGTTTACATAGGTAAGCGCATCCGTTTGCAAAATGAGCCTATGTACTCACAGCATAAATATGATGTGGTGATGATGTAGTGGCTACGCTTTTTACTGCAAAAAAATTTAGCCGTTTTTGTTGGCAATTTCTGGCGCTTATTTTGGTCTTGTTTGCGCTTGCCGTTAGTTTGATCCGTGGCCTATTACCGCAGGTTGATGAAGTTCGCCAGCAACTGGTTAATTACGTAAAAAGCGAATATAAAGTCGATGTGCAAGTGGGGGAGTTATCCGCCCATTGGCAGGCATTTGGTCCTGCACTTAACATCGATGACTTAGTGATCCCGCCACAGGAACAACTGCCTGTGACCTTGATGATCAAGAACGTACAAGTGAAGTTAGATTTTTGGCAATCGCTGCTCACGCTCACCCCACGAATCGAAGATGTCAATTTTGAGGGTGTCCATGTCGCTTTAGACATGGATAAGCTTACTGAAAACGATCCCGCCACAATTAATAAAGCCCCGCAACTCGATTGGCTTTATGCCCTGTTACTCAAACAACTCGATAGATTCTCCTTAACCAATGCCACAGTGCAATTGCTGAGCATGCGCCAAGAGTTTCGCCCGATCCATATTCGTCATTTGAACTGGCGCAATCAGGGGGAGCGTCACCGCGGTGCGGGAGAGTTGTATCTTGATAGTGATGCCTCTGAGCATGAGTCTCTCGGATTACAGTTAGATATCAAGGGCGATGGTGCAAATCCCGACAGTTTGACTGGGCAGATTTATTTGGCGGCTAACTCTTTGGATTTAGGTGAATGGGCTTCACGTCAGCCTAATCCCTATGATTCCACTCAAAAGTTACCCTTAGAAGGGGTTGTCAATCTTAAGGCTTGGCTTACGTTTGCCGACCGCAGCATCAGTTCTGCTATGGTTCATTTTGAGCCGAGCTGGCTGCAATGGACATTAAAGCAAGAGCCGCAGAAATTTGAAATTCAAGCGGGCGATATTGTCTGGCAGCCAAAGGCGACAGGTTGGGAAGTGCAAAGTTCAGGACTGGATTTTGTCACCAATGGTGAGCATTGGCCGGCATTAACGCTGGCCGCGAAGCGTCAAAACGATGAATTATTTGCCTATGTGAATCAAGTTAACACTCAGAGTCTATTACCGCTGCTGCCGCTATTCCCGGGAGTCGATAAAGCTGTATTACGTCAATGGCATGCGTTAGCTCCCGAGGCGAATATTGGACCAATCCGCCTGTATCAAAAAGCCGACCAGCCTTTGCTCGCCAGTACCGAAGTGAAGCAGTTGCATTGGCAGAAGGTCGAGGGTATTCCCAATACTCATCCAATAGATGTGAGCCTGCGCTGGCAAGATAAGACGCTGTATTTCTCTCTACCTGAACAAGTGTACACTCTTGATTTTGGTGATGAATTTTCGGCGCCATTAGTGTTCAATGGGGCGCCAATTGATGGTCAATTCGATACTGAACATCTGAGTTTAAATGTGCCTCAGTTGCAGCTTGAAAACGAAGATATCGGCGTTGATGCTGCATTGAATTTGGACTTTAGCGGTGCTGCACACATGGCGCTGGCGGCCAATGTTCGTATCAACAATGTGGCCAATGCCGACAAGTATTTCCCTAATAAGGCGATGGGTGAATCACTGGCAGAGTATTTGGATACTGGGCTTAAAGCGGGTCAGACCCAAGATGCGCAAGTTGTTTGGCGTGGTTCGTTAAGTGGTTTTCCCTTCGACGATAATAGCGGCGTGTTTCAGGCAGCATTTACCTTAACAGATGCCCAATTTCAGTTTCAACCCGACTGGCCAGCGGTCACAGATCTGTCCCTTAACGCTTTGTTTGAAAATACCCGCATGGATCTTTGGTTAAACCAAGGCAAGCTGATGAATGTGGATGCCACAGGTGCCCATGTATTTATTCCCGCCATTGGTGAACAGACGCTGCTAAGGATTGAAGCCGAACTTGCTACTCAAGGCAGTGCGGCGACTAAGGTGTTACAAGCCTCACCTTTGGCGAACTCAGTAGGTAAAACCTTAGATGTCGTGCAAGTGCAAGGTGCTGTCACTGGCACTTTAGACATCAGCATTCCACTGTATGAAGGTGAAGCTGAAGATATTCGTGGTCAAATCCGTTTTGATAATAAGCCTGTATATATTGCTCAGCCAGGGCTTCAACTTCATGGCGTGACTGGTGTAGTCGACTTTGCGAATGAAGTTGTGACAGGAAAAGGCATCAAAGCGCGCTTGTTCGAACAACCGCTCAGTTTAACTTTCGACACTCAGCCTAAAGGTAAAGATTTTGGCCTTAATCTTTCGCTGAAAAGTCGTTGGGATCTCAGCCGTCTCCCCGATGAATTACACAATCCCTTGAGCGATTTTTATCAGGGAAAAATCAGTTGGGACGGTGCTATGACTATGCTATTTACTGAGCAAGGTTATCAAATCCAAGCCAAAGTGACTTCGGATATGCTGGGGACGCAACTGTTGCTCCCAGGATACTTTGCTAAACCCGAAAATGAACCACGACCTTTAGTCGCTGAGTTTGTTGGCGATCAAGATGATGCGACGCTCGATGTCAAACTTGCCAGTCATGCCGAGTTTATCGGTGGTTTTGATGCCGATAAAGGTGCAAATTTTAGTTATTTTGACTTGTTATTGGGGCGTTTATTTGATGAGGATGAAGCCAGAAATACGGAACAAGGTCATATTCAAATCGATCTCGGTAAGGCCAAATTAGCCGAATGGTTACCTGTGATTAATGCCTTTGTTGGTCAAGAGAAAATACCGAAAACGGGCATTTTAGTTGATGATATTCCACATAAAAGTTTATTTCCCGCGGTGGCGAGTATCGATTCTCATATCGGTCGGCTCGATCTTTTAGGGCAAGAACTGACGGAGCTTAGGCTTAATGCTAAGCCTAACGAGACGGGATGGCGTTTTAATACCGTTGCCAACGAATTTGACGGTTGGATCGATTTCTATCCAAATTGGAAAACTCAAGGTCTCAAAGTTGTGGCGAATAAATTTTATTTTTCACCTAAGGTAAAGTCGAACACGGATGCCGATTTTGCCAGTGATCAAGTGCTCACTAACTTGCCGCCAGTTGCAGTGAATGTGGAAGATTTTCGTTTCTTCGATAAATCCTTTGGAAAGCTCGTTTTGCAGGCGAGCCCACAAGCGGCAGGATATAAGATTCAAACATTGTCTTTAACTACGCCCAATGTCAATTTGCAGGGCAGTGGCATTTGGCAGCAACAGGCTGGACAGAATAAAACTGATCTCAGTGTTGAGTTAAATGCCACTCAGTTTAGTTATCTATCTGCTCAATTGGGTATAGATCCTGGCGTTAATGAAGCCCCCTTGAAGGTTAATGCGGACTTATCTTGGCAAGGTGCTCCCTATGCCTTCTCCCTCGAAACCTTAAATGGCAAGGTGAAATTCAACTTAGGCAAAGGCCACTTATCTCAGGTGAGTGACAAGGGCGCGCGGATTTTCTCCCTGTTCAGTTTAGATTCTCTGGTGCGTAAACTGTCGCTGGATTTCACCGATGTCTTCGGTCAGGGCATGTATTTCAACTCTTTCAATGGCAATTTGCAGATTGATAATGGCGTGGTGAAAACCACTGACACTGAAATGGATGCCATCGCGGGTAATATGAAGGTGCGTGGCTATACGGATCTCACCACTGAAAGTTTGAATTACGATATCCACTTTGTGCCGCAGTTGGCCTCAAGTGTGCCGACTGTCGTATTGCTCAGTACCAGCGCTTGGACACTGGGTCTGGGGGCCTTTGCCCTAACAAAAGTGCTTGAGCCTGTGATTGAAGTGATTTCAGAAATTCGTTTTCGGGTGACAGGGACTATGGCAGAGCCTGTGGTCGAAGAGTTAGAGCGTAAGAGTAAAGAGATTGAAATTCCAGAATCTATTTTACCTGTGGTTGGCGTTGAGCGCCCAGCGGTGCCGACTGAAGCCGCGAGTCATAACGCCGATATCACTCAGCCGGTAGAAACTAAATCGACCGAGGCTCAATTAACAGAAGCTAAGCCAACTGAAACTAAGTTAACTGAAGCTCAGTCAACTGAAGTTAAACCAAGCAACGCTAAATCTGAGCCACAGCTTCAAGCAACACAACCAGAAGCGCTCGAGCCACAAGACGTTAAGCCTGAAGAGGCCAGATCTGAAGAATCAAAGTCAGAAGAGCTAAAGCCAGCAACAGATCAAATTAAAGCGCCCGATTTAAAGCGGGAGCAACCTCAAGCAGTACCTACGCCAGAAGTGCCAGCCATACCAGAGCATCGCGAAGCAGTAGAACCGATTAAGCAAATTCAGGGAGATCAAAATGCATATCAGCCTGTTGCAATGTCAGAGCAGTCGCGACGTCAGCGCCAATCTGCAGTTTATCGAATCGCAGCTTAACGAACTCAAACGGGATGTCGATGCGCCCCATTTAGTCGTGTTACCCGAATGCAGTTTACTGTTTGGTGGCCATGAAAGTCAGCAACTTGCCTATGCGGGCGATGTTCATCAGAGTCCGCTCAAATCGGCGTTAAGTGCACTGGCCGCCAAGTATCGGGTGTTTATGGTCGCGGGGACTATTCCGGCGTTGGCTGAGGATGGTCGTGTCTATAGTCGCAGTTATCTGTTTGATGATAAAGGTGATACTTTAGGGTATTACGATAAACTACACCTTTTTGATGTGGATGTTGCCGATGGTACAAAACAATATCGCGAGAGCGAAACCTTTTGCCCCGGTGATCACATTAGCGTTATCGATACACCTTTTGGCAAAATTGGCTTAACCATCTGTTATGATTTACGCTTTCCCGACTTGTTTAGGGCGATGCGCCTTGCGGGGGCTGAGATTATTACTGTCCCTTCTGCCTTCACTAAGGTGACGGGGGAAGCCCATTGGCAGGTATTGTTACAGGCAAGAGCGATTGAAACCCAATGCGTTATTCTTGCTGCAGCTCAGTGGGGACAGCATAACGAAGGCAGTCGAGAAACCTGGGGGCAGAGCATGATAGTCGGTCCTTGGGGGAATATTTTGGCTGAACTTAAAACCGGTACGGGTTGGGTACAGGCTGAGGTCGACTTAACCGAACTGCACAGTATTCGCAGTAAAATGCTCGTCATGCAGCATAATCGTTTCCTTGAACCAAGCTTGAAATAATGTGCCAATAGCCAGCAGACGAGTTGAAATGCTGAATTTGCGCTTGAGTCGATACGCAGCATTAACACATAGAATTAGTACACCGAATTTACACTCAGAATATCAAGATCCCTTGGGGTCAAAGAGAGCATAGATGCCATTTTTAGCACAAGTAGAGCAAAGTTTATTGAAGAATGGGTTAGCGTTAGATGGCCTGCAAACCTATCTAAACACCATACATCAGCACAAAATCGATTATTCCGATCTCTATTTTCAAGGTAGTCGCCACGAATCTTGGGTGCTGGAAGACGGCATCATCAAAGACGGTAGTTTCCATATTGAACGCGGTGTGGGCGTGCGGGCCATCAGCGGTGAGAAAACGGGTTTTGCCTATGCCGACGACATCACTCCTGCCGCCTTAAGCGCTGCAGTACAGGCTGCCCGTGGCATTGCTAGTGCGGGTGAGCAGACTCAGGTACAAGCCTTTAAACGTCAAAAAGCATTGGCGTTATACGACAGCTTAGATCCGATTGCGGCGATGGAAGAAGTCAAAAAAATCAACCTGCTGAAAGAAGCCGATGCGTTTATTCGCAGTCTAGATAGCCGGATTATTCAAGTGGTGGTTAGCCTTGCTGGTGTGCACGAAGAAATCCTCGTTGCTGCGAGTGATGGCACTCTTGCGGCCGATATCCGTCCTCTGGTGCGTTTTAACTGTAGCGTGATTTTGGAAGAAAACGGTAAACGGGAACGTGGCGGCGCCGGTGGTGGTGGTCGTCATGACTACGGTGTTTTAATGGCAAGCGATGACACAGGTTTACCTATGTGTTTCGCCTTTGCCCGCGAAGCCGTGCGTCAAGCGCAGGTCAATCTAAATGCCATCGATGCACCAGCGGGTGAAATGCCAGTGGTGTTAGGTAATGGCTGGCCCGGTGTATTGCTCCACGAAGCGGTTGGACATGGTTTAGAAGGCGACTTTAACCGTAAGGGCAGCAGTGCCTTTAGCGGCAAGGTTGGTCAGCAAGTTGCGTCTAAGTTAGTGACTGTGGTCGACGATGGCACCTTGCCTAATCGTCGTGGTTCACTGAGTATCGACGATGAAGGTGTACAAACCCAAAGAACCGTATTGATTGAAGACGGTATTTTAAAGGGTTACATCCAAGACAAACTCAATGCTCGCTTAATGGGTGTTGCGCCAACGGGTAACGGCCGCCGTGAATCCTACGCGCATTTGCCTATGCCACGTATGACCAATACTTATATGACGGCCGGTGAGTCAGATCCCAGTGAGATTATTAAGTCAGTGAAGAAGGGCATTTACGCCCCTAACTTTGGCGGTGGTCAAGTCGATATCACTTCGGGTAAGTTTGTGTTCTCAGCATCCGAAGCCTATTTGATTGAAAATGGTGAAGTGACTCAAGCCATTAAGGGGGCTACTTTAATCGGTAATGGCCCTGAGGCTATGAGCCAGATTTCTATGGTCGGTAACGATATGGCTTTAGATCAAGGTGTGGGCGTTTGTGGTAAAGATGGTCAAAGTGTGCCTGTGGGTGTGGGTCAACCGACCCTAAAACTCGATAAGCTTACCGTGGGCGGAACAGCATAAAACCTAGAACCTTACGTCTATGGGTTCTAGTCGCTGCCCACCATGAATGTTATCATTCGCAAAGGAAATTAGAGTAACTACTCTAGAGGTGTTAATGAAACTATCACGTGTGGTATGGCTGTGCCTATTATCATTGCCTTCGGCTGGCTATGCTCAGCCGATTAGCTTTACTGATGCTTGGCAGCAAGTGCTGAAGGTGAGCGACAAGTTGCAAGCGCAATCGCAGGAAGTTAACCGCGCTAAGGGTGAACAAGAGGCGGGCGAGAGCTTAAATTTGCCCTCATTAGACATTCGCGGTAACTATATTCATTTGGATAAACCGATTGAGTTTGATCTGAAAGAATTAAATTCTGTGGTTTCTATCCCGCCATCGCTTGGCGGTATTATTGCGGGTATTCCGCCGCTGCCCTTAAGTGAACAAGATATTTTTAGCGCCAGCTTACAGGCAATGTGGCCGATTTATACGGGCGGACAGATCACTGCGGCTCAAGGTATACACGCGGCTATGGTGGCCGAGAAGCAACAAGAATTACAATTGGCAACGCGTGATTTATTTACCCTGCTGGTGGACAGATATTACGCTGTCGATGTGACGTTGGCATTGGTGAATACTCAGACTGATCTGGTTGGCTCGTTAGCTAAGCATGTTGATCATGCTTTAGCACTAGAGCGCGAAGGGCAAATTGCTAAGGTTGAGCGCCTCAATGCTCAGGTCGCCCTAGACAATGCTAAAGTCAATTTAGGCAGTGCTCGTCGGCAACATGAAATGGCAGTGATCGCGCTGGCTCGTATGCTGCAGCAAAGTCAGGTGAGCACAAATTCTCCCTTATTTGTACTGCCACAGGCTCCTTCATTCGCTCAACTCAGCCAAATTACCCTGAGCCAACATCCGGCGCTCAAATTGCTCGAAGCGAAAGAAACGCAAGCGAACGGTTTAATAGCGTTGGAAAAAGGTAAATACCATCCAACGGTTTTCCTCTTCGGTAACTACACCTTGTATGAAGAAGACACACTCTTGACGAGCATCACACCTGACTGGATGGTTGGGGTTGGGGTCAATGTGCCACTGATCAGCCGCGATGGTCGTAGCGGTAAAGTCGAAGCGGCGAAAAGTGCACTCTTACAAGCTCGTTATACCAAGGCACAAACTAAACAAGACTTGAGCCTGCTGGTGGATCAAAGCTATCGCCAATTATTACAGGCCGAGGAAGAAGTGACGGCGCTTGATACTTCGCTCGAACTTGCTATTGAAAACCTGCATCTTAGGGAAATCGCCTTTAATCAAGGGCTTTCAACCTCTATCGACAGAGTCGATGCGGAGCTGAAACTGAGCGCAGTGAAAACTCAGCAATTGGCTGCCCGTTATCGTTATGTGCAAGCCTATGCCAGATTAATGGCCATCAGTGGTCAATTAGATGAATTTATCGGTCGTACCACAGCCCCTACCCAAGTGCAGGAGACAAACAATGCGCGCTAACAGAATACTTGCCCTTGTGGCGTTGGTCGCATTAGGCCTTATCTTAGCCTATGGACTCAAGCTCGCTTATAGCCCGCAGCAGAGTTTGTTGCAGGGCCAGATTGAAGCCCGTGAGTACAATGTTTCGTCCAAGGTGCCAGGCCGAGTTGAGCAAGTGCTCGTGCGCCGCGGTGATAGTGTTGCCCAAGGGGATTTATTATTTGCGATCCGCAGTCCTGAGCTAGATGCAAAGTTAATGCAGGCCGAAGGTGGTCGTGATGCCGCTAAGGCGATGCAGCTTGAAGCCAACAACGGTGCTCGCAGCCAAGAAGTGATGGCAGCCAAGGAGCAATGGCTTAAGGCGCAGGCGGCAGCAACACTTGCTAAAACCACTTATACCCGAGTCGAAAACTTATTTAACGAAGGTGTGGCGGCAAGACAAAAACGCGATGAAGCCTTTACCCAATGGCAAGCGGCAAAATACACAGAACAAGCGGCCTTAGCCATGTACCAAATGGCCGAGGAAGGTGCGCGGGCGGAAACCAAAGTGGCTGCGGCAGGTAATGCCCGTAAGGCTGAAGGTGCAGTGAAAGAAGTTAGCGCCATTATGGAAGATAGCCAAATGCGCGCACCTAAATCAGGTGAGATCAGCGACGTGCTGTTACAGGCGGGTGAATTGGCACCCAGTGGTTTTCCGATTGTCAGTCTGATTGATATGCAGGATGCTTGGGCCGTGTTCCAAGTGCGAGAAGACCAACTTAAACGTTTCAAAAAAGGTCAAACAATTCAATTAACGATTCCGGCACTCGGGCAGGATGTGGATTTTACTGTGTCCCATATCAGTGTGATGGGTGAGTTTGCCACTTGGCGTTCGACTGAAAGTGGCCATGATTTTGATATGCGAACCTTTGAAGTGGAATTGCGTCCAAACCAGCCGATTACCGATCTGCGTGTCGGCATGTCTGTGCTGCTGCGCAGTGAGTAAAAGTCGTGACTGAACGTACGCCTCACGCCAACGCGGCGGACAAGATTAAGGACGAATTACAGCCATCGAGCATAAGCTTTATGGCGTTGCTCACAGCGTTAGTTCGCCGTGAGCTGCGTGCCCTATGGCATGACCCTTGGCAGTTAGCGCTGATAAGTTATATTCCACTACTGGGGATTTTATGCTTATGGTGGTTATTCAGTGCAGGTCTGCCAAGGCAACTGCCCGTGGCGATTGTCGACCAAGATCATAGTCAATTGAGCCGCATGTTGACCCGTCAGCTTAAGGCAAACCCAGTTACCGATCCGCAAAGTTTTACCGACTTATCCTCGGCGATAAGCGCGATGCAACAGGCGAAAGTCTACGCTATTGTGGTTTTTCCCTATGATATGAAAAAGGATTTACTTACAGGCCATAAGCCTACAATTGATGTGCGCTACAACAGTCAATTTTTGCTGGTGGGTAAGTTACTCTCAAGCCAAATTCAGCTGAGTTTAGGCGACGGATTACAGCAAGTTGCGGGTTTAAAGCAGCTCGCAAATGGTACACCGAAATCCCAAGTCGCAGTGAATTTAAGCCCAGTCAAAAGCCAAACAACAGCCTTGTTTAACCGAAATAACAACTACATAGGTTTCTTAGTACCGCCAGTGCTGATTGCGCTGTGGCAGTTGTTATCTATGTTAGTGATGGCAAACAGCTTAAATCGAGAGTTGCATTTAGCGCCTACCACTCAGGCCGATGGCATGTCGAATCTCTTAACTGAACATTTTTGGCCTAAGGTGTGGGCGAAAATGGTGCTGTTTACGCCGATATTGATGCTGCAGGGCGGCTTTATTTTAGCTTGGCTGTATTTGTATCTTGCTCTGCCGATGGCGGGGAGTTTAGCCCTATTATTGCTCGCGCAATTAGTCATGTTATTGGCAGTCTGGAGCTTAGTGTTATTAATATTTGTAGTGATGCGTGACAGTGCGCGGGTCATCAGCTTTTGTACCGCTTTATTTGCGCCAGCGTTTGCCTTTATGGGCATTACTTTCCCGACTCACGAAATGCCGCAATTAGCCCAGTGGTGGCGACTTATCATGCCATCGAGCCATTATATTGAGTCCCATGTTAGTATCGTGAGTTATGGCGCTACTTGGCCAAGTGTAGCGAGCCAAATCACTAGCTATTGGGGCTTTATTTGTCTGATACCTTTGATATATTTCCTGTCGCGTAAATTACTGTCTACCACAGTTAACAGCAATGCAGCGGTGACAGTTCATGACTCGGACGCAGCTATATCTGCGAAGGGGCAATAGGATGAATTTATCCAAGAGCGAACACGCAAACACACCACGTCAGCTCAGTCTGTGGCGACTGATCCTCACTGAGTTTAAGGCCATTATTAGCGATAAAGCGATCGCTGTTACCTTATTTGGCGGTGTACTGTTTTATTCGGTTTTGTATCCTTTGCCCTATCTGAATCAAGTGCCGACCGAGCAACAACTGATCGTGGTGGACTTAGATCATTCTTCCCTAAGTCGTCAATTGATCCGTCATGCCGATGCCAGCGCAAAAATTCAAGTCATAGGCCAAGTCGGTTCGATTACTGAGGCGAAGCGTTTTATTGAGACGCGTAAGGCCCACGGCTTACTCGTGATCCCAGAAGGATTCCGCCGCGATTTATTGCTTGGTAAAGGTGTGACGCTAAGCTATGGCGGTGATGCTAGTTACTTTTTGATTTATTCCGCGGTTGTTGAAGGCTTAGTTAGCGCTGGAATGGATGCGGGTAAACAAGTGCAATTGATTGGCATGCTTGCTCAAGGACAAAATCCTAAGCAGGCCCAAGAGAGTTTAAACTCGCTTCATCTTAACAGTGTACCTGCCTTTAACCAGAGCCTAGGTTATACGCCCTATGTGGTACCTGGACTGTTCTTGCTGATTTTGCACCAAACCTTACTCATAGGTACTGGAATTTTAGGGGCCGGGCAATGGCGGCATAAAGGGTATTGGCAGCAGGTGTCACCGGTGCAATTAGTCTGTGGTCGTATTCTTGCTTTCATGTTGATTTATATCTTCTTTACCAGCTTTTATGTGGGTTATTGTTATCACTGGTATCACGTGAGTATTCAAGCGAGCCTTGGCTTAGTCGCGCTGTGGTTATTGCCCTTTTTACTCGCCACCGCCGCCGCAGGTGTTGCCATGAGCACCTTGTTCACCCGTCGCGATTTACCGACACAAGTGTTGCTGCTGATCTCTATGCCCATCCTATTCGTGTCCGGTTTTGTCTGGCCGATAGCCCTCATTCCCGAGCCTTTAGTGCTAGGTTCGCAGTTTATTCCCGCCGTGCCCGCGATTATGGGCATGCTAGAACTCAATCAAATGGGCGCAAGTTGGGCGAGTGTGATGCCAAAATGGCTGCAACTCTGGGGCTTATTTGCGGTCTTTTTCGGCCTAGCGATGTTGGGGATTAAGCGCAGAGTGAGATTGTTGGCTGAAGCTAATTAGCTTTGATGGACTCGCGGGACAGAGTATCTCGCGAGTGTTTACTGGGCTTGAACTTTACAGGGGCTGTTTAGGTACTTCTGTAATTAATCTTTAGAAGTAAAGACTTTCTACAATTTTACCATCGACGAGCATATCGCACTTATCGCCTGAGCTCGACTTAGTCGCTTGAATGACGCCGGCAATCGCGCCAAATGCGCCACCTTGGCTGCTGAGCACTGAACCGAAATAGCATTGGCTAGAAATTTTGAAATCCTTGTATTTACCGCTCAAATTTTGAGTCGGAGTATAAGGCGGGAAAGTGCCTTTCATAACAGAATCGCCATTCACTGAGAGTGAAATGTTTTTGCGTTCTGTATCAAAACTGCCACCAAAAACTAAGTTAACACCCTCGATTTCAACGGTTTTTTCTTGAGCGATAATAGGTGGTTTTGCGGCGCAGGCGGCGAGAAAACAGCTGCCAATGGTCAGAGAGACTAAAGTAATTTTACGCATTTCATCTTCCTTTTGATGCGATAAAACAAATGAAGCGGTTGCTTCGCAAATTAAACTGCCCCTGTTTAATTTTTGCCGGAAGATTATATCTATATCTGCCTTATTTCCAATAACAAATTTAAAACAAGTGAAAAAATTATTCAGTATTGAGCTTGTCCTTCGGCATGTCATCAGCCTTACTGTCATATTCTAGTAGCGTGTCTTAGTGTTCAAACTGCTTTAAGCCATCTTTATCCTTGTCTATTCTATTCCGTTAATTTAACGCTCATCGTGCAGATAGCCATCAAACGGCCCTTATTGGGTTGTCTTCTTGTTGGTTTTGGGGGAGAATGCGCGCCGAAAAAATAACCGAGATACTCAGTATCTCGGTTATTTTTTATTTATGGCGTATGTGTTTTAAAACAATTGAGGCCGGTAAACATCCGGAAATGATATGAGGTTCAGTTGAACCTATTTTACTGAGGAAAGACCAATGGGGCTGTTGTGTACCGGATTGTCGGTAGTTGTTGTAAATCAAGTCGTTGCGTTAGCCATTAAACCGAGAGTGCAGACGGTTAGCCGCAAGCAAAAACTAATTGCAGATGCGTGCTTAGGTGTTCAACCCTGTACAATGGGGGTGTGCTGATGAGCCAACAAAATCCGGGTTTGAAGCAGACCCTCAACTTATGGCAAGTGGTGGTGATGGGGCTTGCTTATCTCACGCCGATGGCCGTTTTTGATACCTTTGGTATTGTTTCCGAGATCACCTCTGGCCATGTGGCTACGTCTTATCTATTCGCATTGGCGGGGATTTTATTTACCGCGTTTAGTTACGGTCATTTGGTACGTAAATATCCCTATGCGGGTTCAGCCTACACTTATGCTCAAAAAACCTTTAGCCCGAATGTTGGTTTTATGGTGGGTTGGTCATCGCTGCTGGACTATATGTTTATGCCAATGATCAATATGTTGCTCGCAAAAATCTATTTAACCGCCATGTTTCCCAGCGTCGAACCTTGGATCTTTATTTTCGCTCTTGTGACCATAATGACCTTGCTTAATCTCAAGGGGATTGATCTCGTCGCGAACTTTAATGGGGTGATAGTGTTTGCACAGATCGCTATTATTGTGGTGTTCATTGGTCTAATGGCCTATAGCATTTCCCTCGGTGAAGGCGAAGGTGTCGTTGCGAGTGTGCGACCATTTTATGCCGATAATATGGCGATGGCGCCATTATTCACAGGGGCGACGATTCTGTGTTTCTCCTTCCTCGGCTTTGACGGGTTAAGTTCACTGACTGAAGAAACTAAAGATGCTCAACGTGTTATTCCTCGCGCGATTGTGTTGACGGCTTTACTCGGTGGCGTGATTTTTGTTGGCGTGTCTTATTTTTTGCAGCTCTATTTCCCCGATATTTCCCGCTTTCAACAGCTTGATGCGGTATTGCCTGAAATTGCACTCTATGTGGGTGGTAATCTATTCCAGTCCATCGTATTAGTCGCGACCACTGTTGCTGTATTGGCATCCGGTATGGCTGCCCATGCTGGGGTTGCACGGATTTTATATGTGATGGGGCGGGATAATATGTTGCCACGTAAAGGGTTTGCTTATATCCATCCTAGATGGCGAACCCCTGCATTTAATGTCTTGTTGGTGGGTGCGCTTGCGCTGTCTGCCGTTTCATTTGATTTGGAAATGGCGCTAGCCTTAGTGAATTTTGGCGCTTTAGTCGCTTTTACCTTCGTAAACTTAGCCGTGATTGTGCAGTTTTACCTAAGGGATCGACGTAATAAATCTTTTAGAGACCACTTACAATACTTAGTCTTGCCATTGTGTGGCGCGGGTACTATTGGTGTACTTTGGGTGAACTTAGAACCACAATCATTAGAGCTGGGGCTCATTTGGGCGGCAGTGGGAGCGATGTATTTGGCTTTACGGAGTTTCCGTTTACGCCGTGCAGTAGAGCTATAAAATTAGTGAGTGTCATGGCTCATAGATGCACAGCTATAACTAAAGATGTGTAGTAGATCTAGGGCTGTGGGTTGTAATTCTCGAATAAAATCCTCCAATAAAAAGACCCGCATTCGCGGGTCTTTTCAGTTTGCTTAATTGAGTTTTAAAGCGCTGGTACTGTGAAACCTAAGCCATCAGTGACCACATTTTTAGGGGTCGTGACTTTCACCGATACGCTGGTGTTGGCCGATGCCGTAAATTTCAGTGGTGAACCTAGACTGCCTTTCGCATACACAGTATTGGGAACCTCGAAGGTTTTAGGGGTTCCAGCACAATCCACGCAAAGTTCGATACTTGTCTGAGCTGGCATGATTTGATTCGCACTGTCGTGGACAAATACTACAAATTCAGAACTAGCACCAACGGCCACAGGTTTGATGTCATTCACACTCGGCAATAACACACCGTCTTGCATCACACTGATATAAGCCTGTGAGCCTGACATGCTCATTACTAAGGCTTTGCGGATATAGGTTTTATTGGCTTGGCCTTTGCCGCAGAGTGCGCTTTCGCATTGTGGACCGTTAAATTTACCATCGGCAAAACTATATTCTTTTGCTTGAGTATTCCAAAATGGTTCGGCTGAATTCCTAATGCCATCTTCATTGTCATCCCTAAACGCATCACCTAGATCACTAAAACCACTAGGAAGATAGGCTTCGATGTCCATACCATTGCCTGTGCATTTTTTCGCAACGCCTGAATTCGTTAAACAAGCCAAGTCAGGCACAGGCGTGCCATTGATGTCTTTACTAACATCAGCATCATCAAAGATGTTATTGCCATTGGTATCGAAGAAGGTTTCGTGACCTAAGGCATAAGCAAGAATCGTGATGCGGTGATCGGGTACTCGTGCCGTTTGTGAAGTCCAAACAACGCTACAAGTCCCATTTTTAGTTAAACATGATGTTGGGATCTGGCCACCTTCTGTCGTGAAGTTGACAGCAGTATCATCGGGCGCTGGATTGCCAAAACTATCGGAGGCTCGAATGGTGATCGTTGCGGTTTCACCATTAAAGTCACCCGCTTCTGGATTGAATACTGTCGTTGATAGACTAAATCCAAGTTGTTGAGGTAGACCAGTATTCACGGTTAACTGTTCAGATTGGCTAGTGATGACTTCTTTAGTATCAGTATCAACAGCAGTGGCGACCACGCGCACAGGCGTGGGTACTGTGCCGGATAATACGCGCACACTGGCGATACCTTGGGAGTTAGTCAGGCTTTGCGCATTCGCAGTGCCATTGGCAAAACTTAAACCACCGACAACCGTATCTAAGGTAAAGCTGACATTCTGTTGCGCTGCGGGTTGGCCATTGGCGCTGGTGACTTTGAAGCTGACTAAAGAGGATTCGCTTGAACCCGTACCGCCCGCACCTTTAATGCGAATTTGTGCCGGCTCTGCCGACTCAAAACTTAAGCTGGCAAGCGTTTGGCGTTGTAGAGTAAATGGGAAATTCGCCGTTAACGTCTGATTGCCCGCTACTGTCGTGGCGACGATTTGGTCGCTACGTTCACTGTTGCCACTGCAACTTGTGTCTTGGAAGGTCGAGCCCGCATTACCCGATAAGGTTGTAACTGGGGTATCGAGTGTGGCGCTATTGTTTGTGGTGCAATCTGAGCTAAAGCTGATGGAAGAGGGTGTTTGTACTCGCGTAACCGTGCCGTCATTGGCCTCTAATACTAAACTTGCACTTACACCAAAACTACCGCCTGCACTGATTTTATATTTGCCATTGGCATCGGCGGTTAAGGTGCTCGCCAATTGACCTTCGGTAAAGACTGCACCATTGAATGAGCCGATTTTCAGCGTGCCTTCTTGATTGACGGCATCTTTACTCAAGACTTCATACAAACTGCTGGTTTGCAGCAATTGACCTTGATAGTCCACAGTGACCGTTAAGGCATTTGCCCCTAATTCAGTTGCACTTGGCGTATAGGGGACCTGCGCAATACCTTGAGTGTTGGTCAACGCACTGGCAGGATTGAGCGCCGCTGAACCTGCAGTAAAGGTGACTTTAGCGCCTTCGATACCTTTGCTTTCGCTATCGAGCAATATGGCTTGTAATTGCACCGCCTCATCGACTTTAAAGCGAGTGACTAAGGCTGAGCTGCTTAAAATACTGGCGCTGAGTTTAGGTGCAGCAGGAGAAGTACCATCGCTAGCACTTAAAAACTCAAAATTGCGGGTAGCTGTTAGCGCCGTTGTGGAATCATTTGGGGTTGTCGTTGCAGTAATTATCCCTGCATTGACAAGTAAATCAGGATTACTAACGATAATAATGGCTTCACCGTTATTGTCTGTTAGTTTGCTATTAGGTGTTAATACGCCAAGGTCTGTCGTAAAGTCTACTTTCTGATTGCTCACTGTAGCTGAGCCTTTCTTTAACTTCGCGACTGCGCAAAAGCCTGTGTCTTTAGGGAAACTTTGGAGTGAAGTGACACTGCCGCATTCAGAACCCGATAAGGTTTTAAAGTCGATAGACAGTTTATAGATACCGTCAGTGGCATCTGTGCCACCGTTATCTTCGTCCGCAGGGCCGTTACAGGCCCCGAGTCCAAATAGTCCAATAAAAAGCAAAGCTAGGCTACATAACGTTTTGCTAAGTCGCATAAGCAACATCCTTGTGGGGCTGAAGTTAATTAGTCTTGGATTTCGCTGCGTAGATATTTAAACAGCTCTTTAGATGATTTTGATTCAGGGCCTTTGGCCAGTTCTTTGGTGGCTTGACGCACCAAAGTACGCAGTTTTTGTCTGTCTAATTGCGGATAATGCTCGACGACAGTTTGAATCTCATCATCACCTTGGGTGAGTAAGCGTTCACGCATTTTTTCGAACATTTGTAACTTAGCGGTCTCGTTGTTGTTTTTATTCAACACGATAGCGAGTGAAGCCTTGATTGGCTCAATATCAAAATTACGCATCAATTTGCCGATATACTGCATGTGGCGACGATACGCCTCAGTATTGACTTTGATTTTGCGTGTTTGCAGGATAGCGTCGTACAAAAACTCATCCAGCTCGATTTTATCTAGCTGAGTCTTGCTCAGTGAAACAAGCTCCATACCGACTTTTTGCACGGCTTCACTATCACGCTTGTCCGTTGTTTTGCTGCTGACATAATCTTCATCTATGTCGTAGGGCTGTTTAAAATGTTCTGAATCACCAACAATCTTCATATAGATAAAACCTCAAGTAATTTACTGGCTAATAATAACATCTCCAGCCAAAAATCGCCTAGGTGAATGTGCTTAGGATACGCTCTCAAGCCTAAGTCAGCCGCGAATAATTAATGTGAATGGGATTTGTGTTTGTTATGCTACGGCAATTGCCGACAACGAAAGAGTAGCTTTGTGTCTTTGAACAGAATCGATAGTGAATTGGGCGCGCTGAAAGATGCGGTGGCCGTGGCGCTGGAATATGCCAACAAATTAGGAACGAACGCTGCCGAAGTGGCGATCAGTAAACAACAAGGTTTGTCGGTTTCTACCCGTTTAAAAGAAGTTGAAACCGTTGAATTTAATAAAGATGGTGCCTTAGGAATTACGGTTTACCGCGATGGTTGCAAGGGCAGTTCATCGACGTCGGATTTAAGTCCAGAGGCCATTGCCCTCGCGGTAAAAGCGGCCGACGATATCGCCCGTTATACTTCTCCTGATCCATTCAGTGGTCTTGCCGATAAAGCCTTGATGGCAAATCAGATCCGCGATCTTCAACTGTATTATCCACAAGATATTTCCCCCGATGAGTTAGCACAACTAGCGATCCGCGCTGAAACTGCAGCGCTCGATGCCGATCCACGTATCAATAATTCCGACGGCGCCAGTGCCAATGCTCACACCGCGGTTAAAGTGTATGGCAACAGCCACGGTTTCTTAAACGGTTATTGCAGCTCGCGTTATAGCTTAAGCTGCAGCGTGATCGGTGAAGATAGCGAAGGCAATATGCAACGGGATTACGATTACACTATCGCCCGTAAATTCAGCGAGATGCTTGCACCTGAAACGGTAGGTTTAAAGACCGCAGAGAAGACAGTAAGCCGCCTCGGTGCGCGCAAGATCGCGACGACGCGTTTACCCATTTTATTAGCGCCAGATATCGCCACAGGGTTAATCGGCCACTTTATCGGTGCGATCAGCGGTGGCAGTTTATACCGTAAATCCAGTTTCTTATTGGATTCGATCAACACCCAAATCTTCCCCGATTGGTTCAATATCGAAGAGCAGCCACATTTACTGGGTGCTCTAGCGAGTGCGAACTACGACAGTGAAGGCGTGGCGACCCAAGACAGACGCATTATTGACCGCGGCATGTTAGAAACCTATTTACTGACCAGCTACTCGGCGCGCAAGTTAGGCTTAACCAACACGGGCCATGCGGGCGGTATTTATAACTGGACGCTCGGCCACACAGGCCAAACCTTCGACGAATTGGTGAAAGACATGGGCACAGGTTTGATTGTGACCGAAGTCATGGGCCAAGGCGTGAACATGGTAACGGGCGATTATTCCCGTGGTGCGGCGGGTTTTTACGTTGAAAACGGTGAGATCCAATATCCAGTGGAAGAGATCACTATCGCGGGTAACTTAAAAGAGATGTTCCGTGGCGTGCAAGCCGTGAGTAAGGATTTTGATCTGCGCTCATCAATTCGTACCGGCGGTATCTTGTTATCTGAAATGAAGATTGCGGGTAACTAATCCATAGTGTAACTCGTTCAGCCGTGCTGCATAGTGCGCTTAAGTCGTCTCAGTGCTTTAGTGCAAGTACTTTAGTGTTAGTGGCATGAATGTGGTTTGAGCATAAAAAAGGGCAAGCGATTAATCACTTAATCTGCTTGCCCTTTTTGTTTAACGTTTGGATTAGAGCTGTTCGGCCTAAAAATCCGCGCCGTTAAAAACCATGTGGTTAAAAACTCTGTTGTTAAAAACAGTGCCTTTAAAATCAGTCGTTAAAATGCATAGCTTGCGCTGAGTTCGAACGAGCGACCTGCACCGGCAATTTGGTTAAAGCCATTGGTATTATCGGCCTTAAATTCCGCTACACTTACGCCGCCCAGTGGCAGCTCATAGTAGCTGTCGAACACGTTATTCACGGCGAAGGTGACAGTCAGATCCTGCCATTTCATACTGCTGTTCAAATTGAGCAAGGAGTAGCTGTCTGTTTCATTTTCAAGGCGGCGGTCATCTACGCGATCTTTGGTCGCAACCCATTGCCATGAAAGACTGTTTTCCCATTGACCTAACTGATGTTGCAGTGCCAGCTCAGTTTGCAACGGCTTGATTTGATATAAAGGTTCATCACCTTCATCTCGCTCGCCACGGGTTACATTCACTTTGCCTAACACTTGCCATTTACCTGTGCTGGTTTCGGCAAACTTATAGAGCGCATTAAAACGTGCGCCATAGAGATTGGCATCTAAGTTAGTGAATTGGAGAATATTGCGTTTGCCATCAGGCGAACTGGTGCGATTGAAGCTACCAATGACTTCGGCATCGACATAGTCAGTCACAGCTGTGTACCAAGCTGTGGTCGAGACTTGCCAGCTATCATCGTTATATTTGTAGGCTGCGCTCAGGGTATGGGCGGTTTCTGGTTTAAGATCCGGATTACCCACATAACCATTACCATCACCATACCAACCTATCATAGTGGTCGCCATAGTGCCGCGGCCCCAGCTATAACGTTCGTACAGATTAGGTGCACGATTCTTGCGGGCTAAACCAAACTCAAGTTGATGATTGGTCGATAATTGATAGCGCGCCAGTAAGGTGGCATCGATCAGATTATCATCACGTTTTCTGTCCATCGCATTAAAGGCTTTTGCCGCTTCGGCGTCGACATTGGGCGTGCCCATCATAGGCATGTTGCTATAGGCTTGGACTTCACCGGTATTGGTGGTGACATACTCAAAGCGAACACCCGCCGATAACCACCAGCTTTGACTTAAATCTTGCTGCCATTCGCCATAAACGGCAGCACGGCGGCGTTCACCATCGTTGATGTTGATGTAGTCATTGGGCGCCATCATAGTGCCAGGCACCGCAGGCCAAACATCGTCGAGCTGGTAGCTATAGTATTCTTGGCCGACCAGTAAGGTGCTGTCATCACCCATTGGCAAACGCCAGTGCAGTTGATAGCTGTAGTCATCACCTTCAGTGTTCATTGGCATCTTGCCGGTTTTTTCTGGAGTGAAAAAGCCCATCTCGTGTTTCACGCCGTGCCAGTTTACTTGGGCACTGAATTCACCGTCATCGTCGAGTTTGAGTTGATAACGGGCGAGGGCACCGTAACTCTTGTTATCCGTCATATCCATGTATTGGTTAGCAAAACCTTGGAATGGAATATTTTGGTGGGTCAATTTGATGGCAACTTCTTGAGTCTCATCGCGCCATGCGGCGGTCAGTGCATGGTTTTGTGCGCGGTACAGGGTATCGATGACTTTATCGCCATTACCATCTTTATAGCTGTTGGCATCTTCATAGGCGCCTTGATAGCTAAGACTGACATTTTTGCTGGCGACTGTGGCGTTGGTGCCGAGTAATAAGGTGTCACTCACACTGCGATATCCCGTTGAAATATCGCCACTATTCCACTTGATAGCCTCGCTTTCACCAAATTTAGGGTTAAGGCTGCTAACCTTGATCACACCCGCAATATTGTCGCCACCGGCACTGACTGGCGATACGCCCGCAATGACTTCGGCAGTGGTGATTTGATTGGCGGAGATATAGGACAGCGGTGGATTCATTTGGTTTGCACAGGACGCGGTAATGTCCGCGCCATCAACCAGCACTTTGATGCGATCGCCCATCATGCCATTGAGGATAGGTAGGGCCGATACGCCACCCGCTTCGGAGAAATCGACTCCTTGCCCTTTCAGTAGATTTTCAGCCGAGCCTAAGGTGTTACGGTTTTCGGTCTGTTGGCCATGGATCTCTAAGCGTTCAATATTGGCTAATTCGCTGTCGTCAGCCATGGCCTGTGGCGCTAGCGATAAGCCCATGGCGATTGCGAGGGATGAGGAAATTACTGAAGTTTTAAACGGGTGAGATAAATACGCAGAATTTGCAGCCATCTTATTGTCTTCCATTCACTTGGATTAATTGCGCTGCATTATAAAGAGCATCTCAGTGTGGCAGGTGCGGCATATTGTCGCAGAGGGTAACAAAGCGAGTTAAAACATCAGAATATGGCTTGAGCAGAAGACAAGTTTTCCACTTTTTAATCAGTTAGGCATGATTCTCTTAGCTCTTTATTGGTACCTCAATTGATAAAAGGTCCAATAGAACTCTGCGTTAGCGGTACTTTTTGTGATTTAAGCTAGCCAAAATACTTGCTATACAAGCGCTGAGTTTCACCTTGGGAATCCATAGTGGCGAGTGCTTTGGCAAATTCAAAGACTTTAGAATCTGGTGTTAACACTGTGGGACTGTTATCTGGGCTGATGGGGATATCAGCGCGATAGTTGGGGTTGTGTCTACCGCGGTAGTGGCGGCTTTTTTTCGAGAAACCGAGGTACATTTCCTGAGGTAATTCGCTGTAGTGATAGTGGAGTTTAAACTGGCTTTGGTCGCGATTTTTGAGGTAATAATGCAAAGTGGTTTGATCATAAATAAAAAAGTCCCCTTGGTTTGAAAGCAAATAATCCAAGGCTTTAGGGACGGTTAACTCAGGCGGTTTGCGTACCTTGATTTTGTCGGGTAAGCCGCCAAAGTCGTAACTGCCGGGAGCGATTAAGAGGGTCATCTCATTATGGGCTAACTGCTCAATGGAGCGAATATCGGCGGCGCCAGCACGGCTAATGCCAATCGCACGTTGTGAAAGTCCATTGGGGATAAAATGCGCGTATTGAGCCCGCTCTTCGGTGAAATTAAGGCCGGGATAAAAATCGATATTGCCGAGTTTGAGATCCCGCAGAATACGTAATTTAGGTGCGCGCACCACATTGAGTTTGCAGCCAATCTTGTCCGCCGCCGCTTGGTAGAGTTCGTGATAAAATCCCGTGTTATTGGACTCGTCTCCGATAAAGGGTAAGCGTTCGCTGGTGCGATACCCCATAGTCATCACGCAGGAGTCTGAACTGGAAAAAGCGTTGGCAAGCGGGGTTTGAAGCATTATCAGTAAAAACAGTGCGCCGAGCCAAGGTTGAGCGACTAACACGGATGTCAAATTGATCTCCTTATCTGTCGATTACAAAGTGTAACCTGAGTGCCAATAAAGGTTATGGCAAAATCCACTCACTAAACCTATTAATAAATCTTATTGATTATTAAGCTAATATATTATTTTTGTTTGAATAATCTATCATACTTTCCTACTAGTCAAAGTCATTTTTTATGTTGGAGTGCACAAACTCTGTACATCTGATTTGATTGCGTTATAGTTTGCGCTGTTAGGCTATGGGCTTAACTTTCATTAAGCAGTGAGGCATAAAATGACTAAGCAAAAACCGCAAAATATGCCCTTAGAACACGAAAGTGGTCGAGGCACCATTACCGATAACGCACTCAAAGCGTTAGTGACGAGTCCCTTGTTTAGGACCCGCACCGAGAAAGCGAAAAAGGGCAAAGGGTCATACGATCGCAAAGCACAAAACCGAAAGGGGCATCAGCACAAGGGCGATGCCCCTTTTGACTTTCTAGGTCTGCGCTTTTGTTAATCAGCTTTTTTACTGCTTTAGTTCGCTGTTTTAGTCTGCTGTGTTAGTGCCTCGTTAATCCTGCCAATTCATGCTCCTCCACCTGCCTTTACGCCAATCTTTACGCTTAAATCAGCCTTATTATTGATACTCCTTGTTGGAGGTTAATTGTACTTTCGCCCTGAGCGAGTATGGTGAACGCTTAGAGCGTTTTAGCGAAGGAGATGCACATGGCACAGCAATATCGAGTTGAACACGACACTATGGGTGAGGTTAAAGTCGCCGCCGATTGTTATTGGGGCGCACAAACCGAGCGTTCGCGGCAGCACTTTCGTATTGGTGCTGAGGCATCTATGCCTGTCGAAGTGATCTACGCTTTTGGCTATTTAAAGAAAGCCGCCGCTATTACCAATCAACAGCTTGGCGTCTTGCACCAAGATAAAGCTCAACTGATTGCCCAAGTGTGCGATGAGCTGATTGCAGGCGAACTCGATGCGCAATTTCCTTTAGTGATTTGGCAAACGGGCTCGGGCACGCAAACCAATATGAACGTCAATGAGGTGATTGCCTATCGCGGCCATGTGCTCTCGGGCGGGCAACTCTCCGATACGGTTAAATGTTTGCACCCCAATGATGATGTTAACCGCTCGCAATCCTCCAACGATACTTTCCCCACCGCCATGCACATTGCCGCCTATCGCCAAGCGGTTGAGCTCGTTTTGCCCTGCATGAGGTTATTGCAGCAGAGCTTGCAGGATAAGGCCGATGAGTTTGTGCACCTAGTCAAAATCGGTCGCACACATTTTATGGATGCAACACCGTTAACGTTAGGCCAAGAGTTTTCGGGTTACGCCGCGCAGTTAAGTCATGCCATCGAAGGCATTGAGCACAGTCTCAAGCGGGTGGCCGAGTTAGCTTTAGGTGCGACCGCCGTCGGCACTGGGCTGAATACACACAAGGATTACGCCGTTAAGGTGGCGGACAATATTGCAAAACTCACGGGTTTGCCCTTTGTGACGGCGCCGAATAAGTTTGCTGCCCTTGCTGCCCACGATGAATTAGTCGCCCTATCGGCGGCCTATAAAGTGGCGGCGGTTAGTTTAATGAAGATCGCAAATGATATTAGGATGTTAGGTTCTGGCCCGCGCTGCGGCATTGGTGAGTTATTACTGCCTGAAAATGAACCCGGTTCGTCGATCATGCCGGGAAAAGTCAACCCGACTCAGGTCGAGGCTATGACTATGGTGTGCGCGCAAATCATGGGTAATGATGTCGCCGTTGGGATTGGCGGCAGCAATGGTCAGTTTGAGCTCAATGTGTTTAAGCCGATGATCATCGCCAATGTGCTGCAATCGGGGCGCTTATTGGGGGATGCTTGCCAGTCGTTTAATGACCATTGCGTAGTCGGCATAGTGGCGAATGAGCCACAAATCGCGCAGCATGTGGAGAACTCACTCATGTTAGTGACAGCGCTAAATCAACATATCGGTTATGAAAAGGCCGCTAAGATAGCTAAAAAAGCCCATAGTGAGCATAAGACACTGCGCCAAGCGGCATTAGAACTTGAGTTTGTGACTGCAGAAGAGTTCGAGGTTTGGGTCGATGCCAATAAGATGTTGGGACCCGATGCTTAATGCTTAATTCAAAACGTCTCATCCTAGCTGCTGATAAATCAGCGAAATTGAGGCTGGCAATGAATCAATATCGTGGGCCAAGACAGTGTGAAGAAACAGTGGAGTAAGGATGCTGAAGCATTCGCAGTGTTAATGCTTACGAAATGATAAAAACAAAAAGCGAACCAGAGGTTCGCTTTTTGAGTCATAGCCTGTCCTATATCAGAACGGCTTAGTCTTGAGTGTCAGCATCTACCACTTCAGCCCATAGATCGTGCTCATCTGAATGGGTGATGCGGGCACGAACCAACATACCGGGTTCCAGCTCAGTTTCACCATTGATAAACACCATGCCGTCGATTTCAGGTGCGTCGGCGAAGCTGCGGCCAATGGCGCCTTCTTCGTCTACATCGTCAATCAGAATATCTAAGGTGCGGCCAACGAAACGGGCTAAACGCTCGGCGCTGATCTCGGCTTGGACTTCCATAAATCTATGGTATCTGTCTTCTTTCACTTCTTCGCTGATAAGTTCGGCGATGGTGTTGGCGACAGCGCCATCGACTTCTGAATACTTAAAGCAACCGACGCGATCGAGGCGGGCTTCACGTAAAAAGTCGAGTAGCATTTCGAAGTCTTCTTCGGTTTCACCTGGGAAGCCGACGATGAAGGTCGAGCGGATCACGAGATCTGGGCAGATTTCACGCCAGCGTTGAATCGCTTCTAACTGACGGTCAACACGGCCAGGGCGCTTCATCATCTTGAGGATGCGTGGGCTTGCATGCTGCATTGGAATATCCAAATACGGCAGGATTAAACCTTCCGCCATCAAGGGGATTAAATCGTCAACCCATGGGTAGGGATAGATATAATGCAGACGCACCCAAGCGCCCATTTTACCCAGTTGGCGCGCTAGGCTAGTGATGTCTTGCTTGACTGGCATACCGTTCCAAAAATCGGTACGACCGCCTTTGTCTTTGCCGTAGGCTGAGGTGTCTTGGCTGACGACTAGAATTTCTTGTACACCTGATTCTACTAAACGCTTAGCTTCATCTAAGACGCTGCCCGCAGGGCGGCTGTCGAGATCGCCACGTAGTGAAGGAATGATGCAGAAAGTACAACGGTTGTCGCAACCTTCTGAAATCTTTAAATAAGCGTAATGCTTAGGCGTTAACTTAACCCCAGTTTGTGGGATTAACGAGGTGAAAGGGTTGTGCTCTGGCTTAGGCACGTACTTGTGAACGTGCTTCAACACGGCTTCGTAGCTGTGTGGGCCTGTGATTTCTAACACATCTGGGTGCACTTCGCGGATTTGGTTTTCTTTGGCGCCAAGGCAGCCAGTGACGATCACTTTGCCGTTTTCTTCTAGGGCTTCACGCACTGCGTCCAGAGATTCTTCCACCGCGGCATCGATAAAGCCGCAGGTGTTGACGATAACTAAGTCGGCATTGTCATAGCTGTTAGTCACTTCGTAGCCGTCGATGCGTAACTGAGTCAGAATACGCTCTGAATCCACGAGGTTTTTTGGGCAGCCCAAAGACACGAAACCGATGCGATTCCCAGTGGTAACAGCATTAGTGCTTGCTGCTTCTAATGTTTTTGCTGGGGTATCAAGCGTGGTTGTTTGCTTGGGTTTAAAAGTTTCAACAGTCATGGTTTCTCGCTGGGGTATAAGCTGCCTTAAAAAAGTTGGCGGATTATACCTGAAGTGATTAAAAGGTACAGTATGTTTGGCTGAAAAGTGTACAACCAAGGCGTTGAATATGCCAGTTAACCCTATGACCTATTCTGGGTGTGGATATAGGCATGTCTGCCAAAGATCCGCAGTTGATCCCATCGGGATAAAAAGATCTAAAATTTTTTTAGAAAAATTAACCCTTTTTAAAATTGGCCGCGTTTATAGGGGCAAGAGACAATTTCTTGATGCTGTTACATATTGGCACAAGTATTGGCACTTTTTACTGATAGCCTAAGCGCTAAATAAGCGACACAGTCGTTTTAGCCGTCTCGTTTTGAATATGCGTTCTATTTGAAGTGGTTTAGGTATAAGCACATTATTTTGGAGTAAGTTATGAAAAATTCTCTTTTAGCGGTATTGGTGGCGGGTGGTCTTTTTTCTAGCGCGTTTATGGCGCCAGCGGTACTCGCCGCTGAGGTCGATTTCCCGCATATTGAAACCATGGGTGTGAGTCAAATCCAAGTCGAGCCCGATATGGCGGATGTGAATGTGGAAGTGGCCGTGACCGAAAAAACCGCTAAAGCCGCCAAAGATAATTCCGATGCCGCCGTGGCTAAGTTTATCGCCCGTCTCACCGCAGCGGGTGTGACTAAAGATCAGATCCAGAGCGCGAATTTAAATCTTCAACCGCAATACGTCTATGTGCAGGATAAAGCGCCAGAGCTGACGGGTTATACTGCCAGTCGCCAAATTACCGTGTCGGTAACAGACTTAAGCCGCTTGAATGCTATTTTAGATTCTGCCTTAGAAGAGGGTATGAATCGGGTGAATAACATCGCCCTTAAGTCGAGTAAAGAAGCTGAATACGTCGCCAAAGCACGTCAAGCTGCGATTGTGGATGCCAAACAAAAAGCCGAATCTTTGGCTAAAGGCTTTGGTGAAAATCTCGGTAAGATCTGGCAGATCCGTTATTACGATCAACGCCCTGTGCAACCGGTCATGTTACGCATGAGCGCTAAAGCCGATGCCATGGGCGCCGCCGAGAGCTATCAGTACGGCCAAGTGAGCATAGAAGATAGAGTTGAAGTGGTTTATAAACTGAAGTAAATCAGTCTGAGGTATATGGTGATGGATGAAGCTCCTATTGAGATTCATCCATTTTTTTATGCCGTTTACAATCGTTTTATATTTTTGGAAATAGCATTCTTCACTCTATATGTGATGGATTTTATTAGGATGATGAACAGTAAAAACTGGCAAATTTAAGTATTTATCCTCACACTAGTAAGGTTAATGTTTAGGAGGCCGTTTATGGATTTTCCCGCTCGAATAAAGCAACAAACTTGCATGGATTGCTTAAGTGGTAAGTCATTAGGATTTGAAATTCGAATGGCATTTCAACCTATTATCCATTGGCCTAGTCGTGAGATTAGCGGTTATGAAGCTCTGGTTAGAGGCCCTGATGGTGAAGGGGCTGCGTGGGTGTTTGAGCGGATTAATGAAAATAATAAATACTATTTTGATCAGGCTTGCCGTGTTAAAGCGATAGAAACTGCTTCAAAGCTGGGACTCGATAAGATGCTCAGTATCAACTTTTTACCTAATGCCGTATATAACCCTGAGACCTGTATCCGCGCGACGATTGAAGCCGCCGACATGTATGGGTTTGATATTCACAAAATCATGTTCGAAGTGACAGAGGGCGAGCAAATTGTTGATCGGGCAAAATTAGTCCGTATCTTCGAGAGCTATGCTAAGCGTGGTTTTATCACGGCAATCGATGATTTTGGCAGTGGTTTTGCTGATTTAAGCTGGCTCGAAGCCCTACGCCCTCAAGTATTAAAACTTGATATGACCTTGATCCGTGATATCGATCTCGATAGAGAAAAGCAGTTAGCCGTGGATGAAATACTGCGTATTTGTTTAGAGCTTAATACAAGAGTTTTGGCCGAAGGCATTGAGACTGAAGCCGAACTTAATTATCTCGCTGGAATAGGGATTGAGTATTTTCAGGGGTATTATTTTGCCAAACCACAACTCGAATATTTGAGTTCCTATGAAGAGCTGAGCTTTCACGCCCCAAAGTAAATGGTTAGGTGGATTGATATCGTTGCACGATTAGAGTGATAACACGTGCAGAGACACGATGGATAATTCTTTGTTTCTGATATCGGCTAACTGATATATCATGCGCCACCTAAAATTGCCCTTGTTACCTATTCGCTACTATGTCTTCCAACGCGCTCTATACCGATTTATCCGGTTATTACGATTTAATGTGTTCCGATATCAACTACCAGCAACAGAGCGCGAGTATCCATCGTCTGCATCAGTTCCTCGGCAATAATGGTAAGCAACATCTTGATTTAGCCTGTGGCACTGGTCCACATGTGCGGCATTTTATCGACCTTGGTTATCAGTGCAGTGGCCTTGATATTAATCAGCCTATGCTAGACATGGCCATGCGTCGTTGCCCTGAAGCTCAGTTTAACCTCCAAGATATGACGGCTTTTTATTTAGAAGAGCGCGTCGATTTGATTACCTGTTTTTTATATTCCATCCATTACAGTGCTTGCATCGAACGCCTTAAAAGCTGTATCGCCAGTGTGCATAGCGCACTTAATGACGGTGGGCTGTTTTGTTTTAATACTGTCGATAAGCACAGAATCGATAACACAAGTTCGGTTAAGCATTTTGCCGAGTTTGATGGTAGTCATTTCGCCTTCGAATCCGGCTGGCATTACAGTGGGCAAGGTGAGAAACAGTCATTAAAGTTGAGTATTGCCAAAAGCAGTCAGCCGTTTGCTGATGTCTCGCCTTTACCTGTCTCTGATATGAAAGGCTTAGGCTCGCTGGAAGCTGGGTTACACGCCGCAGGTTTACAAGAAGTGGGTTTACAAGAAGTCCACAGTATTGAGCAATGGCAAGACCAACATGCTATGGTCGCTACCAGCTTCACTGAGCTGCAGGAATTGTTAGCGCCCTATTTTGAAGTGCATGTTTTCGAACACGATTATGAAAGAATTGTCCCGTGGGATTTAGCATCAGGTAATGCGCTGTTTGTTTGTGTGAAGATTTGACCTTCTGTTGAAGTTTGATAACAGAAGGTCTGCTCATAATGTCAGTGTGACTTGTTAAATCTCGCTTCTCTTTCAGTCTGTTTTTATTTAAAGCCAAATTAAAGTTGTAGGCTTCACTCTTGATTTTTCATCAAGAGTTGACCAAAGGGGAAAGTACCAGTTCCCCTTTTGGATATTCCTTGCCAAATAACGTCCATGTTTAACAATCAGTTCGTCATCCATAACTCTTGTTCATAACGCTGCCGCACAGTATTCCCGTTAAAGCTTGCTTTAATAAACTTGTTTTAATAAGTAAGTCGCACAATATAAATGATAATGTAATTAATTAAATGTAATAATTTTGTGTGTTTATTTTGTTACCTATGAAATAGTTACAATTTCACAGGCAATAAATACATTAAGACAGAATTAGCACGGCTTTAGTGTAAGTATGAAAAAAGTTTCATGTGTTTTATAAAAATAGTTAACTCGAATTTAAAATATTAAAATAAATCTATGGTGTTGATAAGTATGGTTATTATTTTCATTGTGTATTGATCTGAGTGTGGTTTTGCGAGGTTGGCATTATTTTTGTAATGTCCTTAGTGTATTTAAATAATTAACTAGGAGTACTTTATGAAAAATCCCATTCTTACTTTAGCTGCCATTATTTCTTTAGCCTCTTTTAGTGCATATTCTCATGCAGATAACATGAGCAACAGTGATGCCGCAGAAAACGGAATCTATGTCGGCGCTAACTACGGTTATTTAAAAGTCGATGGCGATGATGATTTTGATGATAATAGTGATGTAATGCAGGGCCTTGTTGGTTATAAGTTTAATAAATACCTTGCTCTTGAAGGTAGTTACATTAACTTTGGTGATTATGGTAATGGTTTAGCCAATGCCGAAACCGATGGTTATACGGCAGCCCTTAAAGTCATGTTTCCAATTGTAGACAGAGTCGAGTTATACGCTAAAGCTGGGCAGCTATGGTATTCCACCGATTATAAAGTCGTAGGCTTTTCTGGAAATAAAGATGATGAAGGTGTATTTGCGGGTGCAGGTGTTGCATTTAAAGTCACAGACCGATTTTTAATTAATGCTGAGTACACTTGGTATGATGCAGAGATTAATGCGGATAATGTAGCTAATGGTGCAAATACAGAAACGGACTTTAAACAAGCAAGTTTAGGTGTTGAATATCGATTCTAGATATTTTTAATACTTAAAATTAAAGTACTAATCATCGAGGTGTAACACGCTAAGTGTTATACCTTTTTTACTTTAATATTATCTTGATGGTAGATGTTATTGGATTTAATAAGAAATGTTGAGAGCTATTTACAAACAACAATATAATGCACTTTCCATTTTTGCCTACAATCTGTTATGGCGAAAATTGCTTGAACGAGTACCATTAAAAATGATGGGACGATATAGTGGACAAAAATCAAACTAATTCATTAAAAAAGGCGTTTTAAAACATGCAAACCCCACCGATTTTAGGCATGGGAGGATTGCCTATCGTCACTAGGACGATGACAATCAGTACATTTATATCGAAAGCCTTGTTCTAAAAGAGCAGAAATCTGGTATCGTCTTACTATGGTCAAATACAGATAATTCATGGTGATAGTCTCTTATATCTATGGTTAACATAAGTATGCTTTTGAGTAAACTATGGTTGAAAATAGAACTGATAGATTGAGATTTGCACTCTTGGGCGTTAATCTTGCTTCTATTCTCCGATTAGAGTATCGCACTTCGGAGTTGAATTTTAGTTATCTTAATTATGGTATAGCAAAATGAGTAAAAAAATATTTACAGGGAAAGTAACAGGTCATTATAAAAATGGTCAACTAAGGATTGAGGAAAATTATGAAGATGGAAAGTTAGATGGTATTCGTAATAGTTATTATGAAAACGGTCTGCTAGAAAAAGAAGAAAATTATAAAAATGGAGTGTTAGATGGTATTTGTAATAGTTATTATAAAGACGCTCAGTTAGAAAAAGAGGGAACTTATAGAAAAGGCACTAGAGAAGGCATTTATAAGCATTATTGGTCTAATGGAAAACTAATGGAGGAAAAGTTTTATGTAAATGGGAAAGAAGAGGGTATTTGTAAAAGCTATTATAGAAACGGTCAGTTAGAGTCGGAATTGACTTATGAAAATGGGACTTTAGAAGGTGTTTGGAAATATTATAATGAAAATGGTCAAGTAACAGTACAAATTTTTAAAAATGGGAAAGAAGACGGTTTTTATCGAACTTATCATTGTAATGGTGAACTAGAGAATGAAGCATTGTATATAAATGGAAAATTAGAAGGTGTTTGGAGGTGTTATAATGAAAATGGTAGATTAACAGTGGAAAAAACCTATGTTAATGGTATTAGAAATGGTCTGTTTAAATATTATAATGAATACGGTAAATTAGAGGCGGAAGGCGTTTATAAAAATGATCAATTAGATGGTCTTTATAAAGCCTATGATGAGGAAGGAATATTGCAAGCTGAGGAATATTATAAAAATGGAGAGCGAGAGGGGCTTTTTAAGAGTTATCATAAAAATGGTATAATAGAAGTAGAAGGAACTTATGAAAATGGTAAGAAAGAAGGTATTTGGAAAAGCTATAATGAAGATAGTCATTTAATTCAAGAAACGACTTATAATAATGATTAGTTAGATGGAATCTTTAAAAAAATTGCAGCAATTGACAATTAGTGTTGGAAGAAATAAATCTTGTCCTCCATTTGTAGCGAAGATATAAATCAGGCCACCCAATATAAAACAAGAAAATAATGTACTTTCAGTTAGCATCCAAGTGACTAAAAGTCACTTAGCGGCTAAATAGCTTGCGAGGTATTGCTCCAGAGGATGAGGACTAACTCAATTAGCCTATTTTGCTGAAAAACTTAGATTTTTAGTAAAAAATACCTAAGCCATTCTCTTGTTGGCTGTTGTGAAAGGCATGGTTAATGATGCAGGATTGAAATCAGCCAGCGTTGAGGTGCTGACAGCATTTGGCAAAGTGCCGTCGTCGCTTTTCTAAGTGTTCGCAGTAATCAGTCAGTTCTTGCAAGGTTCCCACAGGGCCATGAAATAGCTTACCAAACTCGGTGGTAAGCTTAAGCCAATTGTCATGGTGGATATTTAATCTTGTCAGTAACTTGGCGCTATTTTCAGTGATTGCACCTAGTTTATCATTTCGAATAATTCGACCGGTATCATCCACCAATTGAAGGTAATCTATTAATGAAAACGTAATGCCAATGGGTTGGTTATCGCGTTCATTGCCGATAAAAGGCAATAGATTTTTGGGCTGCTCATCTTTCAATGCCGCCTGAATTCGAAGCTGAATACTGGCATGAGCTGATCGCTCCAGTGTATCGGCCATTTGGGCTCTGATGGGATTCAAATCCACATAAGTCATACAGGCTAAAACGGCAGCTTCATCAAGTAGAGCTTGATTCTCTATAAAAGAAATAGGTAAATCGACCTTCCCAAAAACGCCCAGTACAGTTATCTTCTTGATTTGCTTGTCTTGCTATCGGCTCGTTTAAGCAACGCATGAACCAACTGATATCACATAAGCGGTGCGATAAATGGCGATTGAATGCCTTAATCTGTTGACCTCGTCCGCTTCAACCAACCCACCTTTGGCGAATTTTTGCGTTAATTCATCGCCTTTAAATAGCTTATGCCATTGCTCAAGCACCTCCCTGTCGCTCCTGCGGTTTGCTGTCTCTACATCAATGCGTAAAACCACATGTAGATGATTGGACATCACCGCAAAGGCCGCCACATCTATTGCAAAAACGGCTTCGAGTTCAAACAATAGCGATTCTACCCAAGCGCGGCGATGGTCATGGTTTTTACCTGAGTAACGATCATCGCCACACAAAAAAGCACGTCGAACGACACGACTGCAACAGTGATAAAAAGGGGTGTCTTCAAGACTAATCTGAGTTCTGCGAGGGCGCGGCCTACAAACCTCTGTAGTGGCACACTAATTTTGGCCACCTAAATAGAGGTGATATTATTACCTCGTAGATGACTTTAGGTGAACACATGAGATCGACAACCAGAAAAACATTTAGTGCTGAATTCAAACTTGAAGCAGCCCAATTAGTCCTCGATAAAAACCATAGCATCATCGAAGCTGCAAAGGCGATGAACGTAGGTAAGTCCACTATGGATAAATGGGTGAGACAGTTAAAACTAGAACGCCAGGGTGGCACAC
>NZ_JAKKSH010000015.1:0-134507 GCF_025653395.1 Shewanella sp. SW24
AAATTTCGACCTAACTCAGTCAAGGTCAGTGTCTTACATTCAATCAGTGCCTTAGAGGCCAGCATCAAGCTGTTTAATCGTTTTAGGTGAAGTTCTGGGCAGTATTGGTGTAAAGAATGTTGTAGGATATTGGCTTCGCGCATCTTGTTGTCCAAGTGTAGTTTTTGGAGAAACCATTTGATCATGCAACAAGATGCGCTTCCACCCTAATTTGATGATTTATTTGTAAATCATCAGGGGATTCTTCAGGACTCTATTCCAAGTTTCGGTGATAATTTTATTTTCAACATCGTTATGGAAGTAGGTGATCGAGCCACCAAAATCCGTGGTTTGATATTGGGTCGATAACTCGTAGTTCACTGAGGTTTCGGGTTGTAGATCAGGATTTCCCGCAACGGTACAGGCGCCACGACAAGCGGGGATAATATAATCGGCTTGGGATTGCGCCATATTTGGCGCTTTAAAGGCTTTGCCGCCACCACCTTTAATGACCCATTCAGAGCTTAAGTTATACACCAAATACAAGCGTGGGCTAAATTCGGTGCCGTACACATCGTGGTGATCGACGCGCCCGCCTAAGGTGATATTGAGTTCGCCTAAGCTAAATTCATCTTGTAGATACAATGCCGATTGGCTGTCGTCTAAGGTGCCATCACCTAAAATATTGCGGCTATTTTCGAGCTGGGTCCAACGGTATTCTGCACCGCTGGTTAACATGTGATCGCCAAGCAGGACAGTGGTTTGACCGTCGAGATTGTGGTTGGTTTGGGTGATATTACCAATCTCGGCGATTAACGCTGAGTCGTCAGTCACCTCAACATTTTCATAGTAATAGCGCAGGCGAGTATCGCCCCAGTTCCAGTGGCCATTATGGGTCAGACCTGAACTTATCCGCTCCGCTTGTTGGTTATTGGTGAGAATCGTGCCGTAGTTATTCCAATCAGACTCGCGTTCATCGTTGGCGTAACTTAAGTCAAATTGCAGATCTTGCTGGTTATCAATCAGCCATTGTAAATTGGCGAGGGCGCTGATTTCATCTCTGTCTTCTAGCGCATCAATAGTGGGTTTTAAGTCCGAGCGCCATGCATCGCGTTTATTGCTGTCGACGATTAAGTTTGCCAGTAATTTATCTTTGATCAGCGCGCCACTGCTGTAGAAATTGTACTTAGTGCTATCGCCACCTTTGCCACTGGTAGGTGCATCGTATTGCACGCCAACGCTGGTTTGCCAGTCCTCAGTTGGTTGACGCAGTATGACGTTAACCACACCGCCTAAAGCTTCTGAGCCGTAGAGGGATGACATAGGCCCACGCACAACTTCGATACGTTCAATGGCAGACATTGGAATAGAGGACAAGTCAAAATCGTTGCCATAACCAGAGGTTAATGCTTCGCGGGAGTTAATGCGGCGGCCATTAATCAAGATTAAAGTGTAATCTGAATCTAAGCCTCGCAGGCTGATCTCATTGCGGCCATAGGGCGTGCCTTCGCTGATGTTCACACCCTGTAAATAACGGACTGCGCTAGCGAGATCGTCTATGACGAGAGCTTCAAGTTCACTGCGGTTAATCACGGACACCGAAGCGGGCGCCGAAAGCTCCGAGTGTTTAGTTTGTGTTGCTGTGATTACCATGCGCTCCATTTCTGGAGTGGTATCTTGCGTATTTGCCGCACTAGCCCATGCTGCAGGTAATAACAAACATAAACCAATAGCGCGTGATAGCTGGCTCAACATAGGTGTCTGTGTTGCATGAGATAGATGCGAGGTTTGGCGAGTGCGATGGATAAAGCGGGGCATATCATTCTTCCTTCGGTAATTTTGGCGAATGATAATTATTCTTAATTATAGCTTCAAGCTTGGATGTCTCTCTTTTGTGTAAAGGCAGTGTAAATTTTTAGTGTTTAATAACAGTGTGATAGCCCGTATATTCGACGTGTTGCTCGCTGGCATGGTCATTCTGATTGAGCGCATTGAGCACAAGGCACTGAGTATGACGATCTGAGTCTGACTGTCGTCGGATAAATCACTAAAAAATAGTGAGAATAATCAGAAACTATCACCGCACAAAACTGCATAACGTAATATGAAACTATATCAATATGATTAATATGGACATTTTAACTGGCATAAGCTTTGCTGGCGATGTGACTTTATGTTTCGTGGTGCATTCATGTTTGTGACGTGAATCGTCGCCATACAAAATGTATTGCCAATATTTACGGAGAGAATATGAATCCAGCATTTTATAGCCTAGCCACAGTCACTGTTTTAACTTTGTCACTCGCCACTACCGAACCTGCTGTTGCCACAGATACGCCAACATTAGCTAAAGCAGCATCAGTTAAAACGGCTGGTGCTTCACAAACTGACATTGCGCAGCCCGCTGCTGCACTTACAGACACTTTATCTACCCAAATTGCAGCGGTGGATTTTGCCTTGTTCGACAGTTTCAATAAGTGCGCCGCCCCTGCTGAACTCAATAAACACGCGGCGTTTTTCACTGAAGATGTAGAGTTTTACCACGATACGGGTGGCGTGACGTGGAACCGCAAGGACATGATCGCTAATACCGAAAAATATGCCTGTGGCCATTACCGCCGCGAGTTAGTTGCGGGCACGCTGAAAGTGTTTCCGGTGAAAGAGTTTGGCGCGATAGAGCAAGGCGTTCATCGTTTTTGCAGCTTTGAAACCGGCAATTGTGAAGGTCTAGCCGACTTTGTCATTGTGTGGCGCAAACAGGACGAGCAGTGGAAAGCTACCCGAGTACTGAGCTATGGACACAGAACCGCCGAGGCCAAAACGGACTAAACCACTCAACCAAAGCTAGCTTTTAACAAAAAGCTAGTCTCTAACAAAATGCAGTAGTCGATTATTGGCGGGCATAGCCACATCTTACTTCAGTGTTAAGCCTTGCTCGCTAGCTAAACTGCAAATCCATTCAATATCACGAATGCCGCTGGCGGGATCGCGCTGTTTTAAAAAAGTATCAAACTGGCGATTGCTGTCACTGCTAAATTCGCCTTGGTAGTTAAAGGGGCCGTAAATACACAGGGTCTTGAGTTGGGGCAGGTACAGACCAAGACCAGTAAAAAACGCTTCAACCATATTTTTGCTCATAATATGCAAAGTGTTTGCAGTAAATACGCCATCAATATCAGGTGTTAATCCCTTCACCGGCCATGGCACAGTGACATCAAGGGTAAGTGGTAAGCGTAGGTTTGCCGCTGCGTTGGGTAGCTTGCCTTCATGCATACACCTTGCGGTAATGACCTCAATATATTCAGCTTGATCGCTGGTTTGCCAGATTAAATGGGGAAGATTTGCTGCAAAATACACAGCATGTTGCGCTGTGCCACTGCCGATTTCGAGCACATGTTGGTTGAGTGAGAATGCTTGTGTTAATACCGCTAAAATCGGCGCTTTGTTGTTTTCGCACGCTTGGGAAAACGGCAATTGGACAAGTGGCTGGGCAATTGGCATTAGTGGCATAATGGACTCTAGGTTGCTGAGATTAAAAGAGGATGACGCCGCACAAGCCTATCTTAAACCAGCAAAAAGTATAAGGCTTAAAAGATAAAATGAGCCGCGCCTTAACATTCGGAGTCTCTATCTTAGATAACTTAATCTTAGGTGCCTTAATTTTAGTGCCTTAATTTTAGGTACCGCCATTTCAGAAGCTTCCATCTCAAGCACCTCCATTTCAGGTTCTTCAAGAAGGAGTCAGCAGCCAGCTCAACTTCCTTTGTCATGTCCTGCAAAAATAGTTATCGCAATTCACTGTTGACCTCGATCTCAACTTAGATATACTCACAAATTCTGAACGCTTGTAAAAAATATAAAACAACGTCGGTATGATGCCGTGTTAAAACGAGTCTCCAAAACTGAGTGTCCAGAAGAACTGAGAGCCCAGAACTAAGACTTAACACTCACTTTCAGCTATCAACTTTCAACAGTTAACTTTCAACATCAAGGAATGACCATGCCAGCAGAGCGTTGCGCCTCCTACTACAATGCCACCATTGACCAAGAGTCAGATTATCCTGCGCTTGAAGGCGACATTCGAGTCGATGTGGCGATTGTGGGTGGCGGTTTTACCGGCGTGGCAACGGCGTTGGAATTATCTGAGAAGGGCTACAAAGTGGCGCTTATTGAGGCCAATAAAATTGGGTGGGGCGCGACCGGACGCAACGGTGGGCAGGTGACGGGCAGTTTGTCCGGCGATGTTGCGATGACAAAACAGCTGCGCCGCCAAATTGGCAATGAAGCTGAAGATTATGTGTGGAATTTACGTTGGCGCGGTCATGACATTATTAAAAACCGGGTGGCCAAGTACGGCATAGACTGTGATTTAAAGTTTGGTCATATCCAAACCGCCTACCAGCCAAAGCACATGCAAGAGCTTAGGGCTATGCATGATGAAGCGCAGCGCCGCGGCATGGGTGAATTTATGACGCTGGTATCCGCCGATGAAATGCCCGCCTATTTAGGCTCGCCCTTGTATCACGGCGGCTTAGTCAATCGGCGCAATATGCATTTGCACTCAGTTAATTTATGCCTTGGTGAAGCCCGCGCGGCAGCAGGTCTTGGGGCGTTAATCTTTGAACACTCACCCGTACTTGATATTGAAGAAGGCGATGTGGTGACTGTTGTCACTGCCAAGGGAAAAGTGCGCGCCAATAGTGTGCTGATCGCGGGTAATGCTTACCATAAACTCGCCCGTCCAAAACTGCGCGGTATGTTATTTCCGGCGTCCTTAGGCAATTGCGCCACTGCGATTCTGCCCGATGATGTCGCTTTGCAAATCAATCCGCAGGATTTAGCCGTGTACGATTGCCGCTTTGTACTGGATTACTATCGCCTGACCGCGGATAAACGGCTGATGTTCGGCGGCGGCACTAATTACAGCGGCCGCGATCCTAAAAATGTGGCTGCAGAATTACGGCCTGCGATTGAGCGTACGTTTCCACAATTAAAGGGCGTTGATATCGAATTTGCCTGGGCGGGAATGGCGGGAATTGTGATTAACCGTATCCCGCAGCTCGGCAAAGTGTCGCCTAATGTATTCTATTGCCAAGGATATTCTGGGCACGGAGTAGCGACATCGCACATTATGGCCGAGATAATGGCCAATGCGATGGACGGGGAATTGCGTGAGTTTGATTTGTTTGCGGCCATGCGCCATATCCGCATTCCGTTAAATGAATGGTTCGGCAATCAAGCGCTTGCATTAGGCATGTTGTATTACACTTTGCGAGAAAACTGGCGCTAGTTTGCGCCGTGTTGTCTGCTACCAATCAATTTGCTCAAACAGTATTTAATCCTGCTCGGCGAGTTTTTCGGCAAGATAATCAACCAATACGCGGATCTTGGCCGACAGGTGGCGATTTTGCGGATAGAGTGCCCAAATGCCTTCTTTGGCTTCGCGGTGAGTGTCAAGGAAGGAGAGCAACCGTCCGGCTTGAATATCTTCTTCAATATAATAATCAGGCAGTTGAACTATCCCTATGCCTTTTAGTGCCGCATCCCTTAATGCGTAGCCGCTGTTACAATTAAGATTGCCGCGGACTTTAATATTGCGCTCGCGGCCATTTTCTACAAAGCGCCAGTAATTATGATTACCAATCAAGCAATTGTGCTGGCTAAGTTCAGATAAGGTATGGGGCTGGCCGTATTTTTCCACATAGCTTGGTGAGGCGGCGACATAGTGGGTACGGCTGCTGAGCGGTTTGGCCATCAAACTCGAATCGGCGAGTTTTCCGAGGCGAATCGCCAGATCATAACCGCCTTCAATCAAGTCCAAGGTGCGATTGGTCAAGTCGACGCTAAATTCAACACTGGGATATTGCACCATAAAATCATTGAGTAACGGCATGATAAATTTCTCGCCATAGGCGACTGGCGCCGTGAGCTTGACTAAGCCTTGGGGTGAGTCCTTTAGGTTTGAGATGGCGCGCTCGGCTTCTTCTAACCCAGTTTGTAATTGGCGGCAATGACGATAATAAATCGTGCCTTCTTCGGTTAACGACACTTTGCGGGTGGTGCGGTAAAAGAGTTTTGTGCCGAGGCGATTTTCTAAGGTGCTCACTTGGCGGCTAACATGGGCGGTGGAGATATTCAGCCGCTGCGCTGCTAGGGTAAAACTTTCGGCCTCAGCCACTGCGACAAATTCAGAAATGCCATCCCAGAGGTACATTGTTGTTACTCAGTAAAAATGAATTGCTTGAATACTAGATTGTCTCTCGCTGAGAAACAAATACAATCCTCCTATTCAGTAGCATTAGTGCAATGGGCGCAAGAGTTTGCTTGGCCTGAATTGAATCTATGATACACCAATGACTTACTCCTATTACCTATTCAAGGGACGTAACAATGTCGAACGAAAAACCGCAGTTTATTAAATCAAAGGCCGCTGTTGCTTGGGGACCAGGACAACCACTGAAGATTGAAGAAGTGGATGTGATGTTACCTAAAGCGGGCGAAGTCTTAGTGCGCATTGTGGCTACGGGCGTGTGTCACACGGATGCGTTTACCCTGAGCGGTGACGATCCAGAAGGCGTATTCCCAGCGATTCTAGGCCACGAAGGCGGCGGTATCGTTGAGCAAGTGGGCGAGGGGGTGACCAGTGTACAAGTGGGCGATCATGTGATCCCACTTTATACCCCAGAGTGCGGCGAGTGTAAGTTCTGCCTATCGGGCAAAACTAACCTATGCCAAAAAATTCGTGCGACCCAAGGTAAAGGCTTAATGCCCGATGGCACCACGCGTTTTTATCTTGATGGCAAGCCTATTTTCCATTACATGGGCTGCTCGACCTTCTCTGAATATACCGTGTTACCTGAAATCTCATTGGCTAAAGTCAATAAGAGCGCGCCATTAGAAGAAATTTGTCTGTTAGGTTGCGGCGTAACCACAGGCATGGGCGCGGTGATGAACACGGCCAAAGTGGAAGAAGGCGCAACTGTGGCGATTTTCGGCCTCGGCGGTATCGGTTTATCGGCGATTATCGGTGCGACGATGGCAAAAGCCAGCCGCATTATCGCGATTGATATCAACGAGTCTAAATTCGAGTTAGCCAAAAAACTCGGCGCGACCGATTGCATCAATCCTAAATTACTCGATAAGCCCATCCAAGAGGTGATCGTTGAAATGACCGATGGCGGCGTGGATTACTCATTCGAGTGTATCGGCAACGTCAACGTGATGCGCAGCGCCTTAGAGTGTTGCCATAAGGGCTGGGGTGAATCAGTCATCATAGGTGTTGCCGGTGCTGGTCAAGAGATTTCAACCCGTCCATTCCAATTGGTGACTGGCCGCGTTTGGCGCGGTTCTGCCTTTGGCGGTGTGAAAGGGCGTTCTGAACTGCCACACATTGTTGAGCGTTACATGGCGGGCGAATTTAAGCTCGATGATTTTATCACCCATACAATGGGACTTGAGCAAATCAATGAAGCGTTCGAGCTGATGCACCAAGGTAAGAGCATCCGCAGCGTGATCCATTTTGATAAATAAGCGATTTTGCACGCTAAGTTGATGCTTCAGCTTGATGTGACAAACCGGCAGACAGGTGCAAATCTGTCTGCTGTGTTGCCAACTGAGCAGATGACTAACGCTAAGACAAGCGCTAAAAGATTGAGCTTAAAAGGACTTGTATGACCATAGAAAATATCAGTTGTAACAAGAGTTTCGGTGGTTGGCATAAGCAGTATCGCCATCAATCTCAGTCGTTAAACTGCGAGATGCGCTTTGCCATTTATCTGCCGCCTGAGGCGGTGAATAAACCTGTGCCTGTGCTGTATTGGCTTTCAGGTCTAACCTGTACCGATGAAAACTTTATGCAGAAGGCGGGGGCACAGCGCATGGCAGCGGTACTTGGGATGGCGATTGTCGCCCCTGATACCAGTCCTCGCGGTGACGATGTGCCCGATGCGGCGGATAAAGCTTACGATTTAGGCTTAGGCGCGGGTTTTTATCTCAATGCGACAAAAGCGCCTTGGAATCGTCATTACAAGATGTACGATTACATAGTCCATGAGTTGCCTACCTTGATTGAAGCGCATTTTCCTGTCACTACCCAGCGCGCCATCTCCGGCCATTCAATGGGCGGTCATGGTGCTTTGGTGATTGGTCTGAGTAATCCACACAGATATAGCTCAATTTCGGCCTTTAGCCCGATTTCTAATCCAAGTAATGCACCTTGGGGCATTAAAGCCTTTAGTGAGTATTTAGGTGAAAATCGTGAACATTGGCGCCAGTATGATGCCTGCGAGTTGCTTAAGCTCGCGATTAGCGAAGTGCCAGTACTGATTGACCAAGGTGAAGCTGACAGCTTTTTAGATACCCAATTGATGCCACAATCGCTGGTGGATATCGCCCATACCAAGGGTTATCCCTTGGATGTGCGGATGCAAGCGGGGTACGATCACAGCTACTACTTCATCGCGAGCTTTATTGAAGAGCACCTTAAGTTCCATAGCTTGTACTTTAAGCCATAAATAGCCGATTCGGCAGTCACGTCGATGCGCTAAAACAAAAATGCCGCAACTCGCTGAGTTATGGCATTTTTTATGGTGCGATTTAAGCAATTAGCGAAAGTGAATTAACACTCAGCACTTAGCACTCAACAATGTTGACCGCTAAACCACCTTTGGCGGTTTCTTTGTATTTACTGCGCATGTCTTTGCCTGTATCCATCATGGTTTTGATCACTTTATCCAGTGAAACCTTATGGTTACCGTCGCCACGCAGGGCCATACGAGAGGCGTTAATCGCTTTAATCGCGCCCATGGCATTACGTTCGATACAAGGCACTTGCACTAGGCCGCCCACAGGATCGCAGGTTAGACCTAAGTTATGTTCCATGCCGATTTCAGCCGCGTTTTCAACGTGCTCAACCGTACCGCCCATGATCTCAGTCAGTGCGCCAGCGGCCATAGAACAGGCCACACCCACTTCACCTTGGCAACCGACTTCGGCGCCCGAAATTGAGGCATTTTTCTTGTACAAAATACCAATTGCAGCGGCAGTTAATAAATAACGGGCGCAGACATCGATATCCACTTCTTGTACGAAGGTATCGTAATAGCATAATACGGCAGGAATAATTCCCGCAGCACCGTTTGTTGGCGCAGTGACGACGCGATCACCGGCCGCATTTTGCTCGTTGACCGACAGTGCGAATAAATCGACCCAATCCATAGCGGTTAATGGATCGACATTGTTACGGCCTTCGGCTTTCAAACGGCGGTACAGTGCAGGAGCACGACGACGCAGTTTTAGGCCGCCAGGTAAAATGCCTTCCTTCTGATAACCGCGTTCGATACAGGTTTTCATCGTCTGCCAAATATTCCACAGCTTGGCTTTGACTTCCTCTTCAGAGGCTAAACTCAGTTCGTTCGCCATCATCAAAGAAGAAATGCTGAGACCTTGCTCGCCGCATAATTCCAGTAAATGAGCCGCACTCACAAAATCAAAAGGTGCCGATTCAATTTGTGAGGCTGGCGATGCATTACGTTGGCTAATTTCATCTTCATCTAAAATAAAGCCGCCACCCACTGAGTAGTAAGTGCGATCAAAAATACATTCCCCTTTACAGTAAGCGTACAAGGTCATGGCGTTAGCATGTGCAGGTAGCGTTTTGCGTCTGTGATAGGTAATGCCTTGCTCACGGGTAAACTTAACTACTTTGCCACAGTGTAGAGTTAAGGTTTCGTCCTTGGAGACGTGTTCTAAAATACCGTCGATACTGTCAGTGTCCACGGTTTCGGGATCTTCGCCCATTAAGCCTAAAATCACTGCTTTGCCCGTGCCGTGGCCTTTGCCTGTTTGGCCGAGGGAGCCAAAGAGTTCGGCTCTTAATTCATCAATCTGGGTCACGAGTCCTGAGTCAGTCAGGTTTTGCATAAAGATTTTGCCCGCTTTCATTGGGCCGACGGTATGTGAACTCGATGGACCTATGCCGATCTTGAACATGTCAAATACGCTAATCATGATAGAAGTCCTGTTGTGTCTTGTTTATTATTTTAGTCTGAGTGCATGGGATTGCTCGCTCTGCAGATTGAAGCACGCTAATCTTGCGCGTGTACTCTGGTCAGTGGCGGCGTTCTTTCATGCGAAATCTGCTTGTGTGATACTCTAACGCCAGTATCCCATAGATTAGTGTGACAATTCACATTAGTTTTTTTTATTCGTAATAGTTCGGATAAGCTGAACTTAATTGGGACTTTTTTACAGGCCATTTTATGGCCAAGAATACAGGCTTCGATAGCGCTACAAGGGTAGGTGGCTCGCTTTTTTTAGCTTTTTTGTGAGCGTGGACTACTTATGGCTTGAGTGGTTATTTTTTGAGTATTAATGAATATTTTTAGGGAGAAGTATGAGCTATTTAATGTTGGATTTACTGTCGTTGGACGTCAGTGAGGCTGAATCTGAGATGCTACGCCATCCACAGGTGGGTGGTCTAATCCTATTTTCCCGCAATTTTTCGAGCCGTGATCAGTTGATCCGTCTGGTACAACAGATACGCCAAATCCGCCCAGAAATATTAATCGCCGTCGATCATGAGGGGGGCCGAGTACAACGTTTCCGTGATGGCTTTACCATTATTCCCGCCATGGGCGACATTCTCCCCGCAGCAAAGGGTGATATGGTATTGGCCAAGCGTTGGGCCTGTGAGCTCGGTTTCTTGATGGCGATTGAATTACTGGCTTGCGATATCGACTTAAGTTTCGCGCCCGTGTTGGACTTAAACGGCGTGAGCCAAGTCATAGGTAAACGCAGCTTTAGCCCAGAGCCCGCCGAGGTTATTACATTGGCCGAAAGCTTTATTGCTGGCATGGCCGCAGCTGGCATGGGCGCCGTGGGTAAACATTTCCCCGGACACGGCAGTGTAGTGGCGGATTCGCACTACGAGAAACCCATTGATGAACGTGATGCCGAGGCGATTTTTGCAAAGGATATCCTGCCGTTTAAAGAATTGATCGCAAAAGAAAAGTTATTAGGCGTGATGCCCGCGCACGTGGTTTACCCTAAAGTCGACCCCAACTCTGCGGGCTTCTCTGAATACTGGCTAAAACAAGTGCTGCGTAAAGAACTTGGCTTTAACGGGGTGATTTTCTCCGACGATCTCGGCATGCAAGGCGCAGGATTTGCGGGCGATTACCGTGCAAGGGCCAGCGCCGCCTTAGCCGCAGGTTGTGACATGATTTTAGTGTGTAATGACAATGCGGGCGTAATGTCGCTACTCGATGGCTTTACTTGGCCTGTGAGCGCGCCACAGTATCCTGCAAGTTTACTTAAACCCAATGCCGCGCAAACGGCAGCGGCGCTCGATAATACGGCCCGTTGGGAAAATGCCAAGCAGCTTGCAGAGCAAATTTGTTTGGCTCAACAGGCGAAAGTTTGATGTAGCGCAAGGTGTGAGATCACTCTTTTGCTAGGGTTAGCTAATTCACTGTAATCAAAAATGATTAAAAGGCCTTGATATGATTTTCTATCTTCATGGATTTGATGCTACTAGCCCAGGTAATCACGAAAAAATGCGTCAGTTGCAATTTATTGACCCTGATGTGCGTTTGATCAGTTACAGCACCTTGCACCCTAAGCACGACATGCAACACTTGCTCAAGGAAGTCGCTAAGCAAATGCAGCATAGTGACGATCCCGCGCCGTTAATGGTTGGCGTGGGACTCGGCGCTTATTGGGCCGAGCGGATTGGATTTTTAAATGGTCTTAAATCAGTACTGATTAATCCTAATTTGCACCCAGAAAATAATATGCAGGGCAAGATCTGTCTCTTGATCAGATCTCATAGCGTTTTTCCGGCTTCAAAAAGGGCTTTGGCTAATCGATAGCCCTTTACTTGAGCCTGAAGATCATCCCATCCTTCCCAAATCGTGGTCCAGCTAGCCATTCCCGTGCGCTTGCTATCATTAAAGCCGCCTAATTTCGCCAGAGACTGATAGGCCCACTTCATATTTGGTGCCTCTTTGCCTTTGTGCGCCCTTGGCTTGTAGAGCGCCATCAGTACTCGCCATTCATCATCCTCAAAAACACTGCTGCTGCTTTGATTTTCCATGCCCAGGGCTGCTTCGACCTTGCCTCTTTTTCTCAGATAGACTGGCAGACTCATCACTTCCCTTAGTTGCAGTAGCCGCACACCGATAAAGCAAAGTATAGAGGCCGCTCGCTCAAGATTATCTGGCGAGGTCATCCGTAATCTTTCTACCCCCGCGCCAGTTTTCCACGCTTTATGAAAGTCCTCTATCCGCCACCGAGTGGTATAAATATCAATCACATGAAGTTGCTGCGCCAGCGTGTCAATCGGCTCACTGGTCAGGAGCATCCAAGATAAACCCGCTTCACCTTGGGGCGAATGGCATTCTTGCGCATACACCACATTAAGCGAGTGCTCTTTGCCATTATGTTTGACATTCACCGCACTGGCTTTGAGAGTGAGCTTGGCTGTTCGCGAAGGACGATTCTTGCTTTTACCACTGGCTTCCTTCATCCCTTTTTGTGGGATGGTGATGGTGTATCCGCCGGTAACGGGATGGCTGTCCATGTGCTCAAACAGCTTAGCCTCGGATTCAACAAGGTTTCTGGCATGTTTTGCTCGCACCACAAACCGTTCACTATGTGACTGTTTATCCGCTAAATAACTCATGATATCCGCTTCTCTATCACACACTGAGATCACTCTCGACATGTGAGACTGCAAGCGTTGTCGCGTAAAATAAGATGCATCGGCCCATTTACCGCTCTCTTTTTCATCGGCCTCGTTGGGATTGTCAGGTCGACACCACCAATCTTGGTGGATCAAGCCCAAGGTCCGAGAAGTATAGCTATCCAGCAGCAAGACAGAATGAACCCACCACCCACGAGACTTATCTGTAGGTTTACCTAATTTCCCTAATTCAGGCGCCACACTGTGCTTATAACTCAGGGCTGTTGTGTCTTCTAGAGCAAGTATTTCATCCACATTTTCAACCACTTGGGTTGTGCGAGCAAAACCGGCGACTCTGATCATAGATGGGCTAACATTATCATTGCGGATCAATCGATAGGCTCCTTCGAGTTTGGCATCTTCACCATTACATGATCTGGCAACCGATTTGCCGCTGCCAACCGCCATATGTTCAGCAACGACGGTTAACCTTGCCGCTCTTCGTTTATCACCTAGCTCAGCATGATGAAAGTGATCGGCTGCCCATTGGCTCGGGTTAAAAATTGACATGGAAAATGGTGAAGTAAATGAATTTGCATGATCAGATCATCGGCAGTCAAGAGAGTTCCGTTTTTTTACTAATTATTTGTGTAGAAGAGACAGGGGCAAGATCGATCGCCCAGAAGAATATGCCGATATTGCCAATAAGTGCGTGTCGCAATTTCGTGAAAAGAATACCCACAAGGCCATGTGCATATTTTCTGTGAATGATGAGATGTTCGATAATCAGCAACTCGCCAGTGAATTAAGCGCCTATTATTCGATTGATTGGGATGACGTTCAACCCCACAAATTCCCCCAACTCGCCGCCCATCTCCCCAAAATAAAAGCCTTTAAGTTGGCTTGATTGATATCGATTGAATAAAAGTATCACTCCTCTTTTTATATTTAAGAGGGGGAGTGGATTTATCTTATCGATTATTCTGCCTTATGGTTTGGCTTTCGTACTTCATGTGGCGGACATTGCGACTTTGAATATGACTGTGGCTATTGGGAATATTTTTAAGTAGAGCACATTGAGGGCTCTAGATTATAAAATCGACTGTATTGGTTTTGGACTGAAATGTGTAGGAAAGTAGTCTCGAGTGGCTGCGACTTTTGGTTTTTTTTTAGGGGATTAGCGTTGGCTGGTATCTACTTGCACAGGCTTGCCATGGCATTGACTTACCGACACGCAGCCAGTCCATCCTTGGATGCTCGACCGCCCCGTCCATGGGGCGGACGGTCGTCTCGCCAATCACCATGGCTCACCTTTCGTGCATTCACGTAACCTGTAGATTTAAAAGACATACGCAACACACTTTTGGACAAAACGTGTTTGATTCCTAACTCTAATTTGTGATTTTCAGATTAAAATTTCTATGAATTAACACCGCCAACAACAACAGCAAGCGTAGCTTTGATGTACGATGATGCTCGGCTCTGTTAGCTTTACAACTCCACGATAACTGCATAGTAGAACTTCATTGCCAAAACCCATTTCTTAACATCTATTTCAATATGCCAAGGTTTACCGTGCATATCCCCTTTTAAGGAACAAATGCCATTCCAATACTGACCTAAGCCACTCTCAATCGCAGTAAAATTTAGACTTACATCTTTTGCATGGATAATTTTATTACAGCATTCTCGAATAGATAGTTTTACGTTACCAACTATACACTTTGCAACTCCTGAATAACGCTCAAATGATTCTTTATCAGGGCAATATTCGGGATCATCGGTTTTAAATTCATTGGAGTCTTGAATGATTCGAGTTCGACTCGCACACCTAATTAGATAATCACTAACAGATGCTTCCAAAAATCCTTAATAGACAATTAGCTCACCTTCAAACTATGAAAGGCAGATCTCACATTCTTATTTCGTATCGAATAAAGATTCGTAATACTCCACCATTGCTCTACTACCATGAACAACTTGCTCAAGTAGTAGTAAATCTTCCTCTATAGAGCCGTAATAAATTTGATGAGACATATATTTCCTGTAAAGACAATACCTTATTAGCTGTAAATTATTTCAAAGTCGACATCAAATCTATCACTATTTTCTAAAGTTCTATAGAAAGTTAAGTTTGAACTGAACCTATTATTTTTTCTAATGGATTTAATGGCTTCATTGATTATTTCATTTGAAACTCTACATCCGAAATATATGGATTGAATTGCGCTTGGCATAAGTCTTTTGAAAAAGAATAGGCTTCCCATAGATTTTATATTACTATCATTTATTACCTTTGCAAGATTATTAATGGGAAAATTAATGTTTTCATTTTCAAATATATATTTACTTCCAACTTTAATAAAATCAATTTTTCTTTTACGTAAATACTCATCAAATTCATCAGTCGAGTAGATTTCATTATTAAAATTCAAAATAGCAACATCAGATTCAGTTATAGGAATCAAGAATCTATGTTCTTTTTCATACATCCAGCTATCACTTTTAACTAATGCGAAATGCCTAAAGAATTCATCCTCGTATATAGAAAATATGCACTCATCAGGAATATCTTTACTAGGTCGATTATTATCATATCGAACACGTACAGCTTTCTTCTCACCGATACGTGAAGATTTAATGCCATCTTTAGAAAAGGAAAATGTATCTTCTGAATTAGAAATTGCAATAACAATTCCGTTATGTTCGTTAGCATAGTGCGACCACATAAGAAGATTATGAGGGTTTTCTGTAAGTGAAATAATACCAAATTTATGGAGTTCTGTTTCTAAGTATTTTCTCGTATCACCATGTTTTAAAATAATTTCTTCATCAGAAATAAAACCAGCCCCTTCCCCCATATTATCAATCATAAAAGCGATCTTTTTTCTGATCGCTTCTTTAGTTGGCTTTGAGTCAAAAGGGTCATTAAGACTATATGGTTGAGTTAATCTAAGTAATGGATCACTGAAGAACTCTTGTCGTAATGGCATATATTTATACAAAACTTTCAAATGAACTCCTTTCCAACTAGACATAATGATTCCCCGCGCATGGCGGTGAATCGCCACGGATATCATAGTCACTTTGTATCATTACTAAAATTTAGTCAACATGCCATCTATTAACCAAACACTCCGGATTACTCTTAGCTTGCAATGGCGCATATACAGTGCCAGAACTGATCTAGCCTGACACGAGTTTGGACAGAAATGAGTTGGTGATTAGACTCTAAAAAAGCTCAACTCTATGCAAGATAGTCTTTCCATCCTTCACCAAACTCTTCATTCATTCTATTTTCAAAAGACTCGCTTTTTAGCTGCAACTCTTTATCAAATTCGAGATCATCACCAATCTCTTGGATGCAGCCACGTTCTTTTAAAATACTAAACTCTATCTTAGATATGGCTTTCTCTGTTTGTTCAATAGTTTGGTCTACATTGGCCCAAAATTCATCAGAGAGAACTATTACTTTTTCACCACCTGATTGGTAAGTTAATTTAACCTCAAAACTTTTATTCATTATTGTAAAACTGCCATGAGCCACGGCGTTTCGCCATTCCTGAATCTTCTTTAAGTCAGTTTGCAACGTTGCCTTTTCTTTACCGGAACAATATGAGGTTTTATTGAGAATATTAAATAAAATATTACGCTTTGCATTGTAACTCATTGCTGTTGATTCAATTATTAACTCATCAAATAATACAGAACGGTTATATTCTTCTTCAGAGTGATCTTTACTAGCAAAAAAATAACTACTAATAACACTGCCAACATCCTCATCGATTCTTGTTCCTGCATGCAATACCATCGAAGCGTTGTCCGTGGCAATTCTTGAAAGTTCTTTTCTCTTATTCTCGTGGCGGTACATGTGAATAAGTGCATCGTCTTCCCCCGTAAAATCATCAGGATCTTGAGTAATTGAAACAGGCACTTCTCGATTCAGCTTGTACATAACTTTACCTAAAGATTAAAAATAACTTATTGTACATTTGAAACCCTGCTTTGCAATGTTACAAAATCTCTAAAATCAAGTGTTCAACTAACACTATCACCCTCTGAATGCAATAGTAGGATTAATCTAGTTCTTCTATTAGAAGTGATATTATATTTTTGAGGGAAATGTAAGTGTCGTCATCTGAATAGATATCAACTTCAAACGCGTTTTGGGGCAATAGCATTTTAGCTAAACGAACTGCGAAAGTGATAGTTAGGATTGGCATTGCAGCTACAGTGATAGTTGACATGATGGGTGTCGCCGTCGAGCCTATAGGGATACTTCTTATTAAATAAAAAATCGGCGAGTCACTGGGAAACAATGACAATTAATGCCGCACAGCTAGCTGTTTGCATCAGTTCTTGATGCCGGAATTCGTCATTAAGAATTTGCCTAAGATTGGCATTGCTGTACCTGTGACTATCTAAAAAGGATGCTTTAGTCGCGCACTCAGGTGTTGCGCTGGACAGGCAAAATAGCCAAAGCATTTTATTTACTGGGTATGAAAGGGCATAATGCGGCGCTTACTATTTGTTTGAGATACAAGGAATAACCATGAAGTACTTGGTTAGCGTAGTTGCATGCTGTTTATTATCGGCCTGTTCTTTTGGGGATGCTGATGTTGAGTTTACGCCTGAAAAAGGGGAAGAGCGCTCTTATCAGCTGTATAGCACCACTAACATCACTGTAGACAATGGTCAGCGTACCGAAACGGTTAACGCCACGTCACATCAATTGCTGCGTTATAAGGTCCTCGAAACAGGCAAAAACAGTCGGTTTCAAGTGCATGTCGATTATATGAACATGCGCGATGGCCAAGGGAGCGGCGTCAGTAGTGGCCAGCGGGCCGATCGTAATCCAGAAATGCACGCTATTTTCTCGCAGGGGTTTGAATTTTCTTTAAATCTAGACGATGGCAGCGTTAAAGAATTCAGTGCATTGAACAAACCTGTATGGCAGGCGCTGTTGGCTGAACGCGGCGCAGAGCTTGAGCAGGAACTGAAAAAGCTCTTTAGCTCATCTGCCTTCCTTAGCACCATACCCGCCAAAGCGGGGGCGGTCGTCGCGCTTCCTGCCTATCAAGGCCACGCCAATGCCAAGCTTACTGTATTGCAAGTCACAGATACGCATGTGTTAGCCAAAGTTGAAAGTGGCGGCGAACAAGCCAAAATATACGGTCAGTTGATGTTAGAGCGTGAGCGGGGTTGGTTAGCGCAGTTAGCCTTAGTGGCGGAAGCGCCGTTTGAGCGCTACGGCTATAAGGGCACAGTGCGCAGCAACGTTATTATGTTGCCGCAGGAGCGCCAGTTGGGCGATCTGACGCAGTATTTAGGTTTTTATTATTTCCCAGTATTTGAGTATCAAAAACAACCTGACGTTGTGTTGGATAACGTCAATAAGACCTTAACCCAAGATGCTGTATTTGCCTATGATGCGGGCTACTTTTACCAGCAAGATGATTTATTAAAGCTGACTTATCAGTATGACTTTTCAGGTTTTAAACCCGAAGGCGGGTTTAGCTTAACCGATATCACAGCACACAATGCGGATGGCACAGTACTGCCGCTGCAATTGAGCAAGGTAGGCAGTTACAGTTATCCAGAACAGGATGGTTTCCATCAGTCTGAGCAGCAGAATTTGCTTATCGGCTGGAATGCACCGAATGACCTATTAGCTCAGGTTGCTGAGTTTCGCGCGACTGCCCATTATCGCGGCGCGAAATTAGTCAAACTTAACCTGACCCCCGATCCCAGCAAAACTGTGGCCTTGCAGTATGAAGATATACAGCTGGAACTCTCGCCAATCCCAGATAAACCATTCAGTTATTTGCTGAAATCGCGAGGCAGCACTGACAAATCTTGGTTATACCGGCGCTTTGACGGTGCCGAAGGCGCTATGGTGAAATATCTTTCACCGCCGCCCACTGGACCGGATTGGTTAACCCCGGCAGAGCAAAATATGGTGGCGTTGGCCTCATCGACACAATATGAATCGATCACACATTTTACCTTTCCCGCAGCGCCGCCCACGCTGACACTCTATGTGAATACTGTGGTTGATAGTGGTGAACTGACTAAGAACATTCGTTTTATTCCGACTCAAGATTACGCGCAAAATGTCGCCTATCCGCCGGCGCAGCAACAACTGCTTTATAGTGATGATATGTATGCGTCCTATGTTAATCAGCCGCAAGTTACTGCACCTGAAGACCCCGCCTTACTTGAGCCGCAAGTCGTGGCCAAATACGGCGTCAGTTTGCTGTTAACTTCCGAGCAGGCAGCGGTGTGTACGCTCAGTGTTGTCGATGCACCTAAGGTCAACGAGCACACACTGCAATGGACAAACACAAGCACTAACAACACGGGTTTTGGTGGAGGGCTGGATAAGTTTGCGCTGTACCAACTGACTAGCGCCGATGGGATCCGCCGCAATTTTTACGACATCAATGTCAGCAGCACTTTGGCCTGTACCGGTACGCCCAAATGGCAAGCGCTAGCGTATCAACCCGAGCAAAGCTGGTTGATTGATATCACTCAGTTGCCGAATGTTGATACCCATCAAACCGTGGCCGACTTTATGCGGCGCTATCGTTTTTTAAATGCGCAAAATTTACAGCTAGCTCCTGCTATTCAAGGTGACAGCAGTGATTTTTATCAGCGTCCGTTGCAGCAAGTATTACGTGAGGAACGCTGGTTTGTACTGGCGGGGCGCACAGCACAGATAGAGCAGCTGACGATAAGCGGCGAACCGGTCAATAAACAGTGGGTTAATACATTCCCTGCGTTACCTTAAGGAGCAGAATATGAGAGTCTTATTACTATTATCTGCACTACTTATGTCGTTTAATCTGTCGGCTGAGCGAATTTTACTCGACGAACTATGGCGGCTTAGCGATGTGCCTGGTGAAGCCATTTATTATCAGGAGCAAGCGCCGACAGAGCAAAATGGCGTGTGGCCGCTACAACTCTTTTATCTGGAGACGGATAAACCCGTTTTTAAGGGCAGCGTCAACAGTCCTAATTTAGCCGAGAGTTTTATCGTTGGTGATTTCGAGTTTTTCTATCCCGACGGTCAACTGTCTCGCAAGGGCAGTAGCGATGCACAAGGGCGTTATCAGGGCACGCATCTGCATTATTGGGAAGACGGAGCGCTCTCGGGAGAGTACCACTACCAGCATGGCCAGTTGCATGGAGATCAGAAAAGTTATCATACTAATGGTCAATTAAGGGAGCTTCAGCATCGTGTGAATGGTGCTGAATTAGGATTATCGCAAAGTTATTTTAACAATGGCCAGTTGCAAACACGCGTAACCTACGGCGCTAACGGTATGGAAGGGCTATATGAAAGTTTTCATAACAATGGTCAGCCGGAGCAAACCGTTAATATGGTGGCGGGAAAAAGAGAAGGCGAACGACTGTATTGGACAAAAGACGGCTGGTTATACACTAAAGAGTTTTATCTTAAGGGGAAAATACACGGCGAAGTGTTGATTTACCGAGCTGCCGATGTGCTGCAAGAGATTAAACACTATGAGCATGATAAACAGGTGGGAAACCAGCAGCGTTTTGATGAACAAGGGCGGTTAGCAGAGCTGCAAAAGTATGATAAGGATGGTCGTGAAATTCAACATATTACCTATGATAATGCCGGTAACGTTGCGACCCAAACCTACACGCAATACCTCGCTAAGGGTCAGACCAGCACTGAACAGCGCTTCGATTCTGCGGGTAAGTTAACTTATAAATATCAGCAAGATACTACAAAAGACTGGAGCTTACGTCAGCGTTTTGATGTAGCAGATGAGCTGATTGAACGTGATGAACAACTCAAGGGACGATACGATGGTTTGTATATCGGTGCTGGTTGGAACGGTTATATCAGGCGGATAAACTACCGCAAAGGTCAAATGCACGGTGCATATCGAGAAGACAAGGCCGAGGACGGCGGTTTTGTCATCGGCCAATATCACTTAGGGTTAAAGTCCGGCAAGTGGGTCACAAAAAACGCGGATACGACGCGCAATGAGCAGTTTAACCAACAAGGTGAGCTGAGTGGTGAACAAACAGAAATCGCAGCCGATGGCACGATAATGCGCCGAGAGTTTTATAAAAACGCTAAATTACATGGCGCGTATTTACTGCGTGGCTTTGATAAACAACTGCAAGCCCAAGGTCAGTATGTTAACGGTCAGCGCGAAGGCCAATGGCTGCTGCAAGATGAAAGCAGCTACAGCATGGTTAAGCTCTGGCATGGCAACTATAAAGCAGGACACGAAGTGGGTCACTGGCAAGCCTTTTCCGCCAATGGCCATTTATTAGGGCAGACCCAGTATGATGATCAAGGTCAATTGCAAGGCAAAGGCTATAGTTTTAACGAAGATGGCAGCCTACTGCAAAGTGATGAGTATCTTGATAATCAACTGCACGGCAGGTCGGTGTACTACTTTAATGGTGAACCCTCATCCGAGTATCGCTATCAAAATGGTCTGATGATAAGCGAGTAGCACTTCATCACCTACCCACACAATCGAGCAAAAACCGGCTAATTAGGCCGGTTTTTTGCTTTTTTGCATCTAGTTTGCTTGCCTTGCTTTATCGTCAGGCATACGCGCCGCTTGTCATTAGAGGGGGACTTCTCAAACCCTCGTTTCGCGTTTACTAACTTGCCAGAACAAACACAATCTCAGCGTTAAACGTCAACACGCCTTTATACTTCTTCGGTTATCACAGGGGGTGTTTTTAAACATGAACAATGCAGATGGGTGTACGAGCTGATTTTCAGCTAAAAGCATTATATTCATTCGGGATGGATAGTTTTACTTTTCAAACTCTTGAAAATAATTATTTATTGTGTAAAGTAGCGACCCTTGCTATTTTGTAACAAAATGATACAGAGTTGCTGTTTTATTTGTCCATTTATTGGATATCCCTTTGCGTATGTCGCCCGACACAGCTAGCAGCAGTCTTGTTAGCTGTTTTTTTTGCCTAAATTTAAATATTGTTTGTTTTTTGCTCTACAAATCCATAGGTTAACACTTAGCCTTTGGATAATTGCGGCTATGCTTATTTCTATAACAAGGTTCCGTGAAAAAGGAGCGTGAGATGAAGCGAGTATTAATTAATTTGACGGGAAAAGTGCAAGGTGTTGGTTGCCGTCATGCGACCTTGACTAAGGCCAGAGCCCTTGGTGTGACAGGATATGTAACCAATTGCCGCGATGGCAGTGTTGAAGTACTCGCCCAAGGCAGTGACATTGCCGTTAATGCTTTAATTGCTTGGTGCGAAGTAGGTGTGCCTTGTACCGAGGGATTAACCGTAACGGTAGGAGAAGACGAGGCTGATGATATCTACCTCGATTTCTCCATCGTTCAGTCTTAATTTAAACGTACCGTGTTAGCTTAAGAATTGTGCGGGTTGTGCGTTTGTTCAGTATTGGCCAACAGTCTGTATTGATTCGGCATTCTGATTATTTTGCATTGCACTGGGTTGCGCCATCTTGCGGATTTGGATCACCATGCCCATTTCGGGATGATCTAAATAATGGATTTCTTCACTCTTCACGCGGCGGTTTTGCTCCAAAGGCACAGACATTAAAAATGGTGTCATGACTTTGGGCGCCGTGAGTGTTGCGCTGGTATCGGCCGCATCACTGGGTACGGCTGGCATTAATTTTCTGCCTTCTTTGCGCAAGTGCAATGCGGTTTCAATATACAAATAGTGGCTTAAATAGATATTCAGTGTGCCATCTAATTCCCATACCGGTGATACAGCAGGTGCAAGCATTGGTGTGCCATCGGCATTAGTCATAGGCTCTGCTTGAGCTTGCTTAATGATTTTTCTGCCATCGAAGTGATAAGTACCTGAGAAATCTTTACCCGCAAATAAGCGTATGGGTACTGAGCCACTCTTACCACGCATAGGTTGTTGCCAAGCCATGTGCAGTAAACTGCGCGTACCACGTTCGCGGGAAATACTATTGATAATGCTCGCGAACTGACTTTGGCTGCGGGTTAACAATACTGGGTTGCCATTGGCTGTAGGATAACTGATCTGTGCGCTGCTGATTTCTGATGGGATCACCGGCGGGTAACGATATTCCACACTCGCAGGCGCGGCAGGCATAGGTTCTGACGTCGAGGTACCGTTTAAGGTTTCAGCGCAGTGGCTATTTGCATCGGCATCAAATACCAGTGTGCAAGGCGCAGATGCGCTGGGTATCGGCGTGATTGCTTGCGCGATAGCTGGGGAGATTAAGTCTATTGCGTTATCGGTTTTCGTCTTGTTCGGCGCATCAGGCCATTGTTCACTTGACTGACTTTGGCGTTCAAACACATAGACTTCAACCTCGAACCAAGCTTCTGCTTGGACGACCTGACTGTGTGATAGTGCAATGAGTGTAGCGATAGAGACCGCGAGTTTACGTAACACTATTTATCTCCAAGACGATGTTGCGATAATTGTTCTAGCAAGAGTTTCACTAAAGCGAGCCTGTCTTTACTGGTTTCGGCTGCAAGGCTGAACTTTAACTTATTCGGTCCTTCCATTCGATAGATTTGTGGCTGGCTTTGGAGTAATCCAATAATAAACACAGGATCTATGACATGATCATCACTAAATTCGATGCTGCCACCTTTACTGTGCACTTCTATTTTAGTCGCACCTAAGCGAGTCGCCTCATGTTTATAGAGGGTCATTTCCATTAAGTTACGCGTCGGTTCAGGTAATAAGCCAAAACGGTCGATCAATTCGACTTTTAACTCATCCAGCGCCGCCTGTGTTTCGCACCCTGCGATGCGTTTATAGAGCGACAGACGAATATTTACGTCGCTCACATAGGCTTCAGGCAGCAGGGCGGGGATACGCAGTTCAATTTCGCATTGCTGATTGAGCATTTGCGCCAGTGACGGTTCTTTGCCTTGTTTTAAGGCTTTGACTGCCGCTTCGAGCATTTCCATGTACAAGCTAAAACCAATTTTCGAAATATGGCCACTCTGTTCATCGCCCAAAAGTTCACCTGCGCCGCGGATCTCTAAATCTTGGGTCGCCAGCATAAAGCCCGCACCGAGATCTTCAAGAGCATCAATGGCTTCTAAACGTTTGCGCGCATCTGGCGTCATACGTTTGGGATGCGGCGTCATCAAATAGGCATAGGCCTGATGGTGCGAGCGTCCGACGCGGCCACGCAATTGGTGTAACTGTGCCAGACCAAAGGTATCGGCGCGCTCAATAATAATGGTGTTGGCACTTGGGACGTCGATACCGGTTTCGATAATAGTGGTACAGACTAACACGTTGAATCTTTGATGGTAAAAGTCTGACATTACCCGTTCTAGATCGCGCTCACGCATTTGACCGTGGGCAACAACGACTCGCGCTTCAGGCAATAAATCGATAATGCCTTGGGCACATTTCTCAATACTTTCAACATTATTGTGCAGGTAATACACTTGGCCGCCACGGAGAATTTCACGCAAAATGGCTTCGCGCACAGTCGCGGGATCTGATTCCCTTACAAAGGTTTTCACTGCTAAACGTTTGGCGGGCGGGGTGGCGATAATCGATAAATCGCGCATACCCGACATGGCCATGTTTAAGGTGCGCGGAATAGGCGTTGCGGTCAGGGTTAAGATATCCACGTTGGCGCGCAGCGCTTTGATTTTCTCTTTTTGACGTACTCCGAATCTGTGTTCTTCGTCGATAATCAACAGACCTAAGTTTTCAAACTTAGCCTCAGATTGCAGTAACTTGTGGGTACCGATCACGATATCGACTTTGCCTTCTTCCAATTGCTGCAGCACTTGAGTCTGCTCTTTGGCGGTACGAAAGCGTGACATCACTTCAGTGACCACGGGCCAGTCGGCAAATCTGTCTTTAAAGTTTTCATAGTGTTGCTGGGCAAGCAGTGTGGTCGGAACTAGCACGACCACTTGTTTGCCAGCGTTGACGGCCACAAAGGCGGCGCGCATGGCGACTTCGGTTTTACCAAAGCCCACATCGCCACAGACTAATCTGTCCATTGCGGTCGGCGATTGCATATCGGCTAACACGGCGATGATGGCGCTTTCTTGATCGACGGTTTCTTCGAAGGGGAAGCCGCGGGCGAATTGAGCGTATTCTTCTTCATCAATTGCGCAGCTTTCGCCGGGACGCGCTTGGCGACGGGCATAGACATCGAGCAGCTCGGCTGCGACGTCGCGGATTTTTTCAATCGCCTTTTTCTTGGCTTTAGCCCACGTCTCATTGCCGAGTTTATTTAAGTTGGCGTCTTCATCGGCGCCAACACTGTAACGGCTGATGAGATGCAATGAAGACACTGGCACATACAGTTTGTCACCGCCAGCGTATTCTAATTGCAAGTATTCTGCGACCAATCCACCCGTATCTAGGGTGACTAAGCCCCTATAAAGTGCAACGCCGTGTTCTAAATGCACTATGGGCTGGCCAACTTTGAGTTCGGCCAAGTTTTTAATCAGAGCATCATTACTGATCTGACGCTGTTTCTCACGGCGGCGTTGCTGGGAAATTCGATGGCCGAAGAGTTCAGTCTCACAAATGATACTGATACTATCTTTGGCGCTGATCTGCAGCAAACAACCGCGTGACAGCGGTGATACGATAAGGCCTAACTTGGTATCACTTTGAATAAATTCATCAAAATGGTTAAACAGTGCAGGTTTTAACTGAATTTTAGCGAGCAATTCAAGCAGCGCTTCGCGGCGACCCTCGGACTCAGCGCTAAACAACATGCGTTTGGCGCTGCTGGCATAATCTTGCAGCGCTAGCAGCGGTTGCTTTAATTTATGATTGGCGCTGATGTCGGGCAGGGTGCTGGCGGCAATAACAACCGCTTTCGTTGTTTCAGTGCCATCTGTTGGCACTTGCATTTGATAACGTGGCAGCGGTTTAAAGGCGGCAAATAACTCTTCTATGAGTAAATACAGCTCTTTAGGCGCCAGTAATGGCCGCAGCGGATCGACGCGTCTGTCTTGATAGCGATGTTCGACTTCTTGCAGATGGGCGCGCGCCGACTTTTCGATATCGCCTAAGGTGACGAGTTGAGTGTCCTTGGGTAAGTAATCGAATAGGGTGGCGGTGTCATCAAAAAATAGCGGCAGGTAGTTTTCGATACCTGCTGGCATCAAGTTACGGCTCACTAGCTGATAAACCGATTCCGGCTCTTTGACTATAACCTCGAAACGGCGGCGGTATCTTTGCCTAAACCCTTCTATGGCCGAACTGTCGGTTGGGAATTCCTTCGCGGGCAATAGGCGAATCGAGTCGACAGGTTGCAATGAGCGTTGGGTTTCTGGATCAAAATGGCGAATGGTTTCCACTTCTTCATCGAATAGCTCGATGCGCAGTGGCATATTCATCCCCGTTGGGAAGATATCCAGAATCGATCCGCGAATGGCAAACTCGCCATGTTCATATACTTGCTCCACCGAATGGTAGCCAGTGTCGGTTAAATGCTGGCGTACATCGTGTAACTTGTAGCTATCCCCCTTTTTGAGCACAAACACGTTGGCGCTTAAATAGGCCTTAGGTGGCAGGCGTATCATCAAGGTGGTGACGGGCACGATAACGATATTTTGCTCAATCTGAGACAGCTGCGATAGCGTTTCGAGTCGCTGGGAGATTAAATCCTGATGGGGCGAAAAACTGTCGTAGGGCAAGGTTTCGCGGTCAGGGAACAATCTGACCTTAATGCCTGTTTTACTGAGCAAATAACTCAGCTCTAACTCTAAGCTTAAGGCACTTGGCGTGTCACTGGTGACGACTAAGGTCGTTCCCTTATGTTGACGCGCTAAATTGGCGAGTGTAACGGCTTGGCAAACGCCGCCCACGGTGGACAGAGTCTGAATTTGAGTGCCATTTTTGACGGCTGGCGGCGTTAGGGCTGATATGTGAGTCATTGGCGTGCGATAAACTGATTTATTCACAAAGAGTTGCAGACATTGTAGAGACTTGATGGCGTAGGTGCCAGAGAAAAGTCAGCGGCTATTGACGCTCGTCTCTGGCGAGTTTGCGTAACTTGAGTTGTTTCTGTTGCACATTGAGGCTGGCTTTGACTAATTGCTCCACGTCAGATTCAAGAATTTGACTGAATTCAAAGTCGGTTTGCCATTGTAGATGTTCAGGTTGAGTATGTTGTTCTGTTCTGTCATTACGACTCATATCGCCTTCGGCTTGTGCTATTTTTTGTGCTTGAGTGGCGATGACTTTGCCAAAACAGAGAATGGCAACTAATTCGTCGTGAATAAACAGAGTAATTTTATAGTGGGAGCCAATGTCTAAGGCTGTTGGGGTGAGTAATCTCAGGCCACTACCACCAAATTGGTTACCAAAGCATTTTTCGCCCTCTTGGGTTTCTTTTTCTAATACATGTTGCAGCACTAGATCTACTTTGCGGGATTGCAGCTTTAAAAAATCCACGACAACTTTTGCCTCGTTATCTAAATGGCGCAGCTGTAGCAAGCAGTTAGCTTCGAGTGTTTTGACTTCGCTGAGCAGTTGAATGCCTAATGATTGCATTGATCTCAGTGCCATTTCTGAGGGTAATGGCTGGGAACTCGGCCATTGGCTTAGGTAGGCGGTAAAGTGGTGAGGCACACTAAAATACGGATTGGTGTCAGTGAACAAGGCTTGCCTCTTTATTTATAGGACCAATACCCCTATTATCGTGCCCATCTTCATGATTTAGCAAGTTCAGCACACAGGACGCAACCCTCTTTCAATGAATCCAGGATTCCCTTTCTATATCGGTTACCGTTATTGGCGGGCCAAAAAAGCGAACGCGTTCGCGTCGTTCATTACCTTATTTGCCGTTTCGGGCATTTTTTTAGGCGTTGCAGCCTTGATCGTTGTCAGCTCAGTGATGAATGGCCTTGAAGGCCAACTTAAGCAACGTATCTTAGGTGCAGTGCCACAATTAACCCTTTATAGCGAAGCGCCATTAGTCGATTGGACAAAGCAGGCGAGTGCGCTTAAAGCCTTACCGGGTGTGTTAGGCGTTACACCGAGCGTATCGACGCAGGCCATGGTGCAATCAGCGTCGAATATTCGCGCTGTGCAGGTTTATGGGGTGTTTCCCGAATTAGCGCAAAAGTTATCCTCCGTTGCGCAGCACACTTACTCAGGTGCATTTGAACAGTTGGCGAGTGGCGACTTCAAGGTGATTTTAGGAGCTGAGCTCGCACGGCAACTCAAAGTCGCTCCCGGTGATACGGTACGATTATTGAGTGGCGATGGTGTGGTGTACTCCCCATTAGGCCCTGTGCCGAGTCAACGTAAGTTCTTGGTATCTGGCATTTTTGAAATGGGCTCTCAGGTTGATGCTGGCGTTGCATATATTCATTATCAAGATGCAAAGCGTCTAATGCGTCAACCGAGTGAGGCTATTGATCAGCTTAGACTTTATTTAACCGATCCCTTTAGTGCGCCCGCTTTAGCGTCTAAAGTGCAGGATGTTCTCGCTAAACAAGATATTAAGGTAACAACTAGCGATTGGCGTGATACCTATGGTCACTTGTTTGGTGCGGTAAAAATGGAAAAGAACATGATGTCACTGATGCTGAGCCTGATTGTGGCCGTGGCCGCATTCAATATTGTTTCGGCGCTAGTGATGATGGTGGTCGATAAAACCACGGATGTGGCAGTGCTAAAAACCCAAGGCGTAACCACGCCCGCCGTGATGGGCATTTTTGTGGTGCAGGGTTCGCTCAATGCAGTACTCGGTTTAGTGCTTGGGCTCGCGGTAGGTATACTTATCACTTTGAATCTGAATGGCATTATGGCGACCTTAGGCATTTCGATTTTAGGTGCGGGACAGAGTTTGCCAGTAAAACTGGAGTTGATACAGTTGTCAGTGATCGTGATAGGCACGCTATTGGTCACCTTGTTGGCGACCTTATATCCCGCGCTGCGTGCGGCCAGAGTGCAACCTGCAACTGCGTTGAGATACGAGTAAGCTTGTGAGCTTTTACGAATAGTCGTCACCCATGGGCATTCATTCGTGAGTGATGGCTTGCCAAGATGGAAATAATTTAATGCATTGATTTAATGAAATAAATTGATGCCAAAGCATGTTTAAGAGAGAACTTCAATGCAAGACGTGTTACTGCAAGTGCAGAGTGTCAGTAAGAGTTACCATGATGGCGCCGTGACCACGCAAGTGTTGTCTAATGTCGATTTGCAGGTGTTTAAGGGCGAGCAGTTGGCGATTGTCGGCAGCTCAGGCTCAGGTAAGAGTACGCTGCTGCATATTATGGGGACTTTGGATGAGCCAACCGCGGGCAAAGTCTTGTTGCTAGGCGAAGATTTATACCAAGTGTCTAGTGCGCGCCAAGCGCAGATCCGCAATCAAGATCTCGGCTTTATCTATCAATTCCATCATTTATTGCCTGAATTCACTGCGCTAGAAAACGTCGCTATGCCGGCATTTATTCAAGGTAAAGATCGTAAAAAAGCGCTCTTCGATGCCAAAGTCTTATTGGAGCGGGTAGGGCTAGGCCATCGCATGACCCACATTCCCGCCGAACTATCGGGCGGCGAGCGTCAGCGTGTCGCTATCGCAAGGGCGTTGATTAATAAACCTAAGTTAGTGCTGGCCGATGAACCTACGGGTAATTTAGATGCTAACAGTGGCGATGCGGTTTATGAGTTGATCCGCGAGCTGGCCGATCAGTTAGGTACGGCGTTTGTGGTGGTGACCCATGATCATAAATTGGCTGCCCGTATGGACCGCCAACTGATGATGAAAAACGGTTACTTGCAATTAGCGGCGGAAACCCAAGTATGAAAGGACCGTTAGCCCTATCCATTGGTTGGCGTTTTTATCGCGCCCGCCAATCCAACAGTTTTATTAGTTTTATTTCCTTTGCATCGACTGCCGGTATCGCTTTAGGTGTGGCGGTATTGATCATAGTTCTGTCTGCAATGAATGGTTTTGAGCGAGAGCTAGAGCAAAGATTACTGGGTGTAGTGCCACAGGCGGACATTGTCGGGGTGGACGAACCTATCGTCAATTGGCAGAGTGTTGCGCAAGGTGCGCTACAAATTGAAGGTATTCGTGGTGCAGCCCCCTTTATCCGCATGCAAGGTTTAGTGCAGAAGCCAGGTGGTTTTCAAGGCTTAGCCGTGGTGGGTATTGATCCGAAAGAAGAAACGAAGGTTTCAACTTTGTCACAGTTTATGAGTGATGCAAGCTGGCAGAGTCTGAGCCAAGATGAGAATCATATCGTCCTTGGCGAGAGTTTATTGACTAAGTTGGGGCTTGAGGTGGGTGATACGCTGGCCTTATATGTGCAGGATATCGATCCAGACGCGGCAGGCAGTTTACGTGCTGCGAAGAGCCATCGTTTTGTGGTGTCAGGCACCTATCATCTGGGCGGCGAGCTTGAACTGACAACCGCTTATATTCCATTGCAATACGCGGCGCAGATCTTGAACATGAATAACGGTGTAACGGGTGTGCGTATTAGCGTCGATAAAGTGTTTGATGCACCAGTAAAAGTGCGCGAACTCGGTTATGCGCAAAAGCAGTCTGTGTATATCAGTGACTGGACTCGTACTCAAGGGCATTTATATCAAGATATTCAGTTAGTTCGCACTGTGATGTATTTAGTTTTAGTGCTCGTGATTGGTGTGGCCTGCTTTAACATTGTCTCCACCTTAGTCATGGCGGTGCGGGATAAAGCGTCCGAAATTGCGATTTTGATGACCATGGGCCTGAGTCGTTTGGCTGTGATGGGGATTTTCATGGTGCAGGGCGCGTTAAATGGTCTGCTTGGCTGTGGTCTTGGCGGCATTATTGGCATTAGTGTGGCGCTGAATTTAAGTGCGATTGCGAGCTCAGTTGAGCAATTACTCGGTATTCAACTGCTCTCGGCCGATGTTTACTTTGTCGATTTTTTACCGTCTGAATTGCATGTTTCGGATGCGGTACTGGTGATTGTGATGGCGTTTGTGATGAGTTTAATCGCGACTTTGTATCCCGCTTGGAAGGCGAGCCAAATTGCACCAGCACAAGCGTTAGCGGGTAGATAACTGGATAAGTGGCTGTTCGTCATGTTAGCCGATGTGGGCTGAAATCAGTGCAGATGTTTTCAGGACACTCCTTTCTTCCCAATGACTATTGCTTAATTACTATACTATTTCTAAATACGATATTGTGGTGACTGAGGACTTGATGACTCGAGTACTTAAGGCTTTAGAATGAAAACCATATAAACAAAAAGGCCAGTGGGTGCTCTTAAAGAGATTACCACTGGCCTTTTTTGTATCTGTTTTATGCGTTTATTTAAAGCTAAGTGTTAATCTTGATTAACGCTTTAAGCCTTCGTTCAATAATGGACGCATGATCTTCACTAATTCTGTGGTCACCTTAGGCGAGCCAGCAACTATGTTGCCCGAAACCAAATAGTTATGGTTGCCAGTAAAATCAGTCACAGTACCGCCCGCTTCGCGGCAAATCAGATCGCCAGCAGCGATATCCCATGGCTTTAAGCCGATTTCAAAGAAACCGTCCAAACGACCCGCGGCAACATAGGCTAAATCTAATGCGGCAGAACCTGCGCGACGTAAGTCAGCACATTGGCCGAAGACTTCGCCGAAAATAGCCATGTAAGTTTCAGTGTGTTGACGCGCCTTGAATGGGAAGCCAGTACCAATCATAGTAGGTGCTAATTCATTCACGTTGGTAACACGCAGGCGGAAATCATTGAGTTTGGCGCCTTTACCACGGACGGCGGTAAAGAGTTCTTCACGGACAGGATCGTAAACAACGGCAACTTCAGTCTTGCCTTTGTATTGCAGAGCGATAGAAACCGCGAAGTGGGGAATGCCTCTAACAAAGTTGTTAGTGCCATCCAGAGGGTCGACTATCCAAACATAGTCTTTATTCTCACCGCGGTTTTCGCCTTTCTCTTCACCCACGATAGTGTGATCAGGGTAAGATTTACGAATTTGGTAAGTAATTGTCGCTTCTGCTTCCTTGTCTACACTGGTAACAAAATCGTTGATACCTTTTGAACTGACTTCGATACGGTCAAGTTCAGTATAGGCGCGCATAATAGTTTGGCCGGCCGCGCGGGCAGCGCGTACAGCAATCGTCAGCATCGGATGCATTGCAATCCCCTGGATGTTAAAGAACGTTAAAATAGCGGGCGGTATTATACTCGATTTGATAGTTATATCAAATACCGATTTTCATATAAGCATTCGGCAATGGCTGTGATAATATTCGTCCCCAACGTTTTATGAATTAAATTAAGTTGTTTCATGCTAAGTAATATTCGAGTGGTTTTAGTGGGGACTTCGCACCCCGGCAATATTGGTTCTACTGCCAGAGCGATGAAGACTATGGGTCTGTCTACTCTGTATCTTGCAGAACCCCGGGTTGAGCCCGATGGTCATTCCATAGCATTAGCCGCGGGTGCATCGGATATTCTGAAACATCTTGTGAAAGTGGATTCACTTGCTGAAGCGATTGCCGATTGCAGTCTAGTGATTGCAACCAGCGCGCGCAGTCGCACTTTAGATTGGCCCATGTTAGAGCCAAGACAAGCTGGGGTGAAATTAGCGACCGAGGCACTTAAAGGCCCTGTTGCGATTGTGTTTGGCCGTGAAAACCATGGTTTAAGCAATGAAGAGCTGCAACAGTGCACTTATCATGTGGCTATCCCTGCAAATCCAGAGTACAGCTCGCTTAATCTGGCGCAAGCCGTACAAATCATTTGTTATGAAACCCGCGTTGCCCATCTCGCGCAAAAAGACGTTGCCGAAGAAGAGCTGACTGAGTATCCCTTGGCTGCCGATCAGGAACGTTTTTTCGCACACCTTGAAACGACACTGTTATCAACTGGATTTATCATCAAGAACCATCCTGGACAAGTGATGATGAAACTTCGCCGCTTGTTTAGTCGTGCACGGATTGAGAGTCAGGAAATGAATATCCTCAGGGGCATTTTGACGTCAATTGAGAAAGTGGCGGGTTCTAAAGAAAAATAGCCAAACCTTAATAATTAACACTAATCGCGAAGGATAAACAATGGGCGTGATAGCTAGGCTAAAAGAAGATATTGAATCTATATATCACCGTGATCCTGCGGCGCGTAGCGCGTTTGAGATCTTGGTTAACTATCCAGGCATGCATGCCATTTGGTTGCATCGGATAAGCCATAAGCTATGGAAGCGCGATTGGCGCTTAACGGCACGTTGTTTATCGACGTTTTCCCGTTGGTTGACAGGAGTTGAAATCCATCCAGGGGCAACCATAGGTCATCGATTTTTTATCGACCACGGTATGGGCGTTGTGATAGGTGAAACGGCTGAGATTGGTGATGATTGCACCCTTTATCACGGTGTCACGCTTGGTGGAACCACCTGGCAGGCGGGGAAACGTCACCCTACGTTAGCCAATAACGTGGTGGTGGGCGCAGGGGCAAAAATCCTCGGTCCTATTACCATGCACGATGGTGCGCGTGTGGGTTCTAATTCTGTTGTGGTGAAAGATGTGCCCAAAGATACCACGGTTGTGGGGATTCCTGGGCGCGTAGTGGCTACACCGTCACCGCAATCGAAAGAGAAAACTGAACGCCGCAGCGCGATGGCAAAAAAATATGGCTTCGATGCGTATGCGGTATCACCGGATAATCCCGATCCGGTGGCCAATGCAATAGGGCAGATGCTCGATCACATGCATTTGATGGACTCGAAAGTTCAAGAGTTATGTCAAGCCATTCAAGGGCTGGGTGGCAATGTCTGCACTGAAAAACTGCCAGAGCTGGATATGGGCGAGTTTAATGATGCAGAAAAAGCGGCAGCGGAAAAACGCCATAGTGCATTAGATGAGTTTGATCCGAGTATCTAAGTTTCAAGAAATAGTTCAACGAAATGATTTAACTTAGCGGTCTAACTTGCTTAAGGGTTGACCCTCACAAGGGTCTCCTTTAGCGTTTTACTTTAGCTCATCCTGTTGTAAAGGCGCATATTGCGATCAAACCTGAGTTTGATGGCGCCATAGTACCGAGATCACTTTTATCCTGCGTTTATATCGTGCTAGATGTCGATTAATTGGCGCTTTAGCATTGAATCTTAGGCTAGAAAAAGGTTAAATACCCCACCAAGATGAAAGGGTATTGGTTATGTGCACACTCATATACTTGAGTGTTTTAGTAGGTTTTAATACTTGACTGAATTACTCGGGTATGTTGAAATAATGCATACCTGTTCGGGAGCTATGGTAGTTATGAAACTTACATCAAAAGGTCGTTATGCAGTAACCGCTATGCTAGATGTGGCAATCCACTCAGCATCGGGACCAGTTCCCTTAGCGGATATCTCTGAAAGACAAGGTATTTCGCTTTCCTATCTGGAACAACTCTTCGCTAAGCTAAGAAAACACGGTTTAGTTGCCAGTGTACGTGGACCGGGCGGTGGTTATCGCTTAGGCCTAGAAGCCAATGATATTTCAGTCGGCATGGTTGTCCATGCTGTAGACGAGTCTGTCGATGCGACTCGTTGCCAAGGACTTGGCAATTGTCAGAGTGGAACTCGCTGCTTAACCCATTCACTTTGGGGCGATTTAAGCAAACAAATTTCCGATTTTTTAGATGGTATCAGTCTTGCCGGCTTGATGCAGAAGCGAGATGTGCAATTTATCTCACTTAAGCAAGACACTATGCAAAAGGAACAAAGAGTCAGTTTATAGCGGCACTTTGTTATATATAAAAATAATTTTTGTACGTTGTATGTAGCCTCTACCAGAGACTGCTCAGTACGGAGTGTGTTATGAAGCTTCCTATCTATTTAGATTATGCCGCCACCACGCCTGTTGATCCTAGAGTCGCGGAAAAGATGTTCCAATGCATGACAATGGACGGCATCTTTGGTAATCCGGCCTCACGTTCACACCGCTACGGCTGGCAAGCCGAAGAAGCGGTGGATATTGCTCGCAACCAAGTTGCCGAGTTAATTAACGCCGATCACCGCGAAATTGTGTTTACCTCTGGCGCGACGGAATCGAACAACTTAGCGATAAAAGGTGTTGCTCATTTCTATCACAAGAAAGGCAAGCACATCATCACCAGTAAGACTGAACATAAAGCGGTTCTCGATACTTGTCGCCAATTAGAGCGTGAAGGTTTCGAAGTGACTTATTTAGAGCCTGCGGTAAACGGCATCATTCCGATGGAACGTTTAGAAGCGGCAATGCGTGACGACACTATCCTTGTCAGCATCATGCACGTGAACAACGAAATCGGTGTGATCCACGATATCGATGCAATCGGTGAGCTATGCCGTTCAAAGGGCATTATTTTCCACATGGATGCGGCACAAAGTGCAGGCAAAGTGCCTATCGATGTGCAAGCCACTAAAGTGGATTTGATCTCGATTTCTGGTCACAAAATGTATGGCCCTAAAGGTATAGGCGCACTATATGTTCGTCGTAAGCCACGCATTCGCTTAGAAGCGCAAATGCACGGTGGTGGCCATGAGCGCGGCATGCGCAGCGGTACGTTACCGACGCATCAAATCGTAGGTTTAGGTGAAGCGGCTGCAATCGCAAAAGCGGAAATGGCCTCTGATGACGCTCGTATCGGTGCATTACGTGACAAATTATGGAATGGCATCAAGCACATTGAAGAAACCTATATCAATGGTGATGCGATTGAGCGTGTTAGCGGTAGCCTCAACGTCAGCTTCAACTATGTTGAAGGTGAGTCGTTAATGATGGCACTGAAAGATTTAGCGGTTTCATCGGGTTCGGCTTGTACCTCAGCCAGCCTAGAGCCTAGTTACGTATTACGTGCACTTGGCTTAAATGATGAAATGGCACATAGCTCGATTCGTTTCTCAATCGGCCGTTTCACAACCGAAGAAGAAATCGATCACGCTATCGAAGTTATTACTCAATCTATTGATAAATTAAGAGAAATGTCTCCTTTGTGGGAAATGTTTAAAGATGGGATCGATCTGAACCAAGTTCAGTGGGCACATCATTAATTCTGACCTTTACAATAGATAATTTTGGAGCAGTACCATGGCTTACAGTGAAAAAGTGATAGATCATTATGAGAATCCACGTAACGTTGGTTCTTTTGATAAAAACGATCCTTCGGTCGTGACCGGTATGGTAGGCGCGCCTGCTTGCGGTGACGTGATGAAACTTCAGTTGAAAATTGGTGCTGATGGCATCATTCAAGACGCTAAGTTCAAAACTTACGGTTGTGGTAGCGCAATTGCGTCTAGCTCACTGGTAACTGAGTGGGTTAAAGGCAAGACTATCGAACAAGCTGCGGCGATCAAAAATACGGATATCGCTGAAGAATTGGCATTGCCACCAGTGAAGATCCACTGTTCAATTTTGGCTGAAGATGCCATTAAAGCTGCTATCGACGAGTACAAATCGAAACAAGCTAAGTAACATCTGGAGTTAAGATGGCGATTACAATGACCCCAGCGGCAGCCGATCGTGTCAGATCTTTCTTAGTCAACCGAGGCAAAGGTGTAGGCCTGCGTCTCGGCTTAAGAACATCAGGCTGTTCTGGTATGGCTTATGTACTTGAGTTCGTTGATTCTTTAAATGATGACGATGAAGTGTTTGATATCGAAGATGTGAAAATCATCATAGATGCCAAGAGCCTTATCTATCTTCAAGGGATCGAGCTGGATTTTGTTAAAGAAGGGCTGAATGAAGGCTTCCAATTTAATAATCCTAACGCAAAAGGTGAGTGTGGTTGTGGTGAGAGTTTCACTGTTTAACCGCTAAAGTTGACGCATGAATTATTTCGAGCTGTTTAAATTTCCCCCTGCCTTCGATATTGATACCGCCTTACTTGCAGAACGCTATCGCGAACTGCAACGGGCGGTTCATCCCGATAAATTTGCCAATGATACTGATCAGCAAAAATTGCTGTCGGTGCAGCGCACGGCGCAAGTCAATGATGGTTTTCAAACCTTAAAAGATCCCATTCGCCGCGCCGAGCATATGTTATCGCTGCGTGGTATTGAATTAAGCCATGAAACCACGACAGTGAAAGATACTGGCTTCTTGATGCAGCAAATGGAATGGCGCGAGGCGTTAGAAGATATACGCGATAGTGCCGATCCTCAAGCGAGTATTGACGAGCTATATCAATCTTTTGCGCAGTACCGCGCGCAACTCACTCAGCAATTGACTCAACTGTTAACCAGTGAGCAGGCTGAAGATGCATTGTTAGCGGCAGATCAAGTTCGCAAACTCAAATTTATGGCAAAATTACACGACGAGTTGACCAGAGTCGAAGACGCTCTGTTAGATTGATTTTCCGTGTTTATGTTACTTTGCTGACTCAAGTACGCTTGAGTTGGCATTACTAAGTTGGATATATATGGCCCTTTTGCAGATAGCTGAGCCCGGTCAAAGTGCCGCGCCGCACCAACATAGACTTGCCGTTGGCATCGATTTAGGTACGACCAATTCTTTGGTGGCGGCCGTTCGAAGTGGAGAGACGGCAACCCTGCCGGACGAACTTGGACAGCATTCATTACCTTCTATCGTGCGTTATACCCAAGATTCAGTCGAAGTCGGCGCACTTGCGGCGTTGAGTTCGGCGCAGGATCCGCAAAACACGATCGTTTCGGTAAAGCGTTTTATGGGCCGCAGCCTAGCGGATATTCAAGCTGGCGAGCAATCATTACCCTACGAGTTTGCCGAAAGCGAAAACGGTTTACCTTTATTTGTGACTCCCCAAGGCCAAGTGAATCCCGTGCAAGTATCTGCGGAGATTTTACGTCCGCTGATCGCCCGCGCTGAAAAAACCTTAGGCGGCGAACTGCAAGGCGTGGTGATCACTGTGCCTGCGTATTTCGATGATGCCCAGCGCCAAGGCACAAAAGATGCCGCAGCTTTGCTGGGTGTTAAAGTGCTACGTTTGTTGAATGAACCGACTGCTGCTGCGATTGCCTATGGTTTAGATTCTAAGCAAGAGGGCGTGATTGCCATCTATGATTTAGGCGGCGGTACTTTCGATATTTCTATTTTGCGCTTGAATCGCGGTGTATTCGAAGTGTTAGCCACTGGTGGTGATTCAGCGCTTGGCGGCGATGATTTCGATCATTTACTGCAAGCACATATGCAACAAGTGTGGCAGCTTAGCGACATCGACTCACAATTAAGTCGTCAGTTGTTGATTGAATCGCGTCGAGTCAAAGAAGCCTTAACGGATGCAGCAGAAACTGAAGCAAAAGTGATCCTTGCCGATGGTACTGAACTGACGCAAATCGTTACTAAAGCTGAATTTGATGCCATGATTGCGGCATTGGTGAAAAAGACGATTGCCAGCTGTCGCCGTACCCTGCGTGATGCGGGCGTGACGACGGATGAAGTGCTTGAAACTGTGATGGTTGGCGGTTCAACGCGCGTGCCATTAGTGCGTGAACAGGTCGAAGCTTTCTTCGGTAAACCACCCCTGACGTCTATCGATCCCGATCGTGTTGTCGCCATTGGCGCGGCCATTCAAGCCGACATTTTAGTGGGTAACAAACCCGAATCGGATTTGTTATTGCTCGATGTGATCCCTTTGTCATTAGGCATAGAGACCATGGGCGGCTTAGTGGAAAAAGTGGTATCGCGTAATACCACGATTCCGGTTGCACGGGCGCAGGAATTTACCACCTTTAAAGATGGTCAAACGGCCATGGCATTCCATGTGGTGCAGGGCGAGCGTGAGCTCGTCGCTGATTGCCGCTCACTGGCGCGTTTTACCTTAAAGGGTATTCCGCCGTTAGCCGCTGGTGCTGCGCATATTCGTGTGACCTTTCAAGTGGATGCCGATGGTTTACTTAGCGTGACCGCGATGGAGAAATCCACCGGCGTGCAGTCTAGTATTCAAGTTAAGCCGTCTTTTGGTTTATCGGATACTGAAATTGCCACTATGCTGAAAGATTCGATGAAGTATGCCAAAGACGATATAGGTCGTCGTATGCTGGCCGAGCAGCAAGTGGAGGCGGCGAGGGTACTCGAGTCTTTACATGCAGCGTTAGCGAAGGATGGCGATTTGCTGAATGCCGATGAGCGTGCTCAGATCGATGCTACTATGGCCAATGTGGCGCAAGTTGCCGCGGGCGATGATGCCGATGCGATTAAACTCGCGATTGAAAAACTGGATGAGCAAACCCAAGATTTTGCTGCCAGACGTATGGACAATTCTATTCGAGTGGCATTTAAAGGCCAGTCGATCGACAACATATAGGTGATGTAATGCCCCAATTAGTCTTTCTTCCCCATGCCGAGTTGTGCCCTGATGGCGCTGTGCTTGAGGCGAATGTTGGTGAGACCATTCTCGATGTTGCGCTGCGTAATGGCATCAATATCGAGCATGCCTGTGAAAAGTCCTGTGCTTGCACGACGTGTCACTGTATCGTGCGTGAAGGCTTTAATGATCTTGAGCCAAGTGATGAGCTAGAAGATGACATGTTAGACAAAGCATGGGGACTCGAGCCCGAAAGCCGTCTATCTTGTCAGGCTAAAGTGGTCGACACTGACATGGTGATTGAGATCCCTAAATACACGGTTAACATGGTTAGCGAAGGCAATTAATATTGCTTCGATAATGATTAAAACCAGTCCACGTGACTGGTTTTTTGCTTTTGGCGTTGAGCATTTGTGCAACTAATCTTGTCTATGCCTCTAGTTGTTTGATTTATCCTTGCGCAGGCGTATTATGCGCTCAAAATTAATGGTTGCCGGAGACCAAATGAGAATAGCGATTTTATCGCAAGGGCCAGAGTTATATTCAACGAAGCGACTCGTTGAAGCCGCTCAATTACGTGGTCATGAAGTACACGTAATCAATCCCCTTGAATGTTATATGAATATCAACATGCGGCAATCGAGTATCCACATTGGCGGGCGAGAGTTACCTGCATTTGATGCCGTGATCCCCCGCATTGGGGCGTCGATTACCTTTTATGGTTCGGCGGTGTTGCGCCAATTTGAGATGATGGGAGTCTATGCCTTAAATGATTCAGTTGGAATTTCCCGCTCACGGGACAAATTGCGTTCTATGCAGCTGATGTCACGCCGCGGTATTGGTTTGCCTATTACCGGTTTTGCCAATAAACCGAGTGATATTCCAGACTTAATTGATATGGTGGGTGGTGCGCCTCTGGTGATTAAATTACTCGAAGGCACCCAAGGCATTGGCGTGGTATTAGCCGAGACTCGCAAAGCGGCTGAGAGCGTGATTGAAGCCTTTATGGGCCTGAAAGCCAACATCATGGTGCAGGAATATATCAAAGAAGCCAACGGCGCAGACATTCGCTGTTTCGTGCTCGGTGATAAAGTGATTGCCGCCATGAAACGTCAAGCTATGCCCGGTGAGTTCCGCTCTAATTTGCATCGTGGTGGCACGGCGAGTTTAGTCAAACTAACTCCTGAAGAGCGCTCTGTGGCTATTCGTGCGGCGAAGACGATGGGATTGAATGTGGCAGGGGTTGATTTGTTACGCTCAAACCATGGTCCAGTGATCATGGAAGTGAACTCTTCACCAGGGCTTGAGGGGATTGAAGGCGCCACCACGAAAGATGTGGCGGGTGCTATTATTGATTTTGTTGAAAAAAATGCGATTAAAGTAAAAAAGGTGACGCAAGCACAGGGGTAATGCCTCGGTTGTCGAGTATTGACTACGGAATATCAACACTTGATTCACCTCCTTATGGGTAACGGCGTTAAGCACTAGCTTATCCATTCAAGCGAACAGAATAGGGGAAAACGATGACATTAACTTGGATAGATTCGTTAGATATTGCGTTGGAATTACTCGAAGCACACCCAGAGGTGAATCCCACTCAGCTGCATTTCACCCAACTGTATGAGTGGGTGTTAGCTTTGAATGATTTTGCCGATGATCCTAAGCATTGCAATGAAAAAATACTGGAAGCAATTCAGCAGTGTTGGATTGATGAAAAGTAGTGAGCACAGTTGTGGTACGGCTTTTTATGTGAGGCATCTTGTCCTTCAGAAGATTAACTAAGGTGATTTATCTCACGTATTTGCAGTGGCGCAGAGAATATTTGGCGAGAGTTTGATCACAGTCAAGTTCATTTCCTGTGGATATCGTAATTTGTTGTATATTGGTTAAGGCATTTATATGGCTTAACTTTATTATCGCAACTGCAAGGATGTTCACATGAAACTTTTGCTTGTATTGTTATGTATGCTTGTCCCTTCAATGGCTTGGGCTCATCCAGGTCATGGCGGTGTCGGTTTATTCCATCACTTATTAGATCTTGCACCCGCAGTCATTTTAGTCGCTTTGATTGCATGGGCTGGTATTTGGGCAAAAAACAAAAAATAATCCCATTTTTTAATGAGTTAATGAACCCTGCTAAGGATTTATCCTCCTAGCGGGGTATTTTGTGTGATCAAACTGATTACGAATAAAGCGAATGTGCGCAATATCTCAGACTAATTTGCTATAAAGATAGGATTTAGCTTTTAAATTTCGTATAATCCGCGCGAATTTTTTAAACTTGCTGACAAAGGAAGCTAGTTATGGCGATCGAACGCACATTTTCTATTATCAAGCCAGATGCTGTTGCAAAAAACCACATCGGTGCTATCTACAATCGTTTTGAAACTGCTGGTCTTAAGATCGTTGCAGCTAAAATGTTACACCTGACCAAAGAACAAGCTGAAGGTTTCTATGCTGAGCATAGCGAGCGCGGTTTCTTCGGTGCTCTGGTTGCATTTATGACTTCTGGTCCAATCATGGTCCAAGTATTAGAAGGCGAAAACGCTGTTTTAGCTCACCGTGAAATTTTAGGTGCAACTAATCCTGCTCAAGCAGCTCCTGGTACTATCCGTGCTGATTTCGCAGAAAGCATTGACGAAAACGCGGCTCACGGTTCAGATGCTGTTGAATCTGCTGCTCGTGAAATTGCTTACTTCTTCAGCGCTGAAGAATTGTGTCCACGCACTCGTTAATTCGATGCTAAGACTGAAAAAGGAGCCTAGGCTCCTTTTTTATTGGCTGCAATTTAGCGAATATAGATTTCCGTGTTGCAATGACGCTAATGCCTCTATACAAATCACACGTCAATTCAAAGTATTAAAATTAATAAGAGTTCGTTTTTGTTGGTCTTTTTAAATTTTGCACATTTTTTTAATTTTCTTGCTTGAAATTTTCTCTCCCGTCCTTATATCTATTTCAGGATAGCTCGATGAGGATCCTAGTGTGAATTCTGTGCCGTAAGGACAGAAGATTTAACTCGGCAGACTCTACAAGCGTTTTCATCGTGAAAACCGTCCGCCAATTCTCCATATTGCTTAAGACAAGGATATGAATATGCGTAATTATGATCTAGCTCCCCTGTACCGTAGTGCCATTGGTTTTGACCGTTTAGCTCAGCTGGCAGAACATGCCGCCGCTAATAATGGCAATACTGGCTATCCCCCATATAACATTGAATTATTAGGCGAAAATCGCTATCGCATTACTATGGCCGTGGCCGGATTCTCAATGAATGAACTTGAGATCAGCAGTGAAGGTGAGAAATTACTGGTGAAAGGCAACAAAGCTGAAAGCCAAACCGAGCGTAAATACTTGTACCAAGGCATAGCGGAACGCGGTTTTGAGCGCACTTTCCAACTGGCAGACTATGTCACTGTGCTCGGCGCAAGTTTAGAAAATGGCTTACTCAATATTGATTTAGTGCGTGAAATCCCTGAAGCATTGAAACCACGCAAAATTGAGATCACTTCATCGCGCTTGCTAGACAGCCAGTCATAATTGACACTGTGGTAACCACCTAAAAACAAGGGGAGCATAATGCTCCCCTTGTTTTTGTGTTCACGCAAAAAATGTCCGCGAGATTTCCGTGAGAAAGTTACGCTTTCATGGCCTTTTCTCCGCGAGCCAAACCCACCACACCGGAGCGAGAGACTTCGACCAATTTAGTCACTTCACCTAGCGCATGAATAAACGCATCGAGTTTCTCTGATGTGCCGACCATTTGGATGGTATATAAATTGGCGGTGACATCGACAATCTGGCCGCGGAAAATGTCCGCCATCCGTTTAACTTCTTCCCTAAACTCGCCTTGGGCGCGGACCTTGATAAGGGCTAATTCGCGTTCAATATAAGCTGACTCGGTAATATTCGAAACTTTTAACACATCGATGAGTTTATGTAGCTGCTTCTCTATTTGCTCTAACACCATTTCATCGGCAACGACTGTGATGTTAAGCCGCGACAGTGTGATATCGTCCGTTGGCGCCACCGTTAAACTTTCAATGTTATAGCCGCGCTGTGAAAACAAACCGACCACACGAGAAAGGGCGCCGGATTGGTTTTCTAATAATACAGATATAATTCGACGCATTAGCATTTCTCCGTCTTGGTCAGCCACATTTCATTCATCGCACCACCACGGATCAACATTGGGTACACGTGCTCAGTTTCATCCACCATGATGTCGATAAAGACCAGTCTGTCTTTCATCGCCAGCGCTTCTGCCATTTTTGACTCAAGTTCGGCGGGATCGCTGATCGTCATACCTACATGGCCATAGGCCTCGGCAATTTTGGCAAAATTAGGTACTGAATCCATATAGGAATGTGAGTGACGGCCAGAGTAAATCATGTCCTGCCATTGTTTAACCATGCCAAGGAAACGATTGTTTAAGTTGATAATTTTAACCGGCGTATCATATTGCAGCGCGGTCGAAAGCTCTTGAATGTTCATCTGGATTGAACCATCACCCGTGACACAGACAACCGTGGCATCAGGCATCGCCATTTTAACCCCCATTGCGGCGGGTAGGCCAAACCCCATGGTGCCTAGACCCCCTGAGTTGATCCAGCGGCGCGGCTTATCGAACGGATAGTACAAGGCGGCAAACATCTGGTGCTGGCCAACATCAGAGGCGACATAGGCATCGCCATTGGTCAGCTTATACAAGGTTTCAATCACTTGCTGTGGTTTGATGCGACCACTGTTTTTGTCATAGGCCAGACAATCGCGGCCGCGCCATTGCTCAATATCATTCCACCAAGTGGCGATGGCATCGTTGTCATTGTGCTCGTTCGATTCATCTAACAGTGTCAACATGCTGTCTAAAATACTGTCGGCCGACCCTACGATGGGAATATCGACGTGGATAGTTTTTGAAATAGACGAGGGGTCGATATCTATGTGCAAAATGGTCGCGTTCGGGCAATATTTTTCCACATTATTAGTGGTTCTATCGTCGAAGCGCACACCAATACCGAAGATCAAATCGCAGTTATGCATTGTCATGTTGGCTTCGTAGCGACCGTGCATCCCTAACATGCCTAGGCTGTTTTTGTGGGTACTTGGAAAAGCCCCTAGTCCCATAAGTGTGCTGACGACGGGAATATTTAATCTCTCAGCTAATTGTAAAATTTGCTTATCACAACCCGAGATAATGGCGCCGCCACCGACATAGAGCACAGGCTTTTTAGCCGCTAATAGTGCCTGTAGTCCACGACGGATCTGTCCTTTATGCCCCGAGGTTGTCGGGTTGTATGAGCGCATTTTCACGCTTTCGGGATAAATATATTCGTGCAGTAGCGCTGGGTTTAAGCAATCTTTTGGCAGGTCGACGACCACAGGCCCAGGACGGCCGGTAGAGGCAATATAAAAGGCTTTTTTTATCGTTTCAGGGATTTGAGTGGGATCTTTAACTAAAAAGCTATGTTTGACCACTGGACGAGAGATGCCGATCATATCGCATTCTTGGAAGGCGTCATTACCGATAAGGTTGCTCGGTACTTGACCCGATAATACGACGAGGGGAATAGAGTCCATGTAGGCGGTGGCAATACCGGTAATCGCGTTGGTGGCACCGGGTCCTGAAGTGACTAATACCACACCCACTTTACCCGTGGCGCGGGCGTAGCCATCGGCCATGTGTACGGCGGCTTGTTCGTGGCGAACGAGTATGTGTTCAATACCTGGGATAACGTGCAGGGCATCGTAGATATCTAAAACTGAACCGCCAGGATAGCCAAAAATGTGCTTTACGCCTTCATCAATCAAAGAACGCACTATCATGCTGGCGCCGGATAACATCTCCATGTGGAACTCCTATTGCATAGTACCGTTACGGTAAACAGTATTTTGTTACAGCGACGGTAATCGCTCTAAAAATTAAGCCTGAAGGGTAATTCAGACTCCGAAATGCTGAACTGACTTCGTAGAAGACAAGTGATTCATCCTTAGGATGCAGCAACTGTTGCAATGAACAGAATTTCATCATATTCAAAAAAAACAACATTTCAAGCCTTTTATGTAAAAAGTAACCAACTTGAAACAATTTCACGTTTGAATGGGTGGAGAACTTGCTGGAATCGCCAAGTAATCTAGGCTGATTTATGGACTTATCTTATATTTTTCAGATTGTTAGATGTTTAAAAAGCAAAAACGGCACTAAAAGTGCCGTTTTGGTGTGGGACGTTAGATAAGCAGATACTTAACTGTTGCGATTAAATATTACTTATTTGCTACATTAGTGAAAGCCAATGCGCTGTTTTATGCGATCAAACATGTGTTGTAGATGAGGCATTGGCATCCATGATTTCTTAAAAATAGATCCTTAAATCGTCGGCTGTATTTGATGCTTTGGACGATTGAATTGGCAAATGCCGACTAACGCAATAGAGCCTAACATAAGAGCGGAGAAGGGCACTGCTGTGCCATCATAGAACACCGCTAATAACGGCCCCGCTAACGCGCCACAGCCAAATCTTAAGGTGCCAATAACCGCTGTTGCCGTTCCGGTTTCTTGTTTGAACTTCATCAGCACTATCGCATCGGCGTTGACCGACATCACCCCTAGGCTGCCCATCAAAGGAATAAGCATGATCACGGTAAAATGATAGCTCATATCCAGTAGGTTGACGGTTAATAAACCAGCTCCCGCAATAGCGCCAAAAAAGGTCGATACGTGCAACATACGCAGCGAACCATAGCGGCCGACAATGCGAGTATTAATGATATTGGCCAACATCAAAGCGCCAACGTTGGTGCTAAACAAGATGGCAAAATAGGATTTATCTAAGGCAAAGACTTCCATATAAACGAAGGGTGATGCGGTGAGATAACAGAAAAACGCAAAAGACGTTAACACGCCGCTGGCAATGTTTAACTTAACGCCAGATCGGGAAAATACGGTCGCATAGGCACCAAGAAACGATTTTTGGCTGCGGGTATCCATATCTTTATCGCTGGGCATTTTTAGCGCAAACAGCACGAGTAATAACAGGGTTGCTGCATAGGCAGATTGAATGAAGAAGATTAAATGCCAATCACCGAGTTCTAAGATAACGCTGCCAATGCTAGGTGCCAGTAATGGCGCTAACATCATGATTAAACTCACGTAAGACATACCTTTGGCGGTATTGTCGCCATAGACTTCTTTGATGTATCCCGGCACCACCACAGTCGCTGCTGCGCCGATAAAGGCCTGCAAAAAGCGTAGTCCAAGAAAGATTTCGACTTGACCAGCAAAACCAATCAATAAACTTGTTAGCATAAAGCCACTCAGCCCCATTATCACCATAGGGCGACGGCCAATGCGGTCAGCTAAGGGACCGAAACACAACATGCCCAGTGCATAACCTGCTAAGTAGATACTCAGGGACTGTTGCACTGTTGTGATATCGGTATGAAAACTAAGGGCCAATGTCGACATCGCAGGTAAGTACATGTCGATGGCCAATGGTGTGATCGCGACAATCGCCGCTAGCATGGGAATAAGCAGTGCTAAATTCGGTATACGTCTGCCGTTATGGGCAGAAGGTTGTGATTGTGGGTCCACTGTTACCTCGGGTGGCGAAAGAATTGAAAGCGTATTTCTCAGGGTTATGCGGCGTGGTTTAAATTGTACTAGGACAATTCACTCTAATCCGTCCATTTTTAGCCAGCATCTTGCGCTAATTGGCAGTGTTTGGGGAAAAGTGAATTGTGCTTCGATCAATTTTCACGGTAAGGCATTAAGCAATAGCATAGTAAAGCGCTAGGACAAATAAACCAATCTTTGCGATGATTTCTTTACCGTATTTTACCGATTAAATTGTAACTAAGTAGCAAGTCTCGATAATCGAGGTATAACCTTGGCGGCTCGAGCCGTTATCCTCCAATATGCTTCATTCAAAAGTGTTAGTTGTCATCTGAGTGTCACTGCTTTGTCATCTAGGTGTCTTTTATGCTGACTAATTTAGTGGGCTTTAGCTTCACCCTACTAAAAATAAAATATTCAGGAATGACACGATGAAAACACAACGACTCCCGCTTGCAGCCGCCATTATGGCGAGCTTATTGCTCGGTGCTTGCAGCGGTGATGATGGCGCAGTAGGTGATAAAGGCGACAACGGCTTAAATTCACTGGTTAAAGTGACCGCATTAACTATCGGTGATGCAAATTGTCCCGCTGGTGGTCAGCGTATCGATACCGGATTAGATGCCAACCATAATGGACAATTGGATGACAATGAAATTGCAGTCGCGCAAACCCAATATGTTTGCCAGCCACAAACTGCAAGCTTAAAAGCAGAGTTAATTGGTCGTCATCAGACTGGTGTTTATGGCTTAAGTGCTGCTGAAATCGTTGAATATCACAGTGCATCTAACCGTATTTTTGTGGTCAATGCGATTAGCGGCAAAGTCGATATTATCGATGGCAGCTTATTAGCGACTGCATCAAACACCACAGATCCTTTAGCATTGAATAATCTCGAAAAATTAGCAGAACTCGATGTTGCTAAGGATGTGGGTCAAACCTTTATGGGAAGCGTTAACAGCGTGAGTATTTCAGGCAACTTGTTAGCGGCTGCCATTGAGCGTGGTGACGCTGCAGGCAATAAAACCCAAGCCAATGGTTTTGTGGCTTTTTATCAGCTTAACGGCACAGATGCTCCGCAGTTTATCAGCACCGTCGAAGTCGGTGCTTTACCCGATAATGTGGTGTTCACCCACGACGGTAAAACCTTACTCGTGGCCAATGAAGGCGAACCTAATCCTGCTTATACCTTAGATCCTGACGGCAGTGTTGCGTTGATTGCTATTACTGACGGTAAGCCCGCAGCTACTGCGACCATCATAAATTTTAGTGCGTTTAATCAGGGCGGTGCGCGTGCAACTGAAATCACCGCTGACATTAAAATTAATGGTCCAATGGCGAGTGTGGCGCAGGATTTAGAACCTGAATATATCGCCATTAGCCAAGATAACCGCCGTGCATTTGTCAGTTTACAAGAGAACAATGCTATTGCCGTGATTGATATCGCCAATGCGAAAGTCTCTAAGATTTTACCGCTAGGCCTCAAAGATTACGGGCTTGATGTGAATAAAATTGATGCGAGTGACAAAGACAATCTTGTTAACCTGCAAAGCTACACTGGGGTGTACGGCATGTATCAACCCGATACCCTTGCTAGCTACCGTTGGAATAACACTGACTTTATTGTGACTGCGAATGAAGGTGACTCCCGTGACTATGCGGCTTTTTCGGAAGAAGCCCGCGCAGGGGATTTAGTGCTCGACCCGAATCACCCACAATTTGCCGCCGCAAAAGATAAAACCCAATTAGCGCGTCTTAAGGTAACGACGAGCATGGGTGACGATGATAAGGATGGCGACTACGACAAAGTCGTGAGCTTTGGTGCTCGTTCCTTCTCGATTTGGAATGCCGATGGTCAGCAAGTGTTTGACAGTGGAAGTGATTTTGAGCGTATTACCGCCGCACTACTGGGGGATAAGTTCAACAATAACAACGAAGAAAATAAAGGTGATAGTCGCAGCGATGACAAGGGGCCAGAGTCAGAAGCTTTAGCCCTAGGCCAAATTGGTCAACGACTATATGCCTTTGTTGGTTTAGAACGTACCTCTGGCTTTATGATCTATGACGTGACTAATCCTTTTGATGTGCATTTTGTCGACTATGTTGTGAACCGTGATTTTGAAGCTGACTTCGTTGTCGATACCGCTACAGGTGCAGTCAAAGGTGATGCAACATTGGCGGGTGATTTAGGGCCAGAAGGGATGAAATTTGTCAGTGCCGATAAAAGCCCTAACGGTAATCCTTTGTTAATCATAGGCAATGAAGTCAGTGGCACAACGAGTGTTTACCAACTCAAGATCAAGTAATTGAGTTTTATTCAGTCACCTGAGCATCGCGCTTTGGACGTGGGCCTTGTGGGTTCTTGATATAACCGCTCTAAAATCCACCATTGGCGGCATGAATACCGCCAATGGTGAGGGTTTAGGCTATCCAACCGAGCCATAGCCACCACAGATAATCCAGTGGAATAAGTGCAACTAGAGTTATTGCCGCTAGAGGTAAGGTGATGCGAAGTAGTTTAGTTAATGGCTCTTGGGATAATTGCATCGCCAAAATCAAAGGAGCCACTTGATAAGGAAAAATCACGGTTGAGAAACCGATCACCTGCGTCATTAATATCGCTGGAGTGGAGAAGCCAGTTGCATTGGCAAAGTCTGCTGCCATGGGGGATAACACAGTCGGCACGCCTGGAACCGTTGCCACTAATCCTGTTAGCGTCGCGATTAACGATAACGACATAAAATTCAGGAACGATGCCCCTTGCTGCAAGGGTAACCATTCACTGAACAGTTGACCTAGCGCAGTGCCGAGCCCGGAATGATTGACCAATGCTCCCAGACCTAAGGCTGCCGCGACAAAAATGACGGTCGACAAATCCACTGAACTATTAAAACTCTTAGACTCAAGCACTCCCCATTTGGGGAGCAATAACAAGATAGCCGTTGTTAATCCTACCCAAGCGGGATTAATGCCGTGCAGCGAGTCAGTCACCCAAAAGAGCAAAGTAATAGTCAGTAACAGTGCAACTTTATTTTGCATATCAAGGTTGTAAGCTTCTTTTTTAATAACGCGTTCAGGCTGGTTGTTATCAATTTTTGCAGGAAATAGGAAAACGACTAGCGCCACAATCAATATTGATTTGAGTAAGCCAAGGATTGGAAAATGCAATAAGAGATACTCAGTATAACCAAAGTGGATATTGAATAGATTCTCACTGGAACCCGCTAATATCATGTTGGGAATATTCGCGGGCAACACGGCAAAACTGGGCATGTTGCACGCCAGTGCCAAGGCGGTCGCAATGCCTATCCGTCCATGGCTACCACGAGCAAAACCGACTTGCTCAGCTAACGCCATACCAATTGGCACCATGACCACAGCACGGCCAACGGATGAGGGCATCACAAAGCCAAGCAGCACGGCACTAAAGACCAAACCCGCAATCAAGCGTGGATAACTTGTGGTCAGTATGGGGGCAATCAAACTGGCCATTCTGCGACTTAAACCTGACTGAGTGATGGCACTGCCGATCACAAACCCCGAAATGATTAACCACACCGCAGTTGAGCCGAATCCGGAGAAAAGTATACTCGGCTCAATGAGTTTAAAAATGGTGGCAAGGGCAAAAAAGATTAACCCCGCCATAAAGGGCGGGAAGAAACCTGTGCTCCAAAACATCAAGGTCACTAACACTACGCCTGCGCTGTAGGAAAACACCGCGGGATGCTGACTTAGCGGAAAAAGCGCAAGTAAAGTAGCGATCAACAGTGCACTGAAAAACGCTAGCTGTTTAACGCCAATAAAACGTTTCATGTTTACCGACCTATTGGGTTGAATACGTAAAAGATGCCTACTAAGATAACTGACTTGGTTTGGCGTTTTAAGAAGGTAATATGTCAAAGTATGTTCCTAAAGCGACATTGTTAACACCCAGTGATGCGGCGTTTATCATAGATGCCAATCGGCCCGTGCTGACCCATACTCGCAATATGGCGGCGGAAGCGGGCATCGAACCTCACTCGCACCCGCGGGGTCAGCTACTTTGGGCCGCCAAAGGCTTGTTACGTGTTCGCAGTGAAAATGCCGTCTGGGTGGTACCCTCAACCCATGCGGTATGGATCCCCTGTAATTTGCCCCATCAAGTGAACAGCGAAACCCACGCCCACACTCGTAATATTTATATTGACCCTAGTTATGGCGTTAGGCCACAGGATACGCAAGTGGTGATGGTGACGATGACAGCGCTGATGCGTGAATTAGTGCTTAAACTTTGTGAAAGTTCACATCTTATGGACAGTGGACAACTGCATCGGCTGGGTTTGGTTGCCATCGATGAGCTTCAAACTCTGGACAGTCTGGATGCCCATTTACCTGCTGGCTCAGATCCAAGACTCAGCCGCTTGATCCAAACGCTGATCCGACGTCCAAAAGTGAGTTACTCACTGACCGAGTTAGCCGAAATGGGCGGCGCGAGTGTGAGAACTATTGAGCGACTATTCAAAGCTGAAACTGGGCTTACTTATCGACAATGGCGACAAAGATTTCGTTTGTTAAATTCGCTTGAGAGCTTAAGCCAAGGGGAGAGCACAACTATGGTGGCCCATAGTTTAGGTTATTTGAGTGTCAGCAGTTTCAGTGCCGCTTTTAAAATGCAATTTGGTTGCACGCCGCAAGATTACCCGCAGCATAAGCCTATGAAAAGCGGGCGCTAAATCAGGCATCATAAAACCGTCTATAAAAAAGCTAGAACAATATCTAGGATGCTGTTCTAGCCTGCAATTTATCAAAGTGTCTTAAGCTAATGCGCTATTTTAATTGGCTATTTCAACTTGTCATTTCAATGCCGCTGGGACGATAGGGTAATAATCCCAGACTTGGCCATCGGTCATTGAGCGCACCAGTTTGATGTATTCTGCATGGGTCCAGGCGAGCGGTGTGGCAGAATTAGTGCCTTGTCCGAGTTGGTAATGATAGCGGGTGGCATCGCCGACACCGTCCCACGCTTGCTCGGGTAACATCATGCCCGCATTCGCAAAGGTTTCCATGCCTTGCACATAGGTGTTGATCAACTGCAGCTTGGTTTGCTTGGCATTATTGCCAGTTAGCTCGCCTTTTGCTTGGGCGAGTGCTAATTCAAAATGACCGCGCTCGCCGGTGAAGAAGGGCCAGACTCGGCCGCGTTGATCGGCGCTGTTGCTGCCGGATTCTGCATAGTTTTTGCCAGAAACCGTATCCTCACCGTAGCCGTCGTTGCCATAACGTCTAAAGCCTGAGATGGTGCTGCCATCTTTGGCGGTAAACACGTATTTTATGCGTAGGTTGTGCTCAAGCTCTGTATTATCAATCAGTTGAAGGCTTTGATTGATGAGCTTGTCAGTTGCACCGCGCACGCCATAACGTACCAGTTCTAAAAATCCGCCATCGAGGATCTGACGTTGATCTAAACCTTGCTTACCGTTATTTGCCGCCAGTGTATCGCTAGTATTTGGCTCGCCATTCGGGCTTAAACGTAAATAGTAAGGCGCGCTGACATCTGCGCTGTTTTTCAATAGGCCTTGGGTGGTGACTAAGTGTTTTTCTAAACTATGACTTAAGTCTTTGGCGGCGGTAAGATAACGGGCGCTTGAAGTAATATCTTTAGCTTCTTTGGCGATGTCACTCGCGGCAACAAGACCGGCAATCACTGCGGCCGTTGTCGAGGGGGAGTAACCCGCTTGTTCTTCCCAACGCTCTTGCTGGGTTTTGGGCGGGGTGATTTGAGTGTGATTCCAATCCAGATTGACGTCACCGCCGCTGATCAAAAAGTCCGCTGCACCTTTGAGCATCTCTTGATACCAGTGACTGATCTCATCAGGGGTGAGTACGCCCGCTTGCCAGAGTTTCCAGCCGAGCATGATAGGCATGGCGGTTTGATCGAGCTGTACACCGACCCATTCAATTTGGCCATCCACATGGGTCTTTTGCAGGAACCAACCTGGCGTACCTGTATAGCCGGGCGTCTTTTCGGTCACTTGCACTTTTTTCAGGTATTCGAAGGCCACTTTGGGCGTTTGCGTGTCACCCATGGCGAGGAATGCCATGGCGCATTGGTAAAAGTCGCGCGGCCATACTGCTTTATAGCCAGTGCTCGGCACGGCTGCCGAAACCGTATCGCCCCAAGGGTTTGAAAGCGAAGCGATCAGTGCGCCCGCATAGGTTTTATCTTCCTGCGCTTTCAAGACCATAGCGCTGGTATACAGCAGCTTGCCGTTATCTGTGGTGTTGTTAGCCATGTTAGCGATGGCGGGCAGTGAGCTTAGGTAACCCTGCCAGCCTGCATTGTAATGGCTGAGCACAGCATCATAACCTGCGGCCAAGCTGGCATCGGCATTGGCTAAACTCTGTGCTTCATCTTTACCAAAACCGATGGCGAGATTAAAGGTGACGGGTTTGGCTTTGATGAGCGTAGGGTAACTCGCGGTAAAGGCGATATTGCCAACGGTCGATTTATCTTGCGCACTGGTCGTTTGATAGGGCGTATCGAGTTTGCCGTTATCGGCCAAATCGGCTAGGCCATCGGAGACGCCGACAAAGCCAGTCGTAGCCTGCACAAAATTCAGATCGGATTTTACCGTCATTACGCTACTGTCTTTGGCGGCGGTATAGGCCACCAGCGACTGATTCTTTGTATGAGTGTCGATGCGGCCGATATCATTGGCGCCCGCGTTATCGATATGCGGATTGACATACAAATGCGGTGTAATGCCGTCTTCAAAGGCAGTAAAGGTGACACGCATCATCAAAGTGTCGCGGTCTGGATCGGTAAAGATATGCTTTTCAATCTGATACTTACCTTCAACATCTTTATTGATAATTTTATAGGCAAGGGATTGTGGGCGACCGTTAGCATCTGTATCTAAATATTCTATGCTGCTGATGGTGTTCTCTTTTTCGGTATCGACAAAGCCATTACCTGTGACCACAAATTGCAGTTCTTTGAGCTGCGCATTATGGATAAGACCATACATGGTTTCGGTTAAAATACCTTGGGCGAGGGAGAACCAAACGCGGCTAATGGGATTTTGCTTAGCATCTTGATATTGACCTTGGGTATAAGGCTCGTAAGACGTCCCAATACCAGTTTTACCCGAAAATGCCCAAGTCGGCGCTTTACCCGGTGCGCCGGGCGCAACCCGCTGCACATTTGGCGCGGCATTCACACTTGTGGCAGTTGTTGCTGAATTCGATGTGGGTGAACAGGCCGCTAACCCTATTATCCCTAATAGGCTTGCGGCGACGGCAAGCGCTAGGCGGCTGTGTCTTGTTAACGCTTGTGTGTGACGGTTTTGGCTGGTGTGCAGATCCTGCTGCGGCGTAGGACTCGATTCCATCTCGTTCTCCCCAAATAATGGTTTTATTTTTATAGTGATTGAATTGATAAAGATATTTTATGCTGCTGTGATTAGCCGAGTGACCGAATTCACCGCGCTTAACATGCATTTCTGCATGTCGCCTAATGTGTATCGTTGCTATAAAGAGTTAACTTTTATTTGTTAATTTGTCTGTGGCTTTCGTGATTAAGTGAGTCTTGCGGTTCATCGCTGTACTTTGATTATTTGGGTTATTTTGTTCGACAACGTCTTGGTCGACAAATAATACGGCAATACCTGCGCACATCATCAAGACGCCACCTGTGATCAGTGCATAAATAGGTTGACCATCGAACAGACCATTGAGCACTAAACCCAGCACACTGGCGGCAAGAAGCTGCGGGATGACGATGAAGAAGTTAAAAATCCCCATGTAAACGCCCATTTTTTGCGGGGGTAACATGCTCGACAACATGGCGTAGGGCACAGATAAAATTGACGCCCACGCGATACCGACACCTATCATAGGCAGCCATAACAGGCTTGGGTCTGTAATAAAAAAGAAACTAATCAAACCTATACCACCACAGAACATATTGACTGTGTGGGTCAGCTTGATGCCAATACGCTTAGCCAGCATAGGAATAAAAATCGCGGCAATGGCGGCAAAACCATTGTAGGAGGCGAACAGTACGCCGACCCAATCTGCGCCGTCGTTATAAGCTTGGGACAATACATCGCTGCTGCCAAAATGGTAAGACGTCACGGCGGCTGTGGTGTAAATCCACATGGCAAACAGTGCGAACCAAGAGAAAAACTGCACGATCGCCAGTTGATGCATGGCTTTGGGCATATGGAACAAGTCATCGACCACGCTAAATACCATGCCGAGCTTATTGCGTTCAGCGGGTTGTGAATTGCCCAAACGCAGCGCGCAATATAGTTGTAATGGGCCAAAGGCGAAAATCCCTAAGCTTAAGATATACAGTTGTTTATCTAAATCCTGCGCCCAAATAGCGAAGGTGAGCAGGGCGCCGAGACCCATCCACACGATGGAGGCAAATTGATAGTCCTTGCGGGTACGAGTGCGGGCTAAAGTTTCATCTTCAGCATCGACTTGTTTTGCGTTAAAGGCGGCTAATTCTTCAGGGGAATATTCTCTTGACGATACGACAGTCCAACTGACGGCGAGCAATAATACTGTGCCGCCAAAATAGAAGGCATAACGTACTGAATCGGCAATTTCACCTGCTGGTGCAGTATTCGCAACATCAAAAAAGTGAGTCAAAATATAGGGTAAGGCCGAAGCCACCACAGCGCCAATACCGATGAAAAAGCTTTGCATGGCATAGCCTTGAGTACGTTGGCTTTTCGGTAAATTGTCACCGACGAAGGCGCGAAACGGCTCCATGGCGATGTTGATCGAGGCATCCATGATCCATAACATGCCTGCGGCAATCCACAGGGTAGGCGAGTGCGGCATGATAAAAATGGCAAGGGTAGTAAAAATCGCGCCAATCAAAAAATAGGGGCGACGACGGCCAAGGCGACCCCAGGTGTTATCACTCAAATAACCAATAATAGGTTGAACCAATAAACCCGTTAGCGGCGCGGCAATCCACAGTATGGGGATTTCATCGATAGAGGCCCCTAAGGTTTGAAAAATGCGGCTGACGTTGGCATTTTGCAGGGCAAACCCAAATTGAATGCCTAAAAAACCGAAACACATATTAAAAATTTGCCAGAAACTCAACTCAGGTTGTTGCTTGAATGCATGCGGCAACTGAGGTGCTGCGGCTTGATGGGGATCTTGCTGGTAATTCGAAGACATTGAACTTCCTTTCTGTTGCTGGCAGTCGTTCTGCCTTGAGTGCTTATTGTTTTAATTGTTTTGCCTAGCAATGGATTGGCACTGTACTTTGCTTTTATGTGGTGAGCTATTTCATCACAGCCAAGAGCATACAATAAAAGCTAAGAGTCAGATTCATGGCTTATTCATGGTAGTTTCGCGCATGCCATGAATGAGTGTACTCTGTGAAAAAATGGCGAATATACTCCTCCCTCAGAAGCATATTCGCCGATAAATTCATTTCAAATTTGGGCTAACACCTTAATTCAAAGGGGTTAGCCCAAGTGAGTGGCCTAAAGCCAGTCAGCAGAAAGAACTTAAGTCTGATAGCAATCCTTGTATGTAACCCTATCAGAAACGACCTCACAGATTTCAAACCCCACAAGCAGAGGGTGAAACGAGCGGATTTATAGTAGCCTCGGCGTAGATTTTTGCACAACTGCTTACATACGTATTCATCATGGCTCAGTAACTGGATGGAAACATAGGTGTAACGCATCTAGACGGTTTATCAATAGCTATAGGCTTGCTGGAATGCTCAAATAACTCTCTAATCTTGTTAGAATACTTGATGATCAGTCATTGCATTATTTTTTAGAAAAAAGGGTATTGTTATTGCGGATGTTAACTGAGTGATAAAATCAACCGCAGCATAACTGACGGCGAGTTAAATGCACTTAATAAGAGTCAGCATGCAATAAATATCCAGTACGGATGCCGATAGCTTGACTCGAAAGTCGCGCACTCTGCACTATGATAATAGCCAGCTTAGATATGGTGGGATCAGATAGGTACTTAGCTTATGATGATCGCCAGATTAAGCGTTTTTCGTTCGATTATTTTAAATTTTTTCAGTTGATTAAAGGATCCCTATGTTTGTTGTCTCGCTTACCTATAAAAAGCCAATTGCAGAAGTGGAGTTACATTTAGCCGCCCATATTGCTTATCTTGATGAGTATTATGCCGCAGGGACTTTTGTCGCCTCGGGTCGTAAGGTGCCACGTACCGGTGGCGTCATCCTCGCCAAGGCTGAAAGTCGTGCGGCGCTAGAGGCTATTTTGCAGCAAGATCCTTTCAGCATTGCCGATGTTGCTGAGTTTGAGGTGATAGAGTTTGTGCCGACTAAAACGGCGCCAGGGTTAGAGCCGTTGCTTGAAGTGATTTAACCCACATCTTTGTTTGAAAATTATTCCGTGTACATAGTTATAACAGGCTTGGCGGGTTGGGGGACATAGAGTTCCGCCCATTTGGGTGTTAGTCGGTGTTTATGCTGTTTTCGGGGCGAACTTTTCCGATATTCTGCGACCTAGTTTGGTATTATGCCGTTTTCCATCTTGAAACCTTACGCAGGTTTCCGCTGCGCGAGTCCCGCTTTTTATGTCTATTCAAACGCTGTTATCGACGGCTCTGGCGAAACGCCATGATTTTTTACAACAAGCTGAACAGGATCAAACCGATTGTTTTCGGGTGTTCCATGGGACAGTCGAAGGCGTCAGTGGCTTGAATGTCGATCGCTACGGCGATGTTTGGCTAGTGCAGAGTTTTCATCAAACCTTAACCGACGAAGAGTTGGTTGATGTCGGCACTGTTTTGTTGCAACAGGCCGATTTGCCTATTGTGTATAACGATCGTTCTTTAGGCCATTCCCGTGTATTGAATGCCTTATCACCCGCACTGACAGAGATTGCGAGTTCTGAGCGAGTAATGCAGGAAAATGGCATTAAGTTCAGCACTAAACTGCGCCACGAAGGACAAGATCCGCTGTTATTCCTTGATATGCGCATTGGCCGCGAATATGTGCGGGCACACAGCCAAGATAAAACTGTGCTGAATTTGTTTTCCTACACCTGCGGCATTGGTACTGCGGCAGCCATCGGCGGTGCAACTCAGGTGATGAATGTTGATTTTTCTTCCTTTGCTTTAGCGACGGGCAAAACGAATGCGGCATTAAATCAGGTGTCGAATGTATGTGAGTTTGTGCAGAGTGATGCGTTTCCGGCATTGCGCCAATTGGCAGGCTTGAGTGTGGGAGGGCGCCGCAATCAAAAATTACCGAGTTATCCCAAATTGGCGCAAACCCAGTTTGATCTGGTGTTTCTCGATCCGCCGCGTTATGCCAAGAGTGCTTTTGGTATTGTCGATTTGGTCAATGATTATCAAGGTTTGTTTAAGCCCGCATTAATGGCGACCAAAGTCGGTGGCACTATCGTTTGCTGTAACAATGTGGCGAAAGTCGAGCGCCAAGCATGGTTCGACAGTTTAGTGCGCTGTGTTGAAAAACAAGGTCGTACAGTCACTACGCACACTTGGCTCGATCCCCATGAGGATTTCCCTTCGTTCGATGACAATCATCCACTTAAAATAGTGGCGCTGACGTTAAACTAATCGGGTCATAATAAACACAAAGGGCGCTTTTTAGCGCCCTTTGTTTATGGTGACTTTTGTTTATAGCGACTTTGTTGCTCGCAACAAAGTCGTTAAAGCACTTTATTAAAGTACTTTGAATCTGATTGCCGTGCCGCCACTGCTGGCGAGTGTGAGGTTTAGGCTATCTTTAGCACTCACCTCTTTGGTTTCAATCACATAATCATAGGGATTGGTTTTCCAATCGGCCTTTGAACCATCGCGGTAAATTTGTGCTTGATAACGTTTATTCGGGGAGAGGAAATCCAGTTTGACCGTGACCTTGCGTGCGGTTTCATCCGTGAGTGCGCCTAAGTACCAATCACCTTGATCCTTCGCTTGGCGAGCAAAGACCACATAGTCACCGACTTCACCGGCCAGCGCGACACTTTGATACCAATCTGTGGGCACATCGCGGATAAATTGGAAGGCATCTAAGTGCTTTTCATAATTGCGCGGCAGATCCGCTGCCATTTGGATTGGGCTATAGAGCACAACGTACAAGGCGAGCTGTTTGGTCAATGTGGTTTGCACACGATTTTCAGCATCCAACCCCTTGGGCGCTAAGTCAAAAATTCCCGGGGTAAAGTCCATTGGACCCGCAAGCATGCGGGTAAAGGGTAACATGGCCGTATGTTCAGGGCTGTTTGGTGGGCTACCCCAAGCATTGTACTCTTGGCCGCGGGCACCTTCGCGGGAGATCCAGTTCGGATAGGTTCGGCGCAGGCCTGTGTCTTTAATCGGCTCGTGGGTATTGATACTGATGTGGTGTTTCGCTGCTTCAGTGACATTGTGCAAATACTCACCGACCATAAATTGGCCGTCGTGCCACTCGTGACGGGTAATGCCTTTGTCATCTATGCGCTTGATCTGGCCACCATCGGCGACATAGCCCGTTTTGACTTGAGTAACACCATGCTGCTCATACAGGGCGAAGGCATCTGCCATTTGCTCGCGATAATGCGTGACTGAACCTGCGGTTTCATGGTGGCCGATTAAACGTACATTTTGTTTTGCTCCGTATGCTGTGATGGCGGGCAGATCGAAATCAGCATAGGCCTTAGTAAAGCTAAATTGGTCGCCGTTGTGGAACCAGTCGCCATCCCAACCTTCATTCCAACCTTCTACCAGTACGCCATCAAACTGATATTTAGCGGCAAAATCCATATAACGCTTTGTTTCACTGGTGGTTGCGCCATGGGTTGGGCCCGAGCCCCAGGTATTTTCGTTTAAGTGCATTCCCCACCAAATACCGACGTATTTCCCCGGTTTTACCCAAGTGACATCGCCGAGTTTATTGGGCTCGTTGAGGTTTAGGATGAGGTGCGAATTGAGCAGCCCAGTTGCTTTGTCGGCAATTTGAATGGTGCGCCACGGCGTATAAAAACCCACTTGAGTTTTGACGCGAATACCATCGGACCAAGGCGTGAGATCGGCCTTAAGCTTGCCATCGCGCTGTTGATCTAAGGTCATGGCGGCAAAGTCCACCAAGGCGGCCTCGTGGATACTTAAGTGTGTACCGTCAGTGAGTTTAAAGGTGAAGGGGGTATGGGCTCTATCGACGTCTTTAAGCGCTGTGGTGCGATATAAATATTCGTAGCGATTCCAGCCGCGGGCAGGGATCCACCATGCTGTGGCTTTATCGCTCTGGCCGACATTGAACTCGGTTAACTCGTCAGTGATGGATAGCGGTGAATTGGCGGGTAGGGCGGTTTGCTCGGCTAAGTGATAGCGAAAGCCAATACCATCGTCAAAGGCTTTAAATTCGACTTGGAGTTGTACCTTGCCATTACTTAATACCGCAGTCAGTTGATTGTGTTGATCGCGGATCCATTCCTGCTCGCCCCAGGGTTGTTGCCACTTTTCATCGGCACTTTTTTTATCGCTGCTTTTTATCTGTAATCCTTGGCCGAGTTCGCCAAGGGATTGAAAAACTAAGCCTAAGCGGCTCGGTTCTATGACTGTCTTGCCGTGAAAATCGATTTTATATTCGGGGCGGCCAGTATCATCACTCAAGCTGATTTGAATTTGTTGGTTGGGTGAGCTGACGGTAACGGTTTTGGCAAATACGTTGGCACTAAAAAGACTCGTGACCGCAAGGGCGATAGCTGTAGGGCTTAATAGCGCTTGCGATAGCTTTTGTCGCGATGAGCACTGGCGAGTGTGGCTGTTTGTTAAGTGGCAGTCTGTTACGTGACGGGCAGTTAAGTCGCTGCGAGTGAACTGAATAGGGTTGGTCTTGATGAACATTCCTTGATCCTTGTTTTTATAATGAATGTGACTCACAGCATACTAGTGGCGATGGCTTTTTAACCGCAACGGCCTGCATACGTATTCACCACATTAAGGCGTGTCGTAACAGACGTGACGAGAAGCACTTTGAGGGCACGAACAAAAGATGTGGTTTGCTTTTGACTCGGGTAAACTGCGCGCTTTCTTTTTGCTTAAAAATGCAATTTAGCGTGGGATTTACAGCATTTGGAGCCGCAGCAGTAAGGTCAAACCGTGAAAATTAGCCAACGTTTACAACAGATAAACAGCATGATCACTGGTCATTACGATCATATTTGGGATTGCTGCTGCGATCATGGTTTGCTCGGTATGCTGTTGTTAAAAAGGAATGTTGCTCGCCAAGTGCATTTTGTCGATTGTGTGCCTTCGCTAATGCAGGCGCTTGAACTGCGGTTGCAGCGTTTCTTTCCCGCAGAGATATCAGGCCTTAATCCCAATTTAGCGCCACACTCAGATCCAGACTTAAACCCAGACATAGACTCACAGTCAAACCAAGAACCAAACTCAAACTTATATCGTCATACTCAGTGGCAAGTGCATTGTCTCGATGTTGCAGCTTTACCGCTCGGGCAAACCCGTGTCCAAGATAAACAGTTGATTATCATCGCTGGTGTGGGCGGTGAACTGCTGGTGGACTTAGTGCGGGCAATCTTAGTTCAACACCCACAGCGGTACCTCGAGTTTATTTTGTGTCCCGTGCATCATAATTATCACGTTAGGCAATCACTCTCAGCCTTAGGGCTAGGGCTTAAGTCGGAACACTTATTGGAAGAGAATCAACGTTTCTACGAAATCCTCCACGTCAGCACAATCATAGATCCAAATGGTCTGCCTATCACTGCTACGGGGTCGTTAATATGGCAGACGTTAGATGAAGCAAACCTGCCGCGAGCACACCGCTACCTGTCGCAGGTGATTGGACATTACCAACGCATGCCGGCGCACAAGCAAACTCCTGAAATTATTCACGCCTATCAGCAACAATTGGCCCAGCTCTTGAGTGAGTATGAGTGAGCTTGAATGTTCTTGAGCATTTTTGCCGCTTGGGCATTACGCTGAGAACTAAGATGAGAACCAAAGATGAGCAGCTAAGATGAGGATCAGGAGAAAGAGCTGATGCATCGCGATCTCGTTGTTAATATTATGGGTAAAACGATTTTAGCATAAACCGTTAACAATCAATCTTGTAATCGTTAAAACCAATTAATCACTCGGACTGGACTGAGTGTGATTATTGCCTCTGTGGCAGTTTTTGATCTGCATTTGGCGCATTTTCGTTTATGCTGCGACTCCTTTTCGGCAAATGGCTACGACTATGCGTTTATTGAGAACCACCCAAGATCCAGCGGTTAACTTACAGACGGCACGCGTTTTTTATCGCAGAGCTGCCCGCGCGATAGTGTTATCGGGTGAAGACATTTTGCTACTTTATACCCAAAAATACCGCGACTACAGCTTACCCGGAGGTGGAATTGACGATGGCGAGAGTCTCGAAGATGGACTGATCCGCGAGCTTCAGGAAGAAACCGGCGCCTTAGATATTCAAGTGTTAGCCCCCTTTGGTCGTTACGAAGAGTTTCGACCTTGGTACCGTGAGGGGGCGAACGTGGTGCACATGGAGTCATTCTGTTATGTGTGCCGTATCGACACCACCTTGGGCGAGCGTGGTTTAGGTGAGACTCGATTAGAAGCCCACGAGATTAAAAATGGCATGCGGCCTGAATGGCTCAATATTCATCAAGCAATCGCCCATAATGAAGATATTCAGCGTAATCATCCCCATAAAGGCCAATCAATAGAGCGTGAAACTTTTCTGCTAAAAAAGATAGTGTTGGAATTTTTTTAAGTTTTATCATTTTTAAATCATAACTTTAAACTATGATTTTATTTCATGTCAAACTTAGTTTTCTTGGTTTATTGGCGATTGAACGCCGTTATTTTAACCTGATTTTTTAAGTGGATGTGCTTCGAGTCTGTGCCTGACTCAGTGGATGTTTAAGACAATTTCTCACTCTTTTGCCGCAGCAGGGAAGACAATGCAGATTATTTTATTGACCCACGAACGCGAGTTAACTCGCAAAACGAATACTGGCCAACTTGCGTTAGCCGCATTCCCTGAAGAGGTGAAAAGCATCGTCTGGTCGAGAACGGCACCTGATAAAAATTTAGTGGCAATGCTAGCATCCCAGCAAGCCAAGCTGTTGTTTCCTGCAAGTGATACTGAGCCAGCGCTCTCGAACGCACAAACGTTATTAGCACCAGCGCAATCCACACTCATAGCAACACAACGAATGCCTAGCCAAGTGGTGATTTTAGATGCGACCTGGCAGGAGGCGCGTAAGATGCTGCGCCAGAGTCCCTATCTCAAAACAGCCGCACGGATTAGTTTGCCGCCACTTATGCCTGAATCGGCCTTTATACTGCGGCGTAATCAGCAAGAAGGAGGCTTGTGCACTGCAGAATGCATTATTGCGCTTTGGCGCCAGTGTGGCAGAGCAGAACAAGCGACGCTATTAGCGTCGCTGTTTACTGAATTGAATAGCCGTACTTGATAGCGGTGTTTGAGAGAGTGTTGGCGGAAGTGCTTGAATAGATAATTAACGACTATTAGCTTTAACCCTTATATAAACCACCGTCAGTTGAATCACCATCTGTTAAGTCATAGTCATTTAATTCAGAGCCAGTTAAATCACCATCTGTTAAATCATAGTCATTTAAATAACAGTCAGATAAATACACAGAAAGTGGTTCATGGCACCGCCGAGCACAAACAAATGCCAAATGGCATGGTTGAATGGAATGCGTTTACCGACGTAGAATACAACCCCTAAGGTGTAAAATAAACCACCTAAGATCAATAGATTAAACCCTACTTCTGACATCGCCGCTGTTAAATCGCCCATCACAGTGACACATAGCCAACCCATAGCGAGATACAAAACTAGGCTTAACTTTTTGAATTTGTGAATAAATAACGTCTTAAATAGGATCCCACCAATTGCAAGCGACCAAATGGCCGTTAAAATCACTATCGACTGCGTGCCTTGTAAGCTTATCAGCATCAAAGGTGTGTAAGTTCCTGCAATTAAACAGTAAATAGCGCAGTGATCGGCGATCTTCAGTTTATGTTTCCAGCCTGAATGGCTAACGCTGTGATATAACGTCGAGCATAGGAAAAGCACTATGATGCTCGCACCATAAATGGTTACGCCCGTAAGTTGAATTGGCGTTAGGTGATCTTGACCTTTAAGCAGCATGAGCACCAATGCCACAATCCCCGCAATGACACCTAGGCCATGGGATACACTGTTAGCGATCTCTTCTTTGATACTATATGGTCTAGATTTTACCGGGTTTTTAACTGTGTTTGGCTGTTCGGTAACACTTTGACTCGACATGGTAGATACACACTCGTAAACGATAATGACTGAGTCTATCAGTTAGAAAAATAAATCACCATATTTAAGCGTACACTTGTAAGCTTAAGTTTATAGTTGGCTTCTATTTTTCATCTTTTAGATTTTTAACGCCGTCTTGCACTCCCATCAGTGCATCGCATTGATGATGCTACTCGCTTCAAGACGTGAGATTTACATTCAATTTAGCGCGATAGTGAGCTCAATTCCCAGCCTTATTTATCTTAACTGGCAAGTGACTTATTAAGCACTGGCGTAAAGTACTGTGCTTGTAGCAGGTTGCATTCGCATTGAACTTTGCTCTGTTTGCCTCCTCTAATCTGCGTTGAGCGCTCGTAAGTAAATGCAATTATTGGGTAATTCGCTTTCAATATTCACCAACCCGATATTGGATTGATATTGAATTAGAGTGCAATCGTTCCACGTTAAGCATCATTGAAATCAATGGATACTATACAAAACCTAAGGATGGATTTTGCCTTTTCAACATCAACCCAAGGCCGCGCCTTTATTGACAGCATCTCCTACAGCGATAGCGATTGGAGATGATGCTGATAGTGCTTTGCTGATTTCGGCCACATCGCCAGAAGGTGAGACTTTTATCGCATTTGATCATCACCTCGGTGAACTGGATGCTGCTCAAACGCCTGTTTTTACCACTAATGCGGAGCCATTAGCGTTCAATAGCGGTGCAGGCTTTTTAGTCACTGAGCATGACACCCAAGCTATAGACCAAGAGCAAGCCCAAGATTTGGTACTGCAAGAAATCCGTGCTGAACATCAAGATCAAGATAAATTGGTTTCTGAATCTGAATCTGAATCTGAATCCAAACCTGAACTGTCTAGGACGATACAAACTAGTGCTCAGGGATTGGGGACGGGATCCGTTTTGCGTGCTCTTCAGCCGTATTTCAAAGGATTCAGTTTGTTATTTTTTGTGCTCTTAGTGCATGCGTGTTTATTTTTACTTATCTGCATTTTGTGGCGCCCGCAGTTAAATCCCTTTGGATTGAAGGAAATAGAAAGCCGTGGCCCTAAAGTGACAGCGATCAAGGCTTACTTTATTTATGCTCCCGCAGTAGAGAAAGCCGAAACCTCGGAGTCCAAAACTGAGATCAAGGCCGAGGATAAGACTGAAGCGACAAGTTCTGTTACGCCTACAATTGTTCCCACACCTCAAACTCAAGTGAAGCCTCTGCCAATACTTGAAAAGGTCATGCCTGAAACAATAGCACCCGAAAAGGCCGTCTCTGAAAAAGTAGAGTCGGAAAAAGTGAACCCAGATACGGTTAAACCGAACATCACTCAATCGAGCCAATCTCAATCAAAGAAAACTCAATCAAGTGCCCAAAGTGAAGTACAGCCCGCGGAAGTGACGGCAAAAAAACCAACTAATACGCTTGATACCACAGAAATGAAGCCGCAGCTTGGCGCTAAGAGTTCGCCCGCAGCAGAAGGTGAGAGCACAATAGCGACAAGCTCAAGCATGAGTTTATTCACTCAGCAATATTTTGAACGTCAGCGCGAGCAAGCGCTCGATGATCTCGTCATTGAACAGGCCGATAAGTTCACCCGGAAATCGAATATGAGTGAAATGAGCCCAGAGATGGAAGTGTTATTTGTCCCTAACGCCGATGATTTCGGTGGCACGACGAGTCTGGATTTACCCTTAGATCCAAATCGGATTGTGCGTAAAGGGGATATTTGTTATCGCGTGGTACAAGTCGGCACTCAAGTTAATCCTAACGCCGAAAATTTAGGTTTTCCCATTAACTGCAGTGGCAAAAAAATCAATCAAGCTATTAATGATGCCATTCAATCTCGATTAAACAAAATGATGCTCAAACCCCATAAATAGTGACTTTCTTTTATGATTTATTTTCATTCTAATTATGGATTTTTTAGTTTAATTTTATTTAATCAATTAAAAACAATTAATTATGAATCTTTATTTTGGATTGGTGGTTAAGGTTTTTAATTGCTTTTTTCCTTGTTTGTTGCTGCCACTTCTGTCTATACTGCGCACTCATCTTGTCGGAGTGCCTCTTGGCTGAGACCGTTTATTCGGGATCCGTTGAACCTGATCAGGTTAAAACCTGCGAAGGAAACAAGCGTAATAACACACATTAAATCGCTAAAATAGACGGCTTGAACACCTGTTTACTCAGCAGTGTTTTAAGCCTTAATGTTTAGATTTAATCGTTATTGAGCAGGGTAACTCAATTTTTGAAGCCAGTGTTGGCCACAAAAGTTGATTGCCATGTCCAGCTATCAACAACTCAATTCTCCAGACAAGCAACTCCATTTTTTAACGTGAGATTGCTTATGTCCAGTTCAAACCTAAACCCAGCTGTAGCTGCCAATGCGATAGAAATCACAGCACCAGAATCGACAATCCCTAATAAATCGACAGTGCCTAATAAATCGGCTGAGTCTAGTCAATCAATCGTGCCTAAGGCGCCGAGTCGCCGCGAAACCCGTGCGCAGTCCCAAGCCTTTATCGATACGTTAGCGCCACTGCAACATCCTAATTCACAAAAGATTTATCTCGAAGGTTCCAGTGCCGATATTCGCGTTGGCATGCGGCAAATTCTGCAGACTGACACATTTGTCGGCGGTACTGATGATGCGCCTATCATGGAAAAAAATCCGCCAATCCGCGTGTATGATTGCGCCGGACCTTATTCCGATCCTGAGGCCGACATCAATGTGCGTCTAGGCCTTGGTAAATTAAGACAAAACTGGATCCTAGCCCGCAACGACACAGAGCAATTATCCTGCGCGACCTCAGACTTTACCCAACAAAGACTCGCCGACGACGGTTTAGATCATCTGCGTTTTGAGGCAGGCTCGAGTGCCATTGTCCGCCCACGCAGAGCGCTGCAGGGCAAACGAGTCAGTCAATTACACTATGCCCGTCAAGGGATTATCACGCCAGAAATGGAATATGTGGCGATCCGCGAGAACATGGCACTTGCGCAAGTACAGGATGAAATCCTCAATCGTAAAGCCAAGGGCGAAGCCTTTGGTGCCTTAGTCGGCGAACCGATTACCGCCGAATTTGTCCGCGCCGAAGTTGCCCGTGGCCGCGCGATTATTCCGCTGAATATTAACCATCCCGAAGCCGAACCTATGATTATCGGGCGTAACTTTCTGGTGAAAGTGAACGCCAATATCGGTAACTCGGCGGTGACGTCTTCCATCGAGGAAGAAGTGGAAAAGCTCGTCTGGTCTACCCGTTGGGGCGCAGATACGGTAATGGATTTATCCACGGGTCGTTATATCCACGAAACCCGCGAGTGGATCATCCGCAACTCACCAGTGCCCATCGGCACAGTGCCGATTTATCAAGCGCTGGAGAAAGTGAACGGCGTGGCAGAGGATTTAACGTGGGAAGTGTTCCGCGATACCTTGATTGAACAAGCTGAGCAAGGTGTTGATTACTTTACTATTCATGCTGGTGTGCTGCTGCGTTATGTGCCGATGACGGCTAAACGTGTTACTGGGATCGTTTCTCGCGGCGGTTCAATTATGGCCAAATGGTGCCTGAGTCATCACAAGGAAAACTTCCTCTACAGCCATTTTTGTGAGATCTGTGAGCTTTGCGTCGCTTACGATGTATCCCTGTCTTTAGGTGATGGTATGCGTCCCGGATCGATTGCCGACGCTAATGATGCAGCCCAGTTTGCAGAGCTTGAAACCTTAGGTGAGCTAGTCAAAATCGCGTGGGAATACGACGTACAAACCATTATCGAAGGGCCGGGACATATCCCGATGCAGCTCATTAAAGAGAACATGGACAAGCAGTTAGTTCACTGCGACGAGGCGCCGTTTTACACGCTTGGCCCACAAATCACCGATATCGCACCTGGGTATGATCATTTCACCTCCGGCATAGGCGCGGCCATGATTGCTTGGTATGGCTGCGCTATGTTGTGTTACGTCACGCCAAAAGAACACTTAGGACTACCGAATAAACAAGATGTTAAGCAAGGTTTGATTGCCTATAAGATTGCCGCCCATGCTGCCGATGTGGCAAAAGGTCATTCGAGTGCGCAAATTCGTGATAATGCGCTGGCAAAGGCGCGGTTTGAATTCCGCTGGGAAGATCAATATAACTTAGGGCTCGATCCTGAAACCGCGCGTGCTTATCACGATGAATCTTTACCGCAGGAATCCGCTAAAGTCGCGCATTTTTGCTCTATGTGCGGCCCTAAATTTTGTTCGATGAAAATCACCCAAGATGTTCGCGCCTATGCCGCTGGCTTAGAGGCGGCACAAGCGAAGGCGGAGCAAGTTGAAGCGGCTGCCCAAGCTATGCAAGTCACAATCAAGACGCCGCAGGAGTTGGAAGCGGCAATGGCGCTAAAATCGGCACAATTTGCTGCCTCGGGCGCCGAGATTTATCACGTTAAAGACAAGCTCGTCGCCGAAGCTGAGGAAGCCTAATGATGCTGGGTATTCATGGGGGGAAATTGCCCATGAATACCGAGCGCCCCGCGTTTGTCTGGACTATAGCCGGTTCAGACAGCGGCGGCGGTGCCGGTATTCAGGCGGACTTGGCAACGATTCAGGATTTGGGCTGCCACGGTTGCAGCGTGATCACCACAGTGACGGCGCAAAGCTCAGTGGCGGTCACTTTAGTCGAGCCCGTATCAGCGGCGATGTTAATGGCTCAGTTGACCACTTTACTTTCAGACTTGCCACCCAAAGCGATCAAAATCGGCTTACTGGCAGATCAATCTCAAGTCGCATTGCTGGCAGATTGGATCGCGAGTTTTAAAATCCACTATCCATCAGTGCCTGTGATTGTCGATCCTGTGATGGTCGCCAGTTGTGGTGATGCATTAGCAGTAGATAACAGTCAGGATATAAAAAGTACGGCTAAATCAGCCTTAGATTTTAGGCCTTTCAAAGGTTTAATCGAACTTATCACGCCCAATGTGCTTGAACTTGGGCGGTTAACTCACAGTGATGTTTCGACCAAATCGCAGTTCGTTGCTGCAGCACAGGCTTTATCCCAGAGTTTAGATTGCAGTGTGCTCGCTAAAGGGGGCGATGTGAGCTTCGGCAGCACTGACATTCTTGCTGATACTCATGCTAAAACTCACGATAACACTCATGCTCAAACTCAGGCTAATGTTCATGTTAGCACTCTCGATAGCAACGGCTGGGATTTTGAGCTTGCCGAGGATTATCTGGTTTGCCATCAAGTACGCGCTAGCTCTGAGCTGCATCAAAATGGGCGTTTCTGGTTGGCAAGCCCGCGGGTTAATACCTGCCATAACCATGGTAGCGGCTGTACTTTGTCATCGGCCATTGCCACCGTGTTAGCGCAGGGTTTTGTATTACAAGATGCGGTGGTGGTTGCCAAAGCCTACGTGAGTCAAGGCTTAAGCGCGGCGATTGGTTTAGGGCAAGGTCCAGGGCCGTTGGCCCGTTCGGGTTGGCCTAATGATTTGTCAAGCTATGCGAAGATAAGGCCGTGTGATGGCATTGACATTGACCAAGACAGCCATGCTGGTCATGACTTACCCGAAGCGGTTCTGGTGAATACAACCTCGACGCCAGCTCAAAATATTTTATCCCACGGTTTTAAAGTGCTCGATGCCGATCTTGGTGTTTATCCCGTGGTGAGTGACTTAACCATGCTGGAGAGTTTGTTAGCTGCGGGCGTTAAAACCGTACAGTTACGGATAAAAACCGATTCAAGCGAGTCAACCGCTGCAGTGTTAGCCGAATCTGATTCAGGTAAGTCTGCGCTAGGTAGATGTGAGTCAGGCAAATCTAAGTCAGGCGAACCTGAGTTAATTGGCTCTGAATTAGAGGCAAAAATTCAAACGGCTATTGCCTTAGGCAAGCATTTTAATGCGCAGCTTTTTATCAATGATCACTGGCAGTTAGCGATAAAATACCATGCCTTTGGGGTACATTTAGGCCAAGAAGATCTCGCCGTTACCGACTTAGCGGCCATTCAAGCCGCGGGACTCGCGTTAGGTCTATCCAGCCACAGTTATTTCGAGTTGCTATTGGCGCATCAATACTCGCCATCCTACATAGCGCTTGGGCATATATTCCCAACCACGACGAAGCAAATGCCTTCTGCGCCCCAAGGGCTCGCAAAACTTAAGCACTATGTGGCGTTACTCCAAGACCATTATCCCTTGGTCGCCATTGGCGGCATCGACTTAGATAATCTGGCAAAGGTGAAAGCTACTGGGGTAGGCAATATTGCTGTGGTGCGCGCAATAACGAAAGCTAAGGATCCGTTAGCAGCGTTCGCAGAGCTGAGCCAAGCTTGGGAGCAATGTAGCTTGTCTGAAGAACTGGCTGTAAAGCATAAGTTGGTTGCAAAGCATGAGTAAAAAACCACCGCTTTCTCACGCAGACGTTCTCAGCGACGGAACACAAAGCGCTCATACACTCAGTGATGCTGATTTCATCCGCTATTCTCGGCAAGTCTTATTGCCAGAAGTCGGTGAGGCAGGGCAATTACAACTGGCCGACGCCAGCGTTGTTATTGTAGGGCTTGGCGGTTTAGGGCAATTGGCGGCGCAATATCTGGCCTGTGCAGGTATTAGTCGCTTGACCTTAATCGACATGGATAAGGTTGAAGTTTCGAATCTACCAAGACAATTGCTATTCACCGATGCCGACATTGGACTCAATAAGGCGCGAGTTGCCAAGCAAAAGCTTAAAGGCTTAGCGCCGCAGTGCACTGTTACTGCCCATGAAACAGCATTTAGTGCTGAGACATCAGCTCATCACTTCGCTGAGGTTTTACAATTAAAACAACAGGGTAAAAGAGTGCTCGTGCTTGACTGCACTGATAACTTTGCGACTCGCCAATCCATTAATCGCTGCTGTATCGAAGCTGCTTTGCCTTTAGTCAGTGCATCAATCGCAGCATTTAGCGGTCAATTGTTTGCAGTCAATCAAATGCAGCTCCCCTCTGGCGGTTGCTATCACTGTATTTTCCCCGCACAGACAAGAGTGTCGCAGAGCTGCAGTACCCAAGGTGTACTCGGCCCCAGCGTGGGCGTGATGGCGTCAATGCAATCTTTGGTGGCTATACAACTCTTGCTGAGTGTGGACAGCGGTTGTGATGAACCGAAAAATGCCTTGTTGGGGCGTTTTTGGCGCTTCGACGCTAAGTCACTTGCATGGACAGCTGCGGTATTAACGCGGGATCCCCACTGTGACGTGTGTGGTCCCAAAGGGGCTTATCTATCATCAAATAAAGATAGTCTTGAGGTTTGATATGATTTTAATTCACATAAACAATATCCCGCAGTCGTTATCTGAACCGACGTCACTCGCGGCTGTGATCCTCGCGCAAGATATAGCCCTCGATTCGGTTGCTATCGTGTTGAATGCTGAGGTGGTTCCGCGCAACCGCTGGCAATCTATTCTCTGCCAACATGAAGATAAATTAGAACTTTTCTCAGCTGTAGCGGGAGGCTAGTATGTTAAAGATTGCCGATGTGGAGTTTGAGTCGCGGTTATTTACAGGAACGGGAAAGTTCAGTAATAGCCAAGTGATGATCGAGGCAATAACGGCCTCGAAATCGCAATTAGTAACTATTGCGATGAAAAGAATTGATTTTAAAATGGGGCTTGATGATTTACTCACGCCGTTACGTCAAGCGGGTGTCCGGCTATTGCCTAACACTTCGGGGGCGAGAAACGCCAAGGAAGCGGTGTTTGCGGCTGAGCTTGCCCGTGAAATGCTGGGAACTCATTGGATTAAGCTCGAAATCCACCCCGATCCTAAGTACCTGATGCCCGATGCAATTGAAACCTTAGCAGCGGCCAAGATTCTCTGTGATAAAGGTTTTATCGTGATGCCCTATGTGCATGCCGATCCTGTGCTGTGCTGTCGCTTGGAAGAGGTGGGCTGCGCTGCTGTTATGCCACTGGCGAGTCCGATTGGCAGTAATCAGGGTTTAGTCACTGAAAGCTTTTTAAAAATCATCATAGAGCAGTCGCGGGTGCCAGTGGTGATCGATGCCGGTATTGGCGCGCCTTCACAGGCTGCGCGGGCAATGGAGCTGGGCGCCGATGCGGTGCTCGTCAACACCGCCATCGCCAGCAGCGCGTCGCCGATAGTGATGGCCGAGTGCTTTAAGGAGGCGGTGCAATGCGGCAGACGGGCCTTTGAAGCAGGGCTTGGCCGAGTACAAACGGGCGCGGTACAGACCAGTCCTCTGACAGGATTTTTAAACCAATGAGTTTTGTAGCGGAATTTGCCAACATCCCACGGGATAAACTGTTACTCGATTTGTATTCTTGCACAACCCAAGATGTCGAGCGGGCGTTAGTGAGTCCGGCAGGGGATTTGCGCAACTTACTGGCTTTGTTATCACCTGCGGCAGAGCCTTATATCGAAATCATGGCACAACGTTCAGCGGCGCTTACGCGGCAGCGATTTGGCGCGAATCTTGGCATGTATTTACCGCTATACGTCTCTAATCTGTGCGCTAATGAATGTGATTACTGTGGTTTTAGCATGAGTAACAAACTCAAACGCAAAACCTTGAATGAGCAGGAGTTGATGGTCGAGATGGCCATTATCAAAGATAGGGGGTTCGATTCGATTTTACTGGTGTCGGGTGAGCATGAAACTAAGGTTGGTATCGATTACTTCAAGCAGATTTTGCCATTGGTAAAGCAGCAATTTAGCCATGTGGCGATGGAGGTTCAGCCCATGAGTGAGGACCATTATTGCCAGTTAGTCGCGCTAGGTTTAGATGCTGTGATGATTTATCAGGAGACCTATCAGCCCGAGACTTATGCTCGTCACCATTCCCGAGGTAAAAAAATGGATTTTGCCTATCGTTTAGCAACACCGGACAGAGTTGCGGCGGCGGGGGTCGATAAAATTGGTCTTGGGGTGTTACTGGGGCTGGATGATTGGCGTTTAGATGCGTTAATGATGGGATATCATCTTGACTATTTAGAGCGTCGCTATTGGCGCACTCGCTTTAGTATTTCGCTGCCAAGGTTAAGGCCTTGTACTGGCGGGATCACCCCAAAAGTTATGCTATCGGATTTAGGTTTAGTACAAATGATTTGTGCATTTAGACTTTTTAATCATCAGCTTGATATAAGCATGTCGACAAGGGAAAGCCCTGAGCTGAGGGATAATCTTTTACCACTTGGAATTACTCACATCAGTGCAGGTAGTTCGACACAACCGGGCGGCTATCAAGCACCCGACAGTCAACTCGATCAATTTGAGATAAGCGATGATCGCAGCGTCGAGCAAGTCATCGAACAGATGCAACGGCAGGGTTTTAATCCCGTATTTAAGGATTGGGAAGCCAATTGGATCACAGGATAAATAAGACTGTAAATAAATGGTGAGAATGCGGATAAAACCTGTACTTTTGCAGGTGATTGGTCAATAATTGACCCATTAATCACAGCGTGCAGGAATACCGTTATGCAAATCCAATCTGCTTATTCATCCGGTCTGCAAGGCTTGCAAAGTGCTCAATCTGGGCTCACTCAAGCAACAATAGATGTGGCTAAACCTACACCGACTCAAAGTGCGGCTCCGGCTGAATCTACAAGAGATGTTGCGCAGCCTGATAAAACCTCGGCATTACTTACCGCTAATGAGTCATTAAGACAAGGGGAAGCGTCAACAGAAGTGATTGAAACTGATTCTGAAACGATAGGTTCGATCATTAATATTAAGGTGTAAATATCATGTCGGTTGTGGCGCTATCACCTAAGGTTGGAGCGCCATCCTCTTCATTTTCGGCACATGATAAGATGCTCAGCTCGAATCTAAGCCAGAGTCAAAGCCAGAGTCACGCTAATAGCACTTATCAAGGAGCCAGCGCTCACACAGCAGGCTCCTCAAAAATTGAAGCGAGTGGTGTCCATGAACTACAGGTTACTGGAACTTCATTTGCTCCAGTTCAAGCCACGCCTATTACTTCATTAGCTGCTAACGTTTCCCAATCTCTCCACTCATCACCGAATGTGTCTTTTGCTGCTTCTAGTGCTGTTTCATCAACTGCAGCACCTGTACTTCCTGTACTGAATGGTGCAAGCCAAGCACCCAAGATCGATCCTTTTTCCGTACCAACGCCAAGGAGCAATCCTCAGGTAAATACGTTAAATGATCGAGCGAGCTTACATGCCGATGCAAGTTTTAGTTTGTTAACAGGACCAAGATCCATTTCTGGTATACGCGGGGGACAGATTACGACACCTATTTCTACTCAGATATTTTCGCCTGTCGCGGGTACGAGTAACAGCGGACTTGGGGTAAATTCCTTGGCTACAATAAGTCCAAATCTCAGTGTAACGAGCAATATTCCCGTTGATATTTTTACGCCTCTGAGTCCATCAATTGGTACGAGTGGTACTGATATTCCTGCTTTCAATCCATCAAGCACGGGTGATGTTTCTCCAATAATGCCTGATTTAGCTACTGTGTTTGGACCACAAACTGTCTTTACTGGAACTGCGTTAGTTGATCCCACTACGTCCGATTCTGCAATCAACAGTTCTGTAAATAAGAGTGCTGTAAATAAGAGTGTAGCAACGAGTGCAGGGCCTGTTGGCCAGTCAAACTCTGCGCAAGCCGTAGATCAATCCGCTAGCAGTGATGTTGCTCAACCGACTGTGTTAGAGCAATTTACTCAAGTTTTCGGTGAAGCTCAGGCTCAAGCTGGTCCTGTAGATGCTCCTGCGACAGCTTCTAACCCAGATGATAGTCAACAAGTCTTAGCTGCTGTCTTTGCCCCAAATGATAATCAGCTTGAAAAGCAAGTACAGGAAGAAGAATCGCGGAAACAGCAAATAGCAGCAGCGGAAGAGGCAAAGCAGCAATCACTGGTTCAGCAGGCTCAGGAACAAGAGATACAAGCCCAAGAAAAAGCGCAGGCTCAACAGCAACAGCAAGTCGATGAACTTAAAACTCGAGATTCAGAGGTTAAAGCCCATGAGCATGCCCACGCAACCGTCGGAGGACAATACGCTCAGAGCCCGAGTTTTAAGTATGAAAAGGGTGCTGATGGCCAACGTTACGCCACCGATGGGGAAGTGCAGATTGATGTCTCTCCAGTGGGAGGCGACCCGCTTGCAACGATAAACAAAATGAAGCAAGTTTATGCCGCAGCAATGGCTCCTGTTGACCCGTCATCAGCGGATATCCGTGTTGCCGCGGAAGCCTTGCAAAAAATGAATGAAGCTAAGGTGATGCTGGCAGAGGAGCGACAAAAACAAATTGTTGACTTGCAAACGGCTCAAACATTAATAGACGCAGATGCACAAATCAAAGAGTTGCCACCGTTAGAAAAACATACACCTGTAGTGACGGGAGACGTTGATGAGTCCGGTAATATTGCTCAGCCCCAAGAGGCTGTATTCACCCCCGCCTCTACTGCGCTTGATAAGCTAAAACAAGCGATCGAGGCGCAAACGGTCAACACGAGAGTCATTGATACTGGTTCGAAAACCTCTTCTGATATCAGTGACTCAGTCACTACATCGACCACAGTGGAAACGATTGAACCACCGACCGCAACTTTAGCATTTGGAGAAGCTTCAATTTCTGCGGATTTAGCGACGGGCTTTATCTCAAAATCCGATAGTACTGCTACTGCAAGCCGTTATTATGCCGCGGTTGCACAAGCCAGTGCTGGACCTTCAGCTCGTGTCGATATGACGTCGCAAGCCAATATTCAGCCTTCTTATCTGGCATCTTCAAATGATCTGCTTAGCAATTTGCAATCTACGGATGTTTTGTCCGCAAACGATGTAAATGAGCAGTCTTCAAATATCAGTGCTAGCGCGAATACGAATGTGTCTTTGCAGAGCGAGTTATATGTGAAGGATGACCTCTTACAGGAGACGGGATTTATTCAGCCGCAATATTTGGGTTATCAACAAGCGCGCTATGTCGACTTTAGTGTGTAAGATTAGGTTTTAAGCTTTAACTATTTCCATGATTCGCTTTTCATTATCTTTTTCGAAACAACTTCTCAGCGCCACTAAGAACTAAGCATTTAATCAGCAGTTGGCATTTATCGTTTTGCTCACTCGAATTGATAACTCGTTTGGTATCTTGCTGTTAATGACTATTCGTCGTTTCAATTCCATGCTGTTTTAAAATCAAGGAAGCAAGCAGTTTTGATGCAGGCCCTTGTTGATCCCTATTAGGGATAACTAAACTCAACATGATGCGACGTTTTTGGCTACCCTCAAGATGTAAACGTACTAGATTACCCGAAGCCAATTCTTCTTGGACTAAGAAAGAGGGGATCCAACAGAAACCAATACCTTGATTTAAAATGACTTTAGCTTCATGGAAGTTAGAGACTGTCCAGCGCTGCTCAGCTTTGAGCCAGCCTATGTCGATATTGGATTGCACGCCGGTATCTTTGATCACTAACTGTAAATATTGTGCCAGTAGTTTATCGTCTTCAATTGTGCCTAAGTCAGCGAGTGGGTGATTTGGATGACAGACGAGGTAGAGTTCTTGTTCACATAAGGGTTCGGATAAATACCCTTTAGGCGGCACCCCTGCACAGATAGCAATATCGACTTTACTCTGCAGAATGAGCTCCTGAGTGCCAGTAATCACAGAATCTAGCATGATGATTCGAGTGCCACGACTGTGGGGCAGAAACGCATTGAGGGCACACACTAAGCTTTCCATCGGATAGATAATTTCACGGGCAATCGTGAGTGTCGGCTCCCACCCTTGTTCGAGATTACTCGCAAGTTGTTCTAACTCGTTGACGGCTTGGGTGACATGCCGTGAGCGGCGCAGCAGCACTTCGCCCTGCGGGGTGAGATAGGCTTTACGGCCTTTGACTTCGAGTAGCTCGATACCTAACTGATGCTGTAATTTGGCAACGGCATGGTTAAGTGACGATTGACTCTTGTTGAGTTTTTCGGCCGCTTGGGCATAGCCGCCAAAATCGACCACCGCTTGCAAAATACGCCATTGTTCTAAGGTAGATTTAGCTCGAGTCATTATAATCTCAAAAAAACGATAGATTGAGGCTTATAGTGGCCACTTCTTACGACTTTTTCAATTAAATATCATAGAGTCAGTCATTCTCACGACATATAGATAGTTATGTCGCGCTAAGTTATTAAGGTGATAGAGAGGCTAATCATGACGATTTTCAGTGTTTGCGCCCGAGCGAGTCACAAACACATCCTAAGCATTCACACTTAAAACGCACAAGAACCTGTTGCGTCGAAAGCTTGATTGTTGGAATTGTCAGCATGTTCTGAAGCGGCGCTATTTGAAATTCTTTGGATCAGTGCAGCACTATTAACGGGGGCGCCAATGACCACTTTTAATTGGTCACTGAAGCTTAAAGCGTCTTCATTGATGACTAATACATTGAATAATTTGAGTTTGTCTCGGCAGTTGAATGTGGATTGATCTATCAGCCTGGCTAGCGATGCTTGCCAGAGTAATTGGTAGTAGAGCGGTCCTTCGTTGGCGATAGCATTAAAGCTGTAGGGATAATCCTTGGTTTGCGGCCAACCTTGGCCAAAGCTGGCACTAAACTCTGCAGCGAGATCGGGATAGACTTGTGAATTTGCGTCTTGGTAAAAGTTAACTGCAACCTTAGCTCGAAAAACTTTGAGCTGTTTCGAATAAGCTTTAGCTAATGTTTCACGCTCCTGTAAATAATCTTGTTCAAACTGCGGAAAGAGTTGATGCCGCAGCACTTCAGCTAACCAGAGACTCACTACAAAATAGCTATCCTGACTCTGCCCCATGGCATTGTTGAGGTAGAAATGACTCGCTTTAGCAAGGGAAGTGACAGCCTCTGCGATGGATTCGGTTAATTGCTCAATGTCTTTGTAGTTACTCAGCTGTGGTTTGAGATCCAACGCTTGTTGTCCAAATTGCTGGCCGAGTACACTTTGACGCAATGTCTGCTGTTGACTACCTTGCTGTGGATTTGGGTTATACGCCACATAGATTTCACCTAACAATCTTTGCTGGTGGTAGACCCTGACGATATGTGGCCGATTGGGATCGGCAGGTATTTTATCGACCTTAGCGGTTTCTATGGTCTCAAAGTGTAAACCAAACACTTGCAGATAAGTAAAGCTGCGACTCAAGACGTCAGAAGTTTGCCATGTCGGCCCCTTGGCTGATGCTTGTTGTGACAGGGTTCGCCCAATATCCCAGGGAGCCACTTGCAGATCTTGGGTTTGGCTATCAAGAAAAGCTTTGACTAATTCAGGGGACGATAACTGCTGCGAACTAAGCACTAATGCGCTGTAATCGGTAAAGCCTGCAGCAGTGGCGGCTTGTTGGCGCTGCTCAGCAATTCGCTCTAATGCCGTTTGATTGGTTTCACTGGCTCTGACTTGGTAGGCCTGCCATACATTTTGGCGACATACGGCGTTTTCCTGCGTCAGTAAGTAACTGACGATAGTGCCAGAAAAGTCGCTCTGCTTTGAATTGTCGGGCTTCGGCTCATCACTTTTATCACCTTTTTTATGCAGATGATGTTGCTGCTGAGTCGCTTCGGGTTGGCATTGGCTGTCATTGAAGGCAAGATTAAATTGCTGGCTGCCTAACCCTTGGCCTATGCTGGCTTGCGCTGTATGTAATTTCGCTTTTTCCTCGGCGCTCCAATGCTGTTGTAGTAACTGTTTAAGCTGTTGGCTCAGCAGTATTTGTTCTGTATTGCCTTGGGCTAAGGCGTAGGCGAGTTGGCTCAATTCAGTTTGGCTGAGAAGTTGCGATAGGGTGTCGGCGAGGTGTAGCTGGCATTGCAGTAGACCCTCGCGTTCCTCACTCGGTAAGTTAAACCCACGGTAATAGTTGAGCCTGTCGTTGATATTATTAAGCCCTAACATCTGTTGCTCAAAAATAAGCGCGCGCTGGGCCAAGGTTAATTCAGACGCAGTTAAACGCGCATTGGCGAACACAGTCGCGAGATCAATACTTGGCAAACGCAGGCATTGTTCAACTAAAAGGGGAACAGGGCTTGGCGCCGCATAGGCGGCATTCGTAACATAAAGGCTCAAGCCAAACAGGCTAACCAGTAAAGTGGGTTTTAACATGGGTAATGTGTTCTGCATCTGTGATGGAATGAGTTAACTTTGACTTAGTATCCAATTGAGTTAGCTTCAAGTCATTGTTATGCATGAAACCCTGTTCTGTTATGGATGTCAACGATAAGGGTGGGAGTCGCAAATGTATTGCTATTCAAGGAAGGAGTTACACTGAGCTGCTGAACACCTACAGATTCCAGATGTACTAGAGGAATGGTGTTCTTTCTGCTTTTGATATCAGCCATCACCAACTCAAACCCTGAGGACGTAATGACTGATATTCGCTTACTTCAGACTGAAAAGGTTAGTTTAAATCCTGATTAGGCTGATTTTTCACCGCGATAATCGTGGCGCGTTTGGGCGCAGGATAACCTTCAACCGTTTTGGTGATGTCGTTAGGATCTAGGTATTCAACCAGTGATTCGTTGGGCATCCAGTCGGTACGGCGTTGCTCGGCAAGGGCAGTGACATCGGTATCGACACAACGGATATCAGTGAAATCACACTTTTTTAACCATAGCATGAGCGCGGCAACGGACGGAATGAACCATACATTATTCATTTTGCCATATCTATCTTGAGGCACGAGTACGGCATTTTCGTCGCCATCTATCACCAAGGTTTCTAGCACGAGCTCACCACCGGTGCGCAATTGATCACGCAGCTGTAACAAGTGATCGATAGGCGAACGTCTGTGATACAAAACACCCATGGAGAAAACCGTGTCAAATGCATCGAGCGGTGGCAGCTCTTCAATACCCAATGGTAACAGGTGTACAGGGTGATGTGTGCCCGCTAAACGTTTGATGGCTTCAAACTGACATAAAAACAACGGCGAAGGGTCGATACCGACGACACGTTTGGCACCTGAGCCCAACATGCGCCACATGTGATAACCACTGCCGCAACCGACATCGAGCACAGTGCGGTTTTTCAGCGGCGAAATATGTTGCTTAACGCGGTCCCATTTCCAGTCACTGCGCCATTCGGTATCGATGTGGATGCCATGAATGTGGAAGGGGCCTTTACGCCATGGCATAAACAAACGCAGCAGGTTTTCAAGCTTCTCTTTTTCGCCTGGGCTGAGTTGCTCGCCGCTACCGACGGTCACGCTATCAACAAAATCCACTTGGTCGGGTGCTGGATAGTGCAGCTTGTTGAGCACTTTTTCCCACTTTGGCAGGTTGCCGTGTTTATGATCTCGTTGCCACTTGCCTAAAATGCTCGGCAGGGTTTCGAGCCAGTGCTGTAGATTCGAATCGGCGATTTGTTGGTAAAATGAGCTAAAGCTGATCACTTGATGGCCACCATAGAAGCAAAGTTAAAGCATTGGAACCAGAGACTAAAATGGCTAAAGCCTTGGCTGGTGAGTCGTTGTTGATGCGTGGTTAAGGTGTCTGGCTTCATGACATTTTCCAGCGCACTGCGTTTTTGGCTGATCTCAAGTTCGCTGTAACCATTAGCGCGTTTAAAGTCTAAATGTTGCTCTTCCAATAGGGTTTGGATCGGGGCATCTTCGAAGCGAATTTTTTCTGACAGCACTAATATCCCGCCGGGATTCAGACCTTGATAAATCTTTGCTATCAGGGTTTCTCTGTCTTCTGGCGGTAAAAACTGCAATGTAAAGTTGAGTACCACCAATGACGCATTTTGAATATCGATATCGCGAATATCACCGCAAACCAGATCGACATCCGTATCGCTGACATAGGCATTCAGGTTCTCTTGGCAGCGTGCGACCATAGATTCACTGTTATCTACAGCAATAATGCGACATTGGCGGCCTTGGATTTGGCGACGAATACTTAAGGTCGCGGCACCGAGTGAGCAACCCAAATCGTAAATTTGAGTATTTGGCATGACGAAACGATCTGCAAAATCGCCTATGGTATTGATAATTTGCGTATATCCAGGCACTGAGCGGCGGATCATGTCACTGAATACGCCTGCTACACGGTTATCAAACTGGAAATCGCTAATATGCTCGCTCGCTTGAGCGTAGATAGTGTCTTGAGAAACGTTCATCTGAGATTTTTCATGGGAATTCAACTGCGCATTTTAACGAATCAGAGTGATTAGCAGCAAGTCTCATGCTAGTAATTTGCGATAAATTTTTGTCTAATACTTAATAGATAACAAAATCGTTACATGTACATCAAGTACTAAGGGCTCAACTTGAAGTTTGTGATCCACTTAATTGTGATCTTGTGCAGCTGTTTTTTGAGCATAACGGGGCAGGCAAGTCCGTTGTCCTCTGAGCCATTAATCATCGTTATGGGTGAGGATAGTTTTCCCTATCAATATGTCGACAACGATGGCGAGCCGACTGGATTACTGGTTGACTTATGGAAAGAGTGGGCTAAACAAAGCCATACCCAAGTCGTTTTTGTGGCGCGCCACTGGCATGAGTCCCTTGATCAACTGCGGCAAGGTAAGGCGCAAGTGCATATCGGCATGGGGAAAACCCCAGAGCGAGAGCAAGAATTTGATTTTGCAGTGCCCATTGCGGATGTGGGCACTTTTTTGTATTTGCATAAATCCTTGCAGGGCAAAAAATCCATCAAAGAACTGATCCCCTTTCAAATTGGTGTGGTAGCGGCTTCATCCCATGAAGCGGAATTACACCGTATCGAACCGCAGCTTGTGTTTAAACGTTACGAAAGTCGTGAGAAATTATTGGCAGGGGTCGCCGCGGGCGAGATCGTAGTGTTTGCGGGGTTAGAAGGCTATTTGAAAGATCCCGACTCATCCCAAGAGATTGCCGCAAACTTTCCCAATACTGCCCGCCTTCAAATTAAGGGGATGCAGTTTGTACCCGCAGTTCAAAAGGGCAATCTTGCATTAGTCGATAAAATCAATAAAGGTTTCACTGCGCTTGATGCGCACTTTATTCAGCAAACGGAGCGACGTTGGCTTGGCTATGAACGTCAACAAGCTGGACTCGTTATTTCGATGCAACTGGGCGTCGAGCCTTTTGTGGACCTAGGGGTCGATGGTTTACCCCATGGTTTGTATGTGGACATGTGGCAGCTTTGGTCTGAGAAAACGGGTATTGCCGTTGATTTTATTTCTGGTGATATGAACTCCAGCGTGGACGATGTTCGTCGTGGTCTCGCCGATGCCCATATAGGTTATCCTGAAAGTGATGATGTTAAAACGGGCCTTACTCAGGCTTGGCATTTATATACGGTGAAGAGTCGACTCTTTCTCTATCAGCAACAGTTAATCGATTTAGACAGCTTAAAAGGTAAACGTATTGGTGTGGTGCCGACAGCGCCTTATTTGGTGGATTTGCGTAAAGCATTACCCCAAGTGTCACTGCGTTATTACGACAGTATGGATGCCATGGTGGCGGGGGCGAGGTCTGGAGAAGTTGTCGGTTTTATCGCCGCGGGTGCATGGACATCCCATTATTTACTGCTCAATAAAGGCTGGTCTGACTTTAGCCAGTATCCTGATCTCGAATTTAGCACCAACATTTATGTGCTGACCCGTAGCGATGATGCAGGCCTTACACAGAGGATAGCCAATGGGTTTAACAGTATTAGCAATCAAGAATTTGCCGAGATTGAACACAAATGGATGCTCAATCCTAAAGATCATGTTTTTACCCAAGCTGAGCGTCATGTCAGCTTAAGCCCCGCTGAGCAGGCCTATGTGGAAAGTGTAGGCGAACTTAAAGTCGGTTATCTAAAACAATGGCCACCGATGGAGTTTATGGATGAACAGGGTGAGTTTGCGGGGATCAATAGCGATATCGTCAAATTACTCAAGGAACAACTCAAACTTAAGCTTACGCCAGTTGCCTTTGATGATTGGCATTCGTTAATCGAGGCGTTGCAAAAGGGCGAGGTGAGTTTAGCTGGCAGTGTCGCGCAAACGGCGGAGCGCCAGCAGCGTTTAGCGTTTAGTGAAGCCTATTGGCCATCGCCGTGGGCCTTAGTGTCGCAACTGGAACAAGTCTCGGTTTTTAATATTGCTCAGCTCGCAGGTCAAAGGGTGGCCGTGGTTGAGGGATATCATTTAGTGGCGCAATTGATGAGTCTGGAGCCTTCGCTCAAGTTAGTCATAGTGCCAAATACGCAGGCCGGATTAGCGGCCGTGACGAATGGCAATGCGGATGTGTTTATCGATAAAGTGGTGACTTTAGCTTCTGAGCTTAAAACCAGCCACTATCCGACATTAAAAATGTCGCTGCTCAGTGATCTCGCCGATCAACACAGTCATATTGGTGTTTATCCTCAATTTGCGCCGCTGGTGCCGCTAATTAACAAAGCTTTGGCTTTGGTTGATGCTCAACATCAGCAAAAAATATATACGCGCTGGGTGTCATTTTCTGTGGCGACAGAGAGTGCTAAATATCTGCAATGGCTGCGTTATATCGTGTTTGGCGTGATAATCTTGTGTTTAGTGATGGTGGCTGTGCTGTTAGTGAATCGACGTTTAAATCGTGAGATCACCCAGCGATTGGTGGCAGAAAAACGTTTGCTGCATGTGGCTAATCATGATGCTTTAACTCAGTTGCCCAATCGTGCCTTACTTGATGACAGACTAACCCAAGCTTTGCTATCTCATCGCAGAGAACAGGCACATTTCGCTTTGTTATTCATCGATCTCGATGGTTTTAAACAAATCAATGACCAACACGGTCATCCCATTGGCGATGAATTATTGGTACTGGTCGCCCAAAAGTTAACCAAGGTTATCCGTGGCTCAGATACCGTTGCGCGATTTGGCGGCGATGAGTTTGTTATCCTGCTAAATCGTGTGCAAGATCTCGATGCCGTTACCCAAGTTGCTGATAATATTCTACAGGCACTGTCGAGCCCTTTGCTTATTCAAGGCGCCAGTGTCAGCATAACCGTCAGTATTGGCGTGGTGATTTACCCCCGCGATGGTGACACAGCCATCGGTTTATTGAAAAAAGCCGATCAACTGATGTACCAAGCAAAAAGTAGCGGCGGGCGTTGTTATCGCTCAGCTTGATGTTTTTTTGAACGCTCATGCTCAGATAGTGCGTTCGCCTCTAGTCAAGGGCGTAAAACTGTTTGATACTTCACCGCCTAAGTGTGAAGTACTTTGGTAATCGGCATTATTTTACTATAATGCCGCTTTTATCTCGTTTTGATTATTTCCAAAGCACCGGTTTCCGGATAAAGGATAGAGTTAGATGCGCAGTCATTATTGTGGAGACGTCAATAAGTCTCACGTTGGACAAGAAGTTACCTTGGTAGGTTGGGTTAATCGTAGCCGTGATTTGGGTGGCGTTGTCTTTTTAGATTTAAGAGACAGAGAAGGTCTCATCCAAGTGGTCTATGATCCAGACTTACCTGAGGTGTTCAATGTCGCCAGCACGCTGCGCGCCGAATTTTGCGTTCAGGTCAAAGGCTTAGTTCGTGCCCGTCCTGATAGCCAAGTCAATGGTCAAATGAAGACGGGTGAGATTGAAGTCTTAGGTCAAGCCTTGACGATTATCAACGCTGCCGATCCACTGCCATTGAGCATGGATAACTACCAGAACAACAGCGAAGAGCAACGTCTTAAGTATCGTTACTTAGATTTACGTCGCCCAGAGATGGCGCAGCGTTTAATGTTCCGCGCTAAAGTGACCAGTTCTGTGCGTCGTTTCCTCGATTCAAACGGTTTCTTAGACATAGAAACCCCGATCCTGACCAAGGCTACCCCAGAAGGTGCCCGCGATTATTTAGTACCAAGCCGTACTTATAAAGGTCAGTTCTTTGCCTTGCCACAATCACCACAGCTGTTTAAACAGCTGCTGATGATGTCAGGCTTTGATCGTTACTATCAAATTGTAAAATGCTTCCGTGATGAAGACTTACGTGCCGACCGTCAGCCAGAATTCACCCAAATCGATATCGAAACCTCATTTATGACGTCCGAGCAAGTGATGGCGAAGACCGAAGAGATGATGCGTGGTCTGTTCCTTGAAATGCTGAACGTCGATCTCGGCGAGTTCCCGCGCATGACTTACAACGAAGCGATGCGTCGTTTTGGTTCAGATAAGCCAGATTTACGTAACCCATTAGAGCTGGTGGACATTGCCGATTTACTCAAAGAAGTCGAATTTGCGGTATTCTCTGGTCCTGCGAACGATGAAGAAGGCCGTGTTGCTGCACTGCGTATTCCGGGCGGTGCTGCGCTGTCTCGTAAGCAAATCGATGATTACACTAAATTTGTTGGCATCTATGGTGCTAAAGGCTTAGCGTGGATGAAGATTAATGACCTAAGCCTTGGCTTAGAAGGCATTCAATCACCTGTGCTAAAATTCTTAAACGAAAGCATAGTCAATGAAATCGTGAGCCGCACTGGCGCGCAAACTGGTGACATAATCCTGTTTGGTGCAGATCAGGCGACTGTGGTTGCCGAATCTATGGGCGCACTGCGTCTTAAAGCGGGCGAAGATTTCAGCTTATTGCAAGGTGAATGGCGTCCACTGTGGGTAGTTGACTTCCCAATGTTTGAGAAAATCAACGGCAACTTCCACGCGGTTCACCATCCGTTCACCGCACCGCGTGGCGTCACGGCAGCTGAACTTGAAGCTAACCCTGCAAATCGCGTTTCTGATGCTTACGATATGGTATTAAACGGCTGCGAATTAGGCGGTGGTTCAGTGCGTATCCACAACCAAGAAATGCAGTCTGCGGTATTCCGTATTCTGGGTATTACTGACGATGAAGCTAAAGAGAAATTCGGCTTCCTGTTAGAAGCGCTGCGTTACGGCACACCACCACATGCAGGTTTAGCGTTTGGTTTAGACCGCATCATCATGCTGATGACGGGCGCAAGCTCAATCCGTGATGTGATGGCGTTCCCTAAAACCACCACTGCCGCTTGTCCGCTGACTAACGCGCCTGGTTTTGCCAATCCGCAGCAATTAGCTGAACTGGGTATTGCCGTGGTTGAGAAAGCTGTTAAAGCTGAAGACTGATCTTTTGTAAGAGGGCTTTGTAAGGCGACTTTTGTAAATCGACCTTATTCAAATCGACATTATGTAAATCGTTTTAGTGTAACTCGTTTTTGTGTAAGTCGATTTGGGTTAACCCTTGTCAGTTATTTTAAGTCGTACCGAAAACCGAGGCATGAGCCTCGGTTTGTTTTAGTGAACCGTCATTCCACTGCTTATCAATATCTGTTAGTTCAATCCTTTAAGTAAATAGCCGTTATTTAGTCTCATTCCACCTTCGGCTCTTGATAAGCTTTGTGATGGCACCTAGATGATACCTAAGTAGAGGAGACTTCCCATGGCAGGTCACAGTAAATGGGCCAACATTAAGCACCGTAAAGCGGCTCAAGATGCTAAACGCGGTAAACTCTTTACTAAATTCATTCGCGAGTTAACCGTTGCAGCCCGTGAAGGTGGCTCAGATCCCGACTCCAATCCACGATTACGTGTCGCCATCGATAAAGCCCTCGGTGGTAATATGACCCGAGACACGGTTGAGCGTGCGATTAAACGCGGCGCCGGTGAATTAGAAGGCCAGCAACTCGAAACCATTCTCTATGAAGGTTATGGCCCAGGCGGCACCGCTGTGATGGTTGAAACCATGACGGACAATCGTAATCGTACTGTGAGTGGTGTACGTAATGCGTTTAGTAAATCGGGCGGTAACTTAGGCACGGATGGGTCGGTTTCTTATCTGTTCACTAAGCGTGGGGTGTTATCCTATGCGCCGGGAACCGATGAAGATGCATTGATGGAAGCGGCGCTTGAAGCGGGCGCGGAAGATATTGTCAGCTATGATGGTGCTGTGGATGTGTTTACTGATCCCGTTGATTTCTATACGGTGAAAGAGGCGCTCGATAACGCCCATTTTGTGGCGGATAATGCCGAAATCGCGATGATAGCCTCGACGAAAGCTGAGCTTGATCTAGAAACCGCCGAAAAATTTATGCGCCTTATCGACACCCTTGAAGATCACGATGATGTGCAAGAGGTGTATCATAATGCGGAAATCTCCGATGATGTGATGGCAAGCCTAGGCTAGATTGACTGTGAGCTGAATTGGGGCGTCAATTGATGCCCATTTCAGCTCGCAAACGCTAACGTAGGAACAGGGACGCAAATGTAGATCCCAAATAAGGTATTGAATGGCAATTATTTTAGGTGTTGACCCAGGTTCACGGATCACAGGCTACGGCGTGATCCAATGTCAGGGACGGCATCAGATTTACCTCGGCAGTGGCTGTATTCGCACTTCGTCTGAAGAGCTTCCTGGTAGGCTAAAGCAAATTTTTGATGGGATCACTGAGATTATTCGTCAGTATCAACCGGACGAATTTGCGATTGAGCGCGTATTTATGGCAAAAAATGCCGATTCTGCGCTCAAGTTAGGCCAAGCACGCGGCGCGGCCATTGTTGCTGCCACAGTCGCCAATTTACCTGTGGCCGAATACAGTGCGACTCAAATTAAGAGCGCAGTCGTGGGTACGGGGCGAGCACAGAAAGCCCAAGTACAACACATGATCCAACAACTACTTAAATTACCCGCAGCCCCACAAGCTGACGCCGCAGATGCACTCGGAGTTGCTGTGTGTCATTATCACACCAGCCAGAGTTTAATTGCATTGAGTGGCCGGGCAACGGCAAGAACATACGGACGGTACAGATGATAGGTCGTTTACGGGGCGTGCTCGTTGAGAAACAAGCACCAGAAATTTTGATCGATGTTAACGGTGTTGGTTACGAGTTGCAGATGCCGCTTACTAGCTTTTATGAGCTGCCTGAAGTTAATCATGAAACTATGGTCTACACCCACTTTGTGGTGCGTGAAGATGCACAGCTTCTCTATGGTTTTATCACTAAGCAGGAAAGGGCGTTATTTCGCTTACTGATCAAGACCAATGGTGTCGGTCCCAAGCTTGCTTTGACCATTTTATCAGGCATGACAGCCGCAGAATTTGTGGGTTGCGTTGAGCGCGATGATATAGTGACCTTAGTGAAATTACCCGGTGTTGGCAAGAAGACCGCCGAGCGGTTACTGGTAGAAATGCGCGATAAGCTCAAGAGCTTGATGGAAGCCTCCGCAGGCTCAGAGCGTGAGTTCGTGCTGCAATCCAATTACTCACCCACACCGACAGTCAATAGCGCCGAAGAAGATGCTATTTCAGCTTTAATTTCGCTGGGTTATAAACCACCGCAGGCGAGCAAATCGGTTTCTGCAGCCTACAAAGAGGGCATGGATTCAGAAACCCTGATCAAAGCCGCCCTTAAATCGATGCTTTAATTGAACAATGATGATAATTAAGATGAAAGCTGCGATAAGGAATAACAATGATTGAGGCAGACAGACTCATCCAGCCGCAGATCCAAGCTCAAGATGAATCCATCGACAGGGCAATGCGCCCTAAAATGCTCGATGAATACACGGGTCAAGATGACACTCGGGCACAGCTTAAGGTGTTTATTCAAGCGGCAAAGAATCGTAATGAAGCCTTAGATCATATGTTGATTTACGGTCCGCCGGGATTGGGTAAAACCACCTTAGCCATGATTGTTGCGAACGAGATGGGGGTGAACATTAAATCCACCTCGGGGCCTGTGCTGGAAAAAGCGGGAGATCTCGCCGCACTTTTGACCAATCTCGAATCCGGTGATGTGTTATTCATCGATGAAATCCACCGATTAAGCCCAGTGGTAGAAGAGATTTTGTATCCAGCGATGGAAGATTACCAGCTGGATATCATGATAGGTGAAGGGCCAGCGGCACGTTCTATCAAGCTTGATTTACCGCCGTTTACTCTAGTGGGCGCGACAACACGGGCAGGGGCTTTGACTTCACCACTTCGGGCGCGTTTTGGGATCCCGCTACGGCTTGAATTCTATAACATCAAAGATTTAAGCACCATAGTCACGCGTTCGGCGCAGGTGATGGAACTGGATATTGATGCTGAAGGTGCATTTGAAATCGCACGCCGTTCACGTGGTACACCACGGATAGCTAACCGACTGCTTCGCCGCGTGCGGGATTACGCGCAGGTGAAGCATGATGGCGCTGTCACTAAGTTTGTTGCTGACCATGCACTAGACTTGCTGGATGTCGATAATGAAGGTTTTGATTACATGGATCGCAAGTTACTACTCGCCATTATCGATAAGTTTATGGGTGGCCCAGTTGGACTCGATAACTTAGCAGCAGCCATAGGCGAAGAACGCGAAACCATTGAAGATGTGCTAGAGCCCTTTTTGATCCAGCAAGGTTTTATCCAACGCACGCCCCGCGGCCGTATTGCAACCGCACGGGCATATCAACATTTCGAATTGATCAAACCCGAGTAATCATCATTTTGATGATACAGACTCTAAGAGGCGACCTAAGTGGTCGCTTTTTTTATAAAGAAAATTTGTCCTTGAATGTGGTCCGTATGAGATGTAAGTCATTTATTTAAGAATAAGAAATAGGGAGTGTTTAGAGGGATTGGAAGCTAATACTTATATTTAAAATTAATATGCAAGATCAGTAACAAATAGTCATTTCAAAGACGTGTAGAATTATTTGTACCTTAATTGTTAAACCATAATTTTAGACGTTGTTAAAATGCATAATTAGCACAATTGATACATAGTGTATCTCTGTTTTAATGCAATTTATCTATGTTTATCGGTATTTTAGCGCTTTGGCTATCGGTGGATATTGCTAGATATGCAGATTTAACAATAGTTAATCAATACACTGTTCTTCTAGATAACTTTAATAAGGATTAAAAAGTGTGATCCGCATCACATTTTTTAATGTGCAAAATGTTGCATTCATGTTTCTTATTAACAGTCTTAAAATCTGCTTAATATCCACATCTTGGTGATTAACTCTGTATAAGTGTGGTAAATAAGGGTATTAAAAAATAGCATTCAAATTAATTAACCAAATAAATCACAATAATTAACAATTTGTTTTTGTTGGTTAAAATTTTGAGCATTGACGGAGTTAAAGTGAATCCTCAGTATCAGGTGCAACACTAGTACAGCAATAGCTGTACAAGCTGTAAGCATAAAAATAATAGTAAGATCTAGGGAGCATTCATACATGATCAAAAGAACTAAAGTAGCGTCAGCTATTAACTTAGCTATCGTTGCATCTATCACTACTGGTGCATTTGTTACGTCAAGCGCATTTGCTGCTGAAGAAAAAGCAAAAGTTGAACGTATTGAAGTGACAGGTTCACGCATTCAACGCCAAGATATGGAAACAGCATCTCCTGTGACCGTTATTGATGCTGCTGCGATTAAAGCGGAAGGTTTTACTTCTGTTGACCAAATGCTGCAAGTACAGACTTCGATGGCGGGTGCGGCAATTGGTTCAACAACAAACAACGGTGCAGACGGTGTTGCACAAGTTGATTTACGTGGCATGGGTTCACAACGTACGCTTGTGTTATTAAACGGTCGCCGCATGGTGAACTCTGGTTCCGGTGCTAACAGCTCTGTGGATTTGAACTCTATTCCAGTCGCTATGATTGCACGTGTTGAAATTCTGAAAGACGGCGCTTCAGCTGTTTACGGTTCTGATGCGATTGCTGGTGTAGTGAATATTATCACTAAGAAAGACTTTGAAGGTTTCCAGCTCGATTTTAACGGTAGTGGCACTGACAAGGGTGACGGTAAAAATGGCGACGTAAGTGCACTATACGGTTTCAATACCGATGGTGGTAATTACACCTTTGGTGCTGCTTTTTCTGACCGTCGTGGCGTGATCCAAGGTGACCGTGATTGGACTGAACCTGGTGCAAGTTCATTTATCCCTGAAGGTACTTTAGGCGGCAAGATTAAAGATGCCAATGGCAACTGGGTAGACCGTTCATACGGTTATGATTTTACCCAAGATAGTTACTATCAAACACCAAGTGAACGTCGTAGTTTATTTGCTAACATGACTCAAGAGTTAGGTAATGATGTTGTGTTAACTGCAGATGCTATTTATACCAACCGTCGTTCTAACCAGCAAATGGCTGCTCAACCCGCTGATCTTATGCTAAATGTTTGTGGCGCGGCGGGCGTTCCAGCCGGAGCTCCATGTGTAACGCTTGATAGCGGCATGATCGCAGCAGGTATTAAAGCCGATGATAAGGGTTTAGTTAACTATCGTCGCCGGACTAACGATGTAGGTCCTCGTATTTATACTCAGGATACTGATACTTGGCGTTTATCAGGTGGCTTAGCGGGCACCTTAGATGTTCATACTGGTATGAACTGGGATGTAACCTACACCTATGGTAAAAACCAAGCTAAAACTGCAGTAGATAATTCTATCAATGCATCAGATATGCTTGATTCGATCTATGCAAATCCTAATGCATGGTTTAGTGGCACCCCATTAACACAGCAAATGATTAACGAAATCGGTTATTCAGAGCAAGCAAATGGTGGTAATGAGCAACAAACACTTTCTGCTGGTTTAAATGGCGAATTGTTTGATTTAAAAGCAGGTGCCGTTGGTTTTGCGATTGGTGCAGAATACCGTCGTGAAAGTGGTTTTTATAATCCTGATCCTGTAGTTGTTGCTGGTGAAAGTACTGCTGCTCAACAAGACCCTACAGATGGTAACTATAACGTTATTTCTATTTTCCAAGAAGTAAGTGTGCCTTTCACTGAGAAATTAACGGGTGAATTTGCGCTACGTTTAGATGATTACTCTACTTTTGGTAAAGCAACCACTTGGAAGATTGGCTTAACTTATGCAGCAACGGATGAGTTAATGGTTCGTGGTGTAGCGGCTACTGGTTTCCGTGCTCCAAGTGTTGCTGAATTGTATGGTGGTAACTCAGGTTCGTTTGATTATTTAGATGATCCATGGGGCAATGCTCAAGATCCACAAATTTTAGTAAATCGTACATCAGATCCAGATTTAAAGCCTGAAGAATCAGAGTCTTATACGGCTGGTTTAGTGTATTCGCCAAGCTATCTTGATGGTATGTCTGTGACTTTGGATTACTGGAGTTTCAAAGTTGATAACGCGATTGCACGTATGGACACTCAAGCAGGTCTAGATGCATGTCATAGATTCCAAGTAGATGGCGATGCAACAGGTGCAGCATCTTGTGAAATTTTCAATATCGGCGCTAATGGCGATTTAGATAATTTAACGAATGCTTTAACTAACGTGGGTACACAAGACACGAGTGGTGTAGATTTCAACTTAGCCTACAGCTTTGAGCTTATTGGTTTAGATTGGAAACTAAACAATGACACAACTTACTTAGTTAACTTCGAGCAGGATGGTGAAAGCTATACTGGTACTATTGATGGTAACTTTGGTGCTTATGCCCGAGTTCGTAACAACTTTAGCTTGTCAGCGGGTCAAGATGATTGGAGTGTTATGTACTTCAATCGTTATATCGGCGGAATGACAGATCTAGCTCAAGGTACTGATGTAGACTCAATTTTGTACCATAACATTTCTGGTACTTATCATATCAATGATATGACGACTGTCAGTTTAGGCGTTAAGAATTTCACTGATGAAAAACCAGTTACTGTTTCTAACGGTAGCGATGGTGGTACAGTTCCACAAGTATATGACACAGTCGGCCGCGTGATTTACGGTGGTGTAACTGTTAAATTCTAAGCTAAGTTCAGACTCTTAGTTTCTAAAAAGCGCCTTAGGGCGCTTTTTTATTGGGAGTTTATGAGATGATTTTAGAGTCGCTAATCATCAGTTGATTGGTTGTTAATATCGTATTTTGTTCACAGTTTTCAACATCACACTTCTTAACGAATGTAATAGCGCTAGAGTCGTCTCGATTCGCATGGTAATATAAATGATATAGATTCTCGTTTGGGCTTTAAGGATGAGTAAAATACTCTTGGTCGATGATGATCCATTGTTTAGCGTTTGGTTAGCTGATGCCCTATGTACACAAGGGCATGAGGTTAAGTGTGCGGTTAATGGCATCGAGGGTCTGGCATGCATTGACAGTTTTGCTCCAGACATCATAGTGCTTGATTTAGTGATGCCACAGATGAATGGATTTGAGTTGCTAAAAGCGCGTGAATGTTCAACGCCAGTATTGATGATTTCAGCACGTGACAATGAAGATGATCGCATCACTGGTTATGAATTGGGGGCAGATGATTTTCTGAGTAAGCCGTTTAGCATAAAAGAGATTTTTGTCCGCTTACGAGCCTTAGAGCGGCGTCTCTGTGCCGGTCACTCTCACTCGCCGCAAATGGCGACTGTGGCGGCTAAAGTGATTAACTTCGATGAAATGAGCTATAGGATCACTATTGGCACCCGCTATGTCGATTTGACCCAAACTGAGTTTAAATTATTTAAATATCTTTTTGAAAGAAAAGGCCAAGTCATCACTAAGCAAGAGTTGCAGCGCTCAGTGCTACAGAAAGATTTGGGCCGATTTGACCGTAATCTAGACATGCATATTAGTAACACTCGCCGTAAGCTAGCCAATATCAGCTTGCCGCGTAACTTGATTAATACAGTACGAGGCCAAGGTTATAGTTTTATGGTCTAATATCTTCATTAACTTATAGTGAAAGGCTCATTTTTTGTGGATGTTAGGCGTGTTAACTGGTCAATTAAAGGCCGATTGCAAGTGTCTTGACTGAATTTAATGGCTTTCGTTTTCCCCTTGGGATGTTTTGGTTTATTCTATCGGCCATATAATAAAATGTGCCGTGTGCTATCTGTCGCACGCCATTAAATTGCCCTTAGTTTTAACAACCTATTAGGAATCATTATGCGGATCAGTGCCAACTTTGATGGCGGAAATATCCAAGTCGTCAATCTTGATAATAAAGACGATATTCAACTTGCTATCCGCCCTGATGCGGGTGGTGAGTTTTATCAATGGTTCAATTTTCGATTTGAAGGTGAGGTGGGTAACCATTACACCTTGAATATTATCAATGCGGGAACCGCTTCTTATACCAAGGGATGGGAAGATTATCAGGCGGTGGCCAGTTATGATCGCCAGCATTGGTTCCGTATTCCGACTCAATATCAAGACGGTAAACTGAGCATTAGCATAGAGTTAGATTGCGATGCCATCCAAATCGCTTACTTTGCACCCTACAGCTATGAGCGTCATTTAGATTTACTCAGCGGCGCCCAGTTACACCCAGATGTCAATTTAGAGCATTTAGGCCTGACCTTAGATGGCCGCGATATTACTCTGATGAAAGTAGGGAATGGCGATCCTTCTAAACGCAATATTTGGATCACCGCCAGACAACATCCGGGTGAAACGATGGCTGAATGGTTAGTTGAAGGCCTAGTGAATCGTTTACTCGATAATGACTGTCCCACGGCAAAGGCGCTGCTTGATAAGGCCAATTTCTATATAGTGCCCAACATGAATCCCGATGGCAGTGTCAGAGGCCATCTGCGCACTAACGCGATTGGGATTAATCTTAACCGCGAGTGGCAAACACCGAGTTTAGAAAAAAGCCCTGAGGTATATCACGTCGTCAACAAGATGCTGCAAACGGGTGTTGACCTGTTTTATGATGTGCATGGTGATGAAGGCTTACCTTATGTGTTTCTAGCGGGTTGTGAAGGCGTCCCCGCTTATAATGATAAACTCGCGCAGCTGCAAGCGGACTTTAGTCAAGCATTGACCTTAGCCAGTGCCGATTTTCAAACTCAGTATGGGTATGATAAAGATGAGCCCGGTCAAGCGAATCTGACCGTAGCGTCTAATTGGGTTGCCCAGACCTTCAAGTGTTTATCAAATACCCTTGAGATGCCGTTTAAAGACAATAACAATCTGGCCGATCCTTTTGTGGGTTGGTCACCAGAACGCAGTATTTATTTAGGTGAAGCATCGCTAATTGCCATGCTCGCCGTTGTTGATAAGTTACGTTAGGGCGAGGCTGATATGGCATTAATTGAATGTCCGGTGTGTCGTAAACGTATGTCGAGCAAAGCGCCTTCATGCCCCCATTGCCAAGCAAAAACCGATGGCGACAATGAGTCCTTATCGCGCATTAGCCATATTCAAAAGTCCAGCAGCTTAATGAATCAGAGTTTCGTTGCTATGACCTTGTTCATTGCTGGTGTGGTGATTTGGTTTTGGGGTGGGGAACCCGCCGAAGGTATGCGTGCGAATATCGCCGGAATATGCTTTGTGTTTGGTTTTGTAGGTTATCTCATTACACGAGTCAGAATCGTGTTACATAAGCGGAAAAGTGTATGACGGATATCAATCAAGTGATCGACCAAATGCCCGTTGAAGTCTATGAAAGGCTTCGCAGTGCTGCAGAGCTGGGTAAGTGGGAGGATGGTACTGTGTTGAGTGAGACTCAGCGTGAATCGACTCTGCAGGTGGTGATGTTGTATCAAGCACGTAAGCTTGAGCAAACAGAGCATTTCACTATTGCATCTGACGGTAAAATTAATGAGCTGTCTAAGGCCGAGCTGAAAAAGCAATTCCGTGGTGAGCCAATTGCCGGCTTTAAAGCGCAGGATTTATAATTTCTGACTGGCCGTACTGATTGGCATGTAAGGGGTGTTTTATTATAGGTATTAGGCGTAAGTCTGAGGTTAGCAAGGGGATTGGCATTTTATCTTTTGTTAGTGATATCAAGACTAACATTGATTTGATATCAAATAACTTCAATGCAAATCTTGGTCCGCAAAAGTCTTAAAATAAATATTCATTTAGTGCTGTTTAGTCTGAGCTGAAATCTAGTCTGAGTTTAAATCAAAAAAGCCCATCAAATATGGGCTTTTTTGTTGCTAGCGTTTGAGGGCAACAAACAGATTAGAAGACACTATCTTTAATCTATGCTCAGTTCACCGACTAGATTTTGTAACATGGCTGCCTTTATCTCAGCTGGTTGCAAATTTTTAGATAGCAAATAATGCAGTTTTGCTAAGGCCGCTTCTATAGTCATATCGGCGCCACTGATCACGCCTGCTTTGGCTAATGCATTGCCTGTGGCGTAGCCGCCCATATTCACCTTACCTTGAAAACATTGGGTTAGATTCACCAGCACTATGCCACGTTCATCTGCTTGCCTTAAGGTTTTGAGTAAGGCGGCATCCTGCGGTGCGTTACCCACACCAAATGTCAGCAGTATGAGGGCTTTAACTGGCTGTTGCAGAATGTTCTCAAAAATCTGTGTCGATATTCCAGGATACAAGGTCACCACACCGACAGGTTGTGGGCTGATATGAGCGACTTCTAATGGGGTATCGTTGGCGACCGTGATTTTGCCTGCGCGCAGATTGATTTTGATCCCCGCCTCAAGCAGTAGCGGGAAGTTGGGTGAGGCGAAAGCATCGAAGCCATCGGCGTGGGCCTTAGTCGAGCGATTACCCCTAAAGAGTTTGTTATTGAAGAATAAACACACTTCAGCGACTGGATAATTCGCCGCTATGTAAAGTGAATTCAATAAATTGGTTTGGCCGTCTGAGCGCAGCTGGGCGAGGGGAATTTGCGAGCCCGTCACTATCACAGGTTTTGACAAACCTTGCAGCATAAATGACAGTGCCGAAGCTGTGTACGCCATGGTATCTGTGCCGTGAAGGATCACAAAGCCATCGTACTTATCGTAATTGGCTTGTATATCGTCGGCGATCATCTGCCAATCGGTTGGTGCCATATTGGAAGAGTCGATAAGCGGGCAGTATTCGTGGATGACGAATGTCGGCATTTCTTCATGATAAAACTCAGGCATAGATTGCACGCACTGAGTCAGGAATCCCGCGACGGGAACAAAGCCGTTATCGGTCTTTTGCATACCGATGGTGCCACCAGTATAGGCAACATAAATGGAGCGTTTAGTCATTCTTGTCGTTTTCTTAGCTTCAAGTGGCCGAATTATACGATTTTACTGACATAAACCCAATAAAAAAGCCCGGAGATCCGGGCTTTGTCTTTGTCATCATCTTGAAGTTGCGAGCAGCAACCTAGACGCTAGCAGATTTAGTTCATCATATTGCAAGTATCACAGTAGATGTAGACGTTATTTGGATCATCGAAAGAGGTTAACGTTTTCAAACTGCTAGTCCACTGTTGTAGCATTTGCTCTAACATCGATGACTGACTTAGTGAGGCGGGCAGGTAGCTCGATACTGAGGCAAATATCTGCTGCATGAATTTTTGTTCGGGTGTCAGCTCTTGTTCGATGACGCGGGTATCAAATAGCGTCATATCCGCGAGTTTAGCGGCTTTAGCTATGGCTTCATCTACATCACCCAGTTCATCGACTAAGCCAAGTTCAAGAGCCTTTTTACCGCTCCACACACGGCCCTGAGCAATCTTATCGACTTGTTCTATGGTCATCTTACGTTCTTTAGCGACCAGGGAGATAAAGTCCGAATAGCCGCGTTCAATATGACGTTGGATAATCGCTTCAATCTGGGGGGAAAGTGTGCGGGTAACAGATAATCCTGCCCATTCTGAGGTCGATACGCCATCGGTATGCACGCCTATACTGGCCAATGAATCTTCAAAGGTAGTGATCATACCAAAGATCCCAATCGAACCCGTGAGTGTTGTTGGCGTTGCGAAGATATAGTCGGCACTGGCTGAAATCCAGTAACCACCGGATGCGGCTAAACTGCCCATGCTCACAACCACGGGTTTACCTGCTGCTTTAAGTGCCAGTAATTCTTGACGAATTTGCTCAGAGGCAAAGGCGCTACCGCCAGGGCTATCAACGCGTAATACTAAGGCTTTAATGTGCTTATCAAAACGTGCCTTACGTAGCAGCTCGGCGGTGCTTTCGCCGCCAATTTGGCCCGCAGGTTGAGTGCCGTTCAAAATTGTGCCACTTGCCACAATAATACCAACACTGTCTTGCTCTACAAAGCTGGGTAATGGCGTCACTAAGGCTAAGTAATCATAAAAACTGACTTGCTTGAAACTGTCACCACTGCTGGCTTTTCCTACGGTTTCTAGCATGGTTTTACGAAAATCTTCTGTGGTCGCTAGGTTATCAACCCATTTCATGTTAATTGCCATTGTGGCTGAATCGCCATTGGCTTTATCGAGCTCTGCCAAATAAGTGGTTGCGTCGGGCACCAGAGAATTCGGTTCGATATTGCGATTGCCAGCAACCGTTTGTGTGTAGCTTTGCCATACATCGGCTAACAGTGCACTACTGGCTTCCCGCGCAGCATCTGACATATCGTCACGTATGTAGGGTTCAACTGCAGATTTAAAGGTCCCCACGCGGAAAATATGCGCTTTGACTTTGAGTTTTTCTAAGGCCGATTTGAAATATTGGTTGTACATACTCAGGCCATCAAGCGAGACACCGCCTTGGGGATTGAGGTAAATGGTGTCGGCAAAACTGGCGAGGAAATATTGATTTTGCTCGTAGTAGTTGCCGATGGCGATGACTTTTTTACCACTCTCTTTAAAGCGATTGAGTGCATTACCGATAGATTGTAGTTTGCTGATCCCTGCACGTTTAAGATCGACCAGATCGAGCACTAGTACGCTAATACGTTGATCTTGTGCTGCATTGTCAATGACATAAAGCACATCAGCGAGTAGGATTTCACCATCGGCGTTGGCATTTTGGCCTTGTTTGAATGCGGCTTCTAAGGGATCGACTTGTTGTTTCTGATCGACAATAGAGCCGGCTAAATTAAGCACCAGTGCCGAATTATCTTCAACTTGGATATCTTCGCTACTGCCAATGGAGATAATGATCGCGGCTAAGAGTCCAAAAAAGATTAGATTGAGGATGAGTTTACGCGTCCCGTTCAGGGTGTGCCAAATAAACAAACATATTCTCTTGAAAAACGATGGGTTAGCGGACATCTGCCACTCCTTTATAAGTCCAATCTGCCAATGCTAACTGAAAATGGCGCTACAGGCTAAACACAATTGTAAAGGATTTTGACTGATGGCCTCGATCCAACGGTTGAGCTTAGATTTGACACAAGGTATGCTGATTTAAATCACTTGTTTTAAAAGGATGTTTGAATGTCGTTTCCCCATTTATTAGAACCCTTAGATCTGGGATTTACCCAGCTCAAAAACCGCGTGCTTATGGGCTCAATGCACACAGGTTTGGAAGAAGAAAAGGGCGGATTTGAGAAACTGGCAGCGTTCTACAAAGAACGTGTTCTGGGCGGTGTAGGTTTGATTGTGACGGGTGGTATTTCCCCCAATCTTCGTGGTCGCCTTACGCCCCATGCCTGTCAGCTGAGTTTTCCTTGGCAAGTGGGTAAGCATCGCGTGGTAACGCAGGCGGTGCATGGGGCTGGCGGTAAGATCTGTATGCAAATTTTGCATGCGGGACGTTATGGCTATCATCCTTTTTCCCAAGCACCAAGTAAGATTAAGTCACCCATTACACCTTTTACGCCGTCTGCCATGTCCAGCCGTCAAGTGCGCTCGACCATTAAGGATTACGCCAGTTCGGCCGCCCTTGCCAAGAAAGCGGGTTACGATGGTGTTGAGGTAATGGGATCTGAAGGCTATTTGATCAATCAGTTTGTCAGTGCGCGTACCAACACCCGCACCGATGAATGGGGCGGTGCGTTTGAAAAGCGGGCGCAATTCCCAATTGAGATTGTTAACGCGATACGGGCAAAGGTCGGAAAAGACTTCATCATTATCTTCCGTTTATCTATGCTCGATCTAGTGGATAACGGTTCGACTTGGGATGAAGTGGTACAACTGGCGCAGTGGTTAGAGCAAGCTGGCGTGTCCATTCTAAATACGGGCATTGGTTGGCATGAAGCGCGAGTACCGACCATTGCGACAAGCGTGCCCCGTGGCGCCTTTGCGTGGGTGACAGAAAAGCTCAAACAATCTGTCTCCGTTCCCTTAATTGCGACTAACCGCATTAACACCCCTGAGATTGGTGAGCAGATTATCGCCTCTGGTCAAGCTGACATGGTGTCGATGGCGCGGCCTTTCCTTGCTGATCCCGAGTTCGTGAATAAAGCGGCTGCGAACACGCCGGAGCTTATCAACACCTGCATTGGCTGTAACCAAGCATGTCTTGACCATACCTTTTCCCTCAAGCGCGCAACTTGCTTAGTGAATCCTCGCGCCTGTTATGAGACTGAAATCAACTTCTTACCCACAGCCAATAAAAAGCGTATTGCGGTGATGGGGGCAGGCCCTGCGGGCATGGCATTTTCTGTTTATGCCGCTATGCGAGGCCATCACGTTGTCTTGTTTGAAGCGAAATCTGAGGTGGGTGGTCAGTTTAATCTCGCCCGTAAAATCCCTGGGAAAGAAGAGTTTAACGAGACTATTCGTTACTTCATAAACCAAATTAAGTTGCATAAGGTGGAGCTGAGATTAAACACTCGTCTCGATGCCAGTGTGCTGACGACGGAAACGTTTGATGAAGTGGTAATCGCCTCAGGCGTTGTGCCGCGTGATTTAGTCTTACCCGGTTTTGACGACCCACGGGTGGTCGATTATCAAAAAGTGCTCTCGGGTGAAGTGACTGTCGGTAATACGGTGGCCTTGATTGGCGCCGGCGGTATAGGGTTTGATATGGCGCACTTTTTGTGTGAGCGCCAGTCGAGCACCTTGAACCCCGATAAATGGCTACAACAGTGGGGCATAGATAAAACTTACCAGCATGCAGGCGGCCTAACTGAACCTCATTCCGACAATACTGATCATCGTAAGGTGTTTTTACTGCAACGTAAAACGTCGAAGATGGGCAAGGGCTTAGGTAAAACTACCGGCTGGATCCACCGTCTTGTGCTTAAGCAACATGATGTGAAGATGAAAACGGGCGTGAGTTACGATAAGTTTGATGATGCCGGACTGCATATTCGCGTGGGTGAAACCGCTGAAGTGCTGGCCGTTGATAACGTCGTTTTGTGTGCTGGGCAAGAATCGAATCGCACGTTAGTGGATGAGATGAAAGCGACGGGCCTGCCTGTGCATCTGATTGGTGGCGTAGATGTCGCGGCAGAGCTTGATGCTAAGCGTGCAATCCGCCAAGGCGCTGAACTGGCAATGCGTTTATAGAAAGTCGATAAGTCGTACGTTTTAAACCTTAAGTATTCAATTTTAGATCCTGAAAGCCTGAACTTGTGTTCAGGCTTTTTTGTTTTAGTTTGTTTGTGTGAATGCATTGTAAATAGAGAAACGGGAGAATAGTGGGTTTTAAAATGTTTGGTATCTAATGGCGCGGATTGAATAAGGCTGTATTGAAAGGGGCTGTTTGTCTTAAAGCTACTCTTTGTTTAAAAGCTCATTTTTGTTTAAAGCGATTTTTGCTTTTAACGCTACATCTTGTTTAAAGCAGCTTATTGAACAATCGAGTCTTGCCGTTATGAGTCTTCAAACACTGCCTGTTTCTGCGTGCGTGTGTCACTTGCTACATTTTGTGTTTGCTTTGGCTTAGCCAAACTGGCTTTATTCTGATGAGATTGACACGCATAGGTGACCACAGCTGCACCTTCAGGTGATAGATCCAGCTCTAAATCTTCGGTAGGCACACAGCAGCAGGGTAAACATTCATCATGTTTGAGTTCGGCTAAGGGTTCGTTTAAGTAGCTGACTTTTCCGCTGATGACGCGTGTTTTGCAGGCACCGCAGAAACCGTTGCGACATTCTGAGAAGATTTTGACTTTTTTGGCTTCGAGCGCTTGCAGCAAGGTGCCTTGTTGCTCGGTAAAGAGCAACACAGGTTGACCTTGAAGGCGCACGATTGGCGCCTTCGCAAACAGGTTTTGTGGCCGTTTTTTTGATGTCACTGTTTTAATGCCATTTTGTAACGTCACTTTTAAGTGTCTTATAGATCGAAGTCGAGGAACTCATCACCATCAACCGCGGAGTCGATTTGGCCGACAAGGTATGAAGAGACTTCAACTTCCTGTGGTGCAACTTGCACTGCATCGCTTTCTAACCAGTTTTTCATCCAAGGTAATGGATTGGTTATTTCTGGGTATGGTTGCGGTAGATTCACCGACTTCATGCGTTGATTAGTAATAAACTCAACATATTGGCACAGGATCTGTTCATTCAAACCTATCATAGAGCCGTCTTTGAATAGGTATTTTGCCCATTCTTTTTCTTGCTCTGCGGCTTTGAAGAATAAATCGAAAGCTTCCTGTTGGCATTCTGCAGCAATTTCACCCATTTCTGGATCGTCTTTACTGCCTTGCATGATGCTTAAAATATGCTGAGTGCTGTTTAAGTGTAAGGCTTCATCACGGGCGATTAAGCGAATAATTTTCGCGTTACCTTCCATGAGCTTACGTTCAGCAAAGGCAAATGAGCAGGCAAAGCTAACATAGAAACGAATAGCTTCTAGGGCGTTGACTGACATCATGCACAGGTACAAGGCTTTTTTCAGGGTGCGGGTGTTGACTATGACTTCTTTGCCATCGATAACATGGGTTCCTGCACCGAGTAAATGGAATATCTGAGTCAGTTGGATCAAGTGATCGTAATAAGCGGCGATATCGGTCGCACGGCTTAAGATTTCTTTGTTCACGACGATATCGTCGAAGATCACTGAAGGATCGTTAACGATATTACGAATGATGTGGGTGTATGAGCGCGAGTGAATCGTCTCAGAGAAAGACCAAGTCTCAATCCAAGTTTCTAATTCAGGCAGTGACACCAGCGGCAAAAAGGCCACATTGGGCGAGCGGCCTTGAATCGAGTCGAGTAGGGTTTGGTATTTCAGGTTCGAAATAAAGATGTGTTTTTCATGATCAGGCAATGCACCGTAGTCAATCTTATCGCGACTGACGTCTACTTCTTCTGGGCGCCAAAAGAAAGATAACTGCTTTTCTATCAGTTTTTCGAACACTTCATATTTTTGTTGATCGTAACGAGCCACGTTGACCGATTGACCTAAAAACATAGGTTCACGGGTGGCATCGTTAGGTGTTTGACAGAAGGTAGAGTAGGCCATGGTGCTATTTTTCCAATGGATAGGGATCCACTAAATAGGGATCCCTATAAAACCGTTAACGTTAAAGTTAAAGACTAGATTTTACATGCGCCGCCGGCGCAACCGTCATCTTCTTTCTCTAAATTGGTGATGTCATCGTGTGAATCCGACGCACCATCGCGAGTGTTATGGTAGTAAAGCGTTTTAACACCTAACTTGTAAGCATTGAGCAAATCTTTCAGCAGGGTTTGCATGGGGACTTTACGGCCTTCAAAACGTGAAGGATCGTAGTTAGTGTTAGCCGAAATCGCTTGGTCAACGAATTTCTGCATAATACCCACTAACTGTAAGTAACCGTCATTGCTAGGCATTTTCCACAGCAATTCATAGCTATCTTTCAGTGTATCGAAATCGGGTACCACTTGTTTTAGCTGACCGTCTTTGCTCGATTTCACGCTGATAAGGCCACGTGGTGGCTCAATACCATTGGTCGCATTGGATATTTGCGACGAGGTTTCTGATGGCATTAATGCCGACAGCGTCGAGTTACGCAGGCCATATTGCTTGATATCGCTACGCAGTGATTCCCAGTCTAAGTGCAATGGTTCGGCACAAATTTTATCCAAGTCACGTTTGTAGGTATCAATTGGCAACATACCTTGAGAGTAAGTGGTCTCGTGGAATAACGGACACGCACCTTGCTCTTTGGCTAAGTTCATTGAGGCTTTCAGTAAATAGTACTGAATCGCTTCGAAGGTTCTGTGGGTTAAAGCGTTCGCGCTACCATCGGAATACTTCATGCCGTTTTTCGCTAAATAGTTAGCGAAGTTGATCACGCCTATGCCTAAGGTACGGCGATTCATCGAGGCGATTTGCGCGGCTTTGATAGGGTAATCTTGATAGTCCAATAGATTATCCAGTGCGCGTACGGCGAGGTCGGCTAATGGCTCAATATCAGATAACTCTTTGATAGAACCCAAGTTAAGTGCTGACAGCGTACAAAGTGCGATTTCACCTTCAGGATCATCGATGTTGTTCAATGGTTTAGTCGGCAGGGCGATTTCAAGGCACAGGTTAGACTGTCTGATCGGCGCAACTTTTGAATCAAACGGGCTGTGAGTGTTGCAGTGATCCACGTTCTGAATGTAGATACGGCCCGTTGAGGCACGCTCTTGCATCATCAGTGAAAACAGTTCAACGGCTTTTATCGTTTTCTTACGAATGCTGCTGTCTTGCTCATATTGCAGATATAAACGTTCGAATTCGTTTTGATCTTCAAAGAAAGCATCGTACAAGCCAGGTACGTCAGATGGGCTAAATAAACTAATGTTTTCGCCTTTGATCAGACGTTGATACATCACTTTGTTCAGCTGCACACCGTAGTCTAGATGACGGATACGGTTGTCTTCGACGCCGCGGTTATTTTTCAATACCAGCAGAGATTCGACTTCTAAGTGCCAAATAGGGTAGAACAGGGTCGCAGCACCGCCACGCACGCCGCCTTGAGAACACGACTTCACTGCGGTTTGGAAATACTTATAGAAAGGTAAACAACCTGTGTGGAAGGCTTCACCACCACGGATTGGGCTACCTAAGGCGCGAATACGACCGGCGTTAATACCGATACCCGCACGTTGGCTGACGTATTTCACGATAGACGAAGCGGTCGCGTTGATGGAATCTAAGCTGTCACCACATTCGATCAGTACGCAAGAGCTAAACTGACGCGTTGGGGTACGCACACCGGCCATAATTGGCGTTGGCAGCGACAGTTTAAAAGTTGATACTGCGTCATAGAAATCTTTAACGTATTTCAGGCGCGTCTCTTTTGGATAACGGGCAAACAAGCAAGCTGCAACCAAAATGTAAAGGAACTGGGCGCTCTCATAGATTTCGTGGGTAACACGGTTTTGAACTAAATACTTGCCTTCAAGCTGTTTTACTGCAGCGTAGGAAAAGTCCATATCGCGCCAGTGGTCGATATAGGTATCCATCACATCCAGTTCTTCGCGGGTGTAATCTCTTAAAATGTGTTGGTCGTATTTACCTAGCTTAACCAACTTAGTCACGTGAGCATACAATGCGGGCGGCTCAAACTGACCGAAGGCCTTCTTACGCAAGTGAAACACCGCTAAACGAGCAGCGAGGAACTGATAGTCCGGTGATTCTGGAGAAATTAAATCCGCCGCAGCCTTGATAATGGTTTCATGGATAGCTTCGGTTGGGATGCCATCGAAAAACTGTAGGTGCGAGCGAAGTTCAACTTCCGAAACAGAAACGTTTTTTAATCCCTTGGCTGCCCAAGTAATTACGCGGTGTATTTTTTCGAGATCGATATTCTCACGATCGCCACAGCGTTTTGTGACTGTCATAGTGCTATTCATTTGGAGATAGGCCTTGGTTCTTATATGTATTTAGGTGAGCAAAATCACCGTACGTATCCTTGTAAAACAATCAATAATCGTCCCTTAAATACAGCTGACTGGTTACAAACGAGTCAATTAAGCGGCGAGCTTCTAGTGTGTCTGATTGTTACCTATACACAAGATATGGTGTTTTAAATTATATGGGATACAAGATAGTGAGGTTTGCCCCTATTTGCAAGTCTGAATTCAGGGGACATCTTGTGGATAACGTGAGGATAAACTTTTGCGTTAGTAACGACTAACCTTGAAGCTCAATTTCAGGTTAGCGTGTCACACTCATGGGGGATTTTTAGGCGATCTTTTTCTTTAGATCGCGTTCGCTCACGAGTGCCGATCTTTTATCCGCCTGACTTTTTCCGTGGGTCATAAATAGTATGCTGACACACTGATGTCCGTCAGTGAAGTTACGTATTGTATGCCTTATTCGTGAGCATTTGTAGGCGCTGTTTTTGGTTGATGTTGTTAAGCCAGTGCTTCGATTAGTGCTTGATGTAGCTCAGTTGGGCTTGCAAAATGCGCGTGCGCAGGCCATTGCAACGGCTTGTCGTTCACGCCCAGATAACCCCATAGGGCCACGCCGCCTAACATGCCAGTAGCCTTGGCCGCGAGCAAATCTCGCTCGGCATCCCCAAGATACAAAATGTGCTCTGGAGCACAGTTCAGCTGTTGTGCGCCTAACAGCATAGGTGCAGTGTGGGGTTTTGGGTGTTTTGTCGAATCGCCACTAATGATAACGGGCATACGCAAGTGTAAATTCAGTTTTCGCAATAAGGGACGGGTAAAGCGCGCAGGCTTGTTGGTGATCACCCCAAACGGCAGCTGAGTTAACTCGAGCCAATCGAGTAATGCTGCTATGCCTGTAAATAGCGCACAATGATCGCCATTTATACGCTGATAGTGGGCGAGTAGCCCTTGCTGAACTTGAGACCGAAGATCTTCTGCCGCATCAGGGATCGCGGCATCGACTAAGGCAAAACTGCCGTGGGATGCGGCGTAGCGCATGGCCGCTAACGGCTGCGCGGCGATGCCGACGTCTTGAAGACTTAAATTGAGGGCTTGCACCAGATCCGGCGCGGTATCGGCTAAGGTGCCGTCGAGATCGAACAGTACGCCTTTGATCTGTGCCAGACTCATATTAATCAACCTTACGCGTCGCTATCATGTAATTCACATCAACCTTAGGCGTGTACTTAAAAATGCCCGTCAATGGGTTGTAGCTTACCCCTAAGGCATCGGTACAGATAAGATCGGTATTATCTACGAGCTCAATCAGCTCCGAAGGCTTAATGAATTTTTTATGCTCGTGGGTGCCAACTGGCAGCATTTTTAGCAAATATTCCGCACCTAAAATGGTGTGCACGTAGGATTTAATGTTGCGGTTGATGGTGGAGAAAAACACATGACCACCGGGTTTGACCATGTCACAGCATGCTTTAATCACAGATTGTGGATCGGGTACATGTTCGAGCATTTCCATGCAGGTCACCACATCGTAATAGGCTTGATGATCTTGGCTGTGGGCCTCGGCAGTATTTTTTACATAATTAATGCTCACGCCCGTTTCGAGGGCATGTAGGCGGGCGACTTCTAAGGGCTCATCACCCATATCTAAGCCATCAACCTCGGCGCCGATGCGGGCCATGCTTTCAGACAAAATGCCGCCACCACAGCCGACATCGAGCACTTTCTTCCCGAAAATACCGCCAGCGGTTTGATCGATATAGTTTAAGCGCAGCGGGTTTAATAGATGCAGCGGCTTAAATTCGCCGTTGAGATCCCACCAAGTTTCGGCCATACGTTCAAACTTTGCGATTTCCTGTGGGTCTACATTGGTATTCTGATGCATGCTATTACCTGAAGAAGCTGTATTGTGCGGCTATTATAACGACTATGTTTGATAAACAAAGTGCTCGACTGAGCTAAGCCCTTGTGGTTGAGTGAATTTTCAGCAGTTATCTGCTTTTATGTTAATTGTTGTGCTCCGTATCGACCTTTTACTTTATCCCTTTGACGATTTTTCCTCATCGTAAGCCGTGAATTTCAACGCTTGTTTATCGCACAAACGACCAAATTGACAGTGTTTTCATCTATTAAGCCACCAGACTCTCAATTCGATAATGATAGGTCTGGCGACATTAAATAACTGTGTTAGAATGCCAAATCACGTTTTTGGGCTAGGCAATGATACGGATTATACGTTGTCGGCTATTTTTCAGGGGAACGAGCAGTTTATGACTGATCTGGCATCATCTATTTCGCCAATTAATATCGAAGACGAACTAAAGAATTCGTACCTTGATTACGCCATGAGCGTTATCGTGGGACGTGCATTACCAGACGTGCGCGACGGCTTAAAGCCGGTTCATCGCCGCGTTCTGTTTGCCATGAGTGAATTGAAGAACGATTGGAACAAGCCTTACAAAAAATCTGCCCGTGTGGTCGGTGACGTCATCGGTAAATATCACCCCCATGGTGATTCTGCTGTTTATGACACTATCGTCCGTATGGCCCAGCCATTCTCACTGCGTTACACCTTAGTAGACGGCCAAGGTAACTTCGGTTCGGTCGACGGTGACTCAGCGGCGGCAATGCGTTATACCGAAATCCGTATGGATAAGTTAGCGCACCAATTACTGGCCGATCTTGAAAAAGAGACAGTGGATTTCGTCCCTAACTACGACGGCACAGAACAGATCCCAGCTGTATTACCTACACGCGTACCTAACCTGTTAATTAACGGTTCATCGGGTATTGCGGTAGGTATGGCAACCAACATCCCACCACACAACCTAACGGAAGTCGTGAAAGGCTGTTTGGCATTGATTGAAGAACCTTCACTGTCGATTGAACAGTTGATGGAATACATTCCAGGTCCGGATTTCCCCACAGCAGCGATTATCAACGGCCGTAAAGGCATTATTGATGCCTATAAAACTGGCCGTGGCCGCGCGATCATGCGTGCTCTGGCAGATGTGGAAACCGAAGATAATGGCCGTGAGCGCATTATCGTCACTGAAATCCCGTATCAAGTGAACAAAGCCCGTTTAATCGAGAAGATTGCCGAGCTGGTTAAAGATAAAAAGCTTGAAGGGATCAGCGGTCTACGCGACGAGTCTGATAAAGACGGTATGCGTATCGTTATCGAAATTAAGCGCGGTGAAGTGGGCGAGGTTGTACTCAATAACCTTTATGCTCAAACGCAAATGCAGTGTTCTTTCGGGATTAACATGGTGGCCCTGACCAATGGTCAGCCTAAACTGTTTAATCTTAAAGAAATGCTCGAATGCTTTATTCTGCATCGCCGTGAAGTGGTGACGCGTCGTACCGTATTTGAACTGCGTAAAGCCCGTGAGCGTGCCCATATTTTGGAAGCGCTGGCGGTTGCACTGGCTAACATTGACCCGATTATTGCACTGATCAAAGCCTCACCCACGCCTGCGGATGCCAAAGTGAAATTGGTTGAGCAAGGTTGGGAATTAGGCCACGTTCAAGGCATGCTGGAAAAAGCGGGCGATGACGCCGCGCGTCCAGAGTGGTTAGAGCCACAATACGGTATTCGTGACGGTCAATACTTCCTGACTGAGCAACAAGCTCAGGCCATTCTGGAACTGCGTTTACACCGTTTGACCGGTCTTGAGCACGATAAGATCATCGCCGAATACGAAGAACTGCTCGAATTTATCGCGGGTCTGCTGTTTATTCTGCGCAGTCCTGAGCGTTTGATGGAAGTGATCAAGGAAGAATTAGTTCAAATCCTTGAAGAATATGGTGATGCGCGCCGTACAGTGATCAATGCCAACGAAGTCGATATGAGTCTTGAAGACTTGATCAACGAAGAAGACGTTGTGGTAACACTGTCGCACTTAGGTTATGCCAAGTATCAACCATTGACCGATTACCAAGCCCAGCGCCGTGGTGGTAAAGGTAAAGCCGCGACGAAAGTGAAAGATGAAGATTTCGTCGAGAAGCTGTTAGTTGCCAATACCCATGACACCATTTTGTGCTTCTCTGACTTTGGTAAGATGTACTGGCTCAAAGTGTATCAATTGCCATTAGCGAGCCGTACGGCCCGTGGTCGTCCAATTGTTAACTTGCTGCCGTTATCCGATGGCGAGCGCATTACTGCGATTCTGCCAGTACGTGAATACGCGGCTGACAAGTACATCATCATGGCCACCTCACACGGTACTGTGAAGAAAACCGCACTAACTGCTTATAGCAACCCACGTGCAAACGGCATTATCGCCGTTAACCTCAAAGACGGTGACCAACTGATCGGTGTCGATATCACTAACGGTGATGACGAAATCATGTTGTTCTCGAACGAAGGGAAAGTGGTTCGCTTTGGTGAGAAAGTTCGTGATTCTGAAACTGGCGAAGTGAAAACCGATCCTGAAACCGGTGAAGAAGTCTTGTCCTTACGTCCTATGGGCCGTACTGCAACAGGCGTTCGTGGTATCCGTTTAGAAGAAGGTCAGAAAGTCGTGTCGCTTATTGTACCCAAAGGCGATGGCGCGATTCTGACTGTGACTGAAAACGGTTACGGTAAACGGACTCAACTGTCTGAATATCCTGCGAAGAGCCGTGCGACTAAAGGTGTGGTTTCAATCAAGGTGAGCGAACGTAATGGCGCTGTTGTTGGGGCTGTTCAAGTCGGTCTTAACGACGAACTTATGCTCATCAGTGATAAAGGTACCTTAGTGCGTACACCGGCTGGCGGCGTGTCTATCATTGGCCGTAACACTCAAGGTGTAACGATTATCCGTACTGCGGGCGACGAGAAAGTGGTCGGCCTACAACGTATCGACGAAATCCAAACTGAAGAAGATGAAGTCGAGCTGGATGAAAACGGTTTACCGATTGTTCCTGTCATTATCGAAGGTGAATTAGCCGACGAGGCTCTTGAAGAAGCGCTGGATGACGAAGAAGAGTTGGACGAAGATGAAGACGAGCTTGCTGATGATGAGCAAGACGAAGAGTAATTAAGTGTCATATTAACGAGCGTCCAATTGGACGCTCGTTTTTTTAATGGCATTGATGTTGATAGCATTGTTCGTTTTAGAATGGTTTCGTATTTATCAATACATACATCATGGTTGGGATTAAGGAGAGTGTCAGTGAGCGCGATTTATAATTTCTGTGCTGGACCTGCAATGTTACCCGCAGCGGTAATGAAAAAAGCACAACAGGAATTACTTGATTGGAATGGCCAAGGCGTTTCCGTGATGGAAATCAGCCACCGAAGTAAAGAGTTCATCGCGCTTACACAACAAGCCGAGTCCGATTTACGTGAACTGATGCAGATCCCCACAAATTACCATGTGCTATTTATGCACGGCGGTGGTCGTGGACAGTTCTCCGCTGTTGTGAATAATTTTTTAGGTAATCATGGCAGAGCCCTGTATTTAGTCAGTGGTCAATGGTCATCTGCCGCGTTAGCCGAAGCACAAAAGCTCGTGGGTGAAGCGCAGATTGATAGCTTGAATATTGTTGAAAAACACAATGGACTCAATGCGGTTGTCTTACCTGATTTACATAAGATCGATGCCGATTATCGCTATGTTCACTATTGCCCTAATGAGACAGTAGATGGTATCGAAATTTTTGATGAATTAGACTCACCTTGGCCAATTGTTGCCGATTTATCGTCAACCATTATGTCACGTGAAATCGACGTCAGCCGCTACGGTTTGATTTACGCTGGCGCACAAAAGAACATAGGTCCATCGGGTCTGTCGATAGTGATAGTGCGCGATGACATGTTAACACTGCCGAGTTTACCGCAGTCGTCCATCATGGACTATCGTTTAGCCGTTGAGCATGACTCTATGTTCAACACACCGCCAACCTTTGCTTGGTATCTCGCCGCTGAAGTCTTTGCTTGGCTTAAGTCCATTGGCGGCATTGCGAGTATTGCAAAAATTAATCAACAAAAAGCGCAGATGTTATATCAATGCATTGATGGTAATGCTTTCTACCGTAATGGGGTTGTTGCAGCGAACCGCTCACAAATGAACGTGACTTTCCAATTAGTCAACGAAGCGCTCGATAGTGAGTTCCTAAAGCAAGCCCAAATAGCTGGACTCGTTGCCTTAAAGGGCCATCGTATCGTAGGGGGTATGCGTGCTAGCCTCTATAATGCAATGCCACTCGATGGCGTAGTTGCTTTGGTCAAGTTTATGAATGAGTTTGCAAACAAACATAGCTAGGCTTAGCTGTATTGAGTCACTCATTAGCTTGCGACGCTTAGCGTCTAGGCTTTGCTGCCTGAATATCAACGTTATGCTTATTGAATGTTGATCATCAGTTAGCCATCTCAAGTGAGACATCCCAAAAGCGAATGCTCAAATGCATTCGCTTTTTTGTTAACTTTAATTTATCGACAATGGCGTTAAGCAAGATGACGTTGAGACCTGATGCCTTCAATAACACTCGTTTTGAGAAAGCCTGTGAGCTGACGCGCATTACTGAGTAAGATGCTGGGTTAGTTGTATGTTATTGTTTATCATAATTAAAAGAACGTATCTTTAGATGCGTATACACGATAAATCAATAGGATGTCACAGATGGATTTGGCCAAGCTTTCGCGCATTAGTATGAAGCACTTGATCACTTTGCATGTGATGCTCGATACCCTGAGCGTGACCGCCAGCGCCGAACGTTTATGCCTCAGTCCCTCATCCGTCAGTAAAACCTTAAGCCAGCTCAGGGACAGTTTGAACGATGAACTGTTCTACCGTAACGGCAACTCACTGGTAGCAACCCCATTGGCAAGACGATTAGGGCCAAGCGTGCAGCAGATGATCAATGATATGAATCAGATCATGAGTCAGGATGCGTTTAACCCTGCACATTTTGAGGGGCGTTTTTCGCTTGCGATGCGCGAAAGCACCTTTGAACTGCTGGCCGCCAAGCTCAGCGCCCATATTCTGAGCTTGGCTCCTAATATCCGCCTCGATATTTACAGCAAAGACAATATTGGTTTTGATGGATTGCTTAAAGGTACATTAGACTTTGTGCTGTTACCCCATGATCTGAGTCAACCTAATCCTCTTCAAGACGATCTGGTGTGGGAAACCTTGTTCAGCGATGAAATGGTCTGCCTGATGAATTCATCCCATCCCTTGGCTAAACAGCCGCAGATCAGCTTCGATGACTACCTGAGTTTTAGCCATATTGGCATTACAGACACAGATCTGAGTACGCCATTTTTTGATATTTTGCTCGCCCAGCAATCTAAAAAACGGGCCGTTCCCATTTCGGTCCCAGACTTTGGCAGTGCGGCGTTAATGTGCCATCACAGTGAGTTGCTGTTTACCTGCTCGCGCCGCTGGGCATCCATTGCTAGCCAAGCCAAAGGCTTAACGATTAAATCTTTACCCATAGAATATGGCAAAGTGGCTTACAGCCTAGTTTGGCATAGTCAAAGCATGAAAGATCCCGCGCTGCGCTGGCTTTATGAGCAAATTTTGTTTTGCAGTCGTTAAAGGTATATAGAAGGTAACATGAGATTGGTTACGCCTCGCTTTGCAAGGGTTGCGGCTAAGCGTTCAATATCGGCTTGTTTACAGCTTGGCCAATTGAGTGCTGCATCGACAACACCATGATGGTGAAAGGCATTTAACTTAACTCGCGTATCTGGGCCTAGCAGAAGTAAATAGGTCGCTAGCGCTTCTATTTCGTCCTCGTAATCCGTGATGCTCGGAATGTGCAGCAATCTCACCTCATACAGTTTTTGCTGTTTAGCCAATAACTGGATTGATTTGAACACGGCATGGTTATCACGACCAGTAATGTATCTATGGGTATCCTGTTGCCACGCTTTAAGATCCACCATAGCGCCATCTAAAAACGGCAGCAGTTTATGCCATCCCGTTAGGCTTAAACTGCCATTGGTGTCGAGCATGCAAGTTAAGTGTGATAACGACTCTGTCGCCTTAATTCCTTTAAACAACGCAAGAATAAATGGCAGTTGTAGGCTCGCTTCGCCGCCGCTCACGGTAATACCATTAATAAAGTGACGCTGACTATGGAGAATCGTCAGTATCTCCTCAACGGTGTAACGACTGACCTTAGGGCTCGCTTGTTTCGGGCATACGGCAATACAAGTATCGCATTGGCTACAACGCTCACTATCCCAGTGAATGCGAGGCTTATCATTGAGGTTTATTAATGTCAGCGCATTGTCAGGGCAGGTGGCGACACAATCGCCACAGGCATCGCATAAACCTATGGTATGTGGGTTATGGCAGTTTTTGCATTGATAGTTGCAGCCCTGCAGGAATAATACGAGCCTGCTGCCAGGCCCGTCGACGCATGAAAAGGGCAATAGCTGACTGACTATTGCCTTTTTATTTATGGCCGGTTCATTTAACAACACAGGGGGAGTGCTCATGGGCGATAACTCGTGCTTGTCGTTGCAATATTCCCGTATTAACCGCCGCTTCTGCGGCTAAGCCTGTGGTATTGAGACGTGAGCCGCATTGTTTAAATGCTTCAATATCCGAGCGTTTTACCATATAGCCAGTGACGCGCATTAAATCGTTAGAGGCGACATTGGCGGTAAATTCCCTAAAACCTAACTCAAGCGCCGCTTTACACAGTTGGAACATGGCTTGAGGATTGGATTTCACGGTTTCATCGATAGTCAAAATATCGCTAATTCCCGCCGTATAATACTGATGATGCTGCGCTAAGGCTTGAATATGGGCGATGGGATTCGGTTCAGTGCTATAGGGGATGCGAACACCGGGAGTCACATCGTTGTCGATACTGATACCGCCCTGTGAATGCAGTAGTGCCCGCTCATGGTAACCATGGGCGACGGGTGTGGATTTCACTATGGCATCGAGCGTGGCAGAAATACGGTAGCCAAGTTGATTTGCGTCTGTCTGATGACCATAGCCAGTGTGTTGATCTCGTTGAGATAACTTCGTTACATCAGTAGCCGTGAATGTCCGCAGAATATTCACGGCTTCTGCCATGCCGTAAATACCAAACATGGGTGCAAAGCGCGATTCATCAATCAATTGTTCTTTAACTAAAAAGCTGTCAAAGAAGTGTGATTCTTGATGCAAAAATGCCGAGCGCGCGTCAATGAGCTCGAAGGTGAGTGAGCAGTAATTTGGCAATACAGTATCAAAAAAATCGTTTATAGAATTGGCCTTTAACGCCACTTCTTTAAGATTAAGTCGAACTAAAGTATTGGCGCCGCCCGCTAACGGCAACGCGTTGTAGCAACTGACAATACCAAAACCGCGCTCATCAAACGCACTGGCATGCAGAGGGTAATTCGCGATATGCGGCTTACTGCACTGACAAATATTGGTGGTCGCAAGCAACAACAATTCATCCGGTGTGACGGCGGGGTCGTACATAAAGGTCAAATTGGGGGCAACTTGTTTTAACTCGGCATCAATGCGCAGTAGGGTGCGGCAAACGATGTTATCTGTAGGGCCAATATTCACATGCATAAAGGCATCGGGCAGGGTTCGGTCGAGCATGATCCAGAACAGTTTTAATTTACGATAAAGGACTTCCGCATCCATTCCTTCAACGAAAGGCATCAAAATGTCATCCAGCTGACCTAAATACACGGGGATATTGGTCACCGATGGCACGTGATGATACAGAATCGTTAAGGCATTGATGGCTTCGTCCAAGTTTTTTGCCGCTGATAACTCTAAGTATTCAGAGCCTTGTTGAAGGTAGCGGGCATAATCTGGCAACACATAGCGTGGTTTAAAAGGCGCATGGCCTTCAAACATGTCGCAAATAATACCGTCATTCATCGCCGCTTTTACCTCGGGCGATATCGATATATAGGGCAAACTGGCTTCCGCTTCTAATGCTAAATAGTTGGATTTTTGCTTGGGTGAAAGCTGCGGGTTGGTGACGATTTGCACTAATTTATCTTGTAATAACATGGCGGAATATCCACAAGTTCTATGATGACCACTAATCTACTGGGCAGGTCTGGCTTTAAAAAGTGAAAATAGCCGCAGTCCTGATTAATGAAATGGAAATCCGCCGACCGAGGTCACAATTTGTGGCTTATTGCGATAACGCCGCGATGTCAAAATCACTAGAATGTGGTTTTACGATTGAAAATAAATGCTTGAACAGTGAGACGTGGTGGTGTTTGTCATATTGGGGGATATGCAACAGAGGATAATGAACTGCCAAAACTTATCGGGTGGGATGATTGAAAAATTTAACACTTGAGGCGGTAAATGAACTCTGCTGTATTCCTTTATTGCGGGAATACAGCAGAGTGAGCGGTGCAGATAAACTCAGTGGCTTAGAGCACTTTAGCAATCGATTGGGCTAAGTAATCGACGTTATCTTCACTGATCCCAGCAATACTGATGCGGCTTGAACCTACCATATAGATGCTGAATTCTTTTTGTAGGCGCGCCACTTGCTCTGGAGCCACCCCAAGGAAAGAGAACATACCTTTTTGGCGGGCGATAAAGCTAAAGTCACGGTTTACGCCATTGGCTTTAAGTTTATCCACTAAAATGGCGCGGTTGCCGTTGATGCGATCGCGCATCACTTTCAGCTCATCAAGCCATTCTTGGGTTAATTCTTTTGATCCTAAAATCGTCTCAACAATCGCCGCGCCATGGGCAGGTGGCATAGAGTAAAGGCAGCGAACCACATAAAGCAGTACAGATTGCGCGACATTGGCGGTATTGGCATCTTTGGCAATCACAGAACATGAACCAATACGCTCACGGTACAAACCGAAGTTTTTCGAGCATGAGCTGCACAGGATCATATTATCGACCGCTGCCGCCATATGACGCACGCCGTAGGCATCAATATCCACGCCATCACCAAAGCCTTGGTAGGCCATGTCAATCAGTGGCGTAAAGCCTTGCTCTTTTGTCAGGGCAACCACTTTATCCCATTGCTCTGTGGTTAAATCCATTCCGCTTGGGTTATGGCAACAGGCGTGGAATAACACCACATCATCAGGATTTACTTGCGATAATGCAGCAAGCATCTCATCAAATTTCAATGATTTGCTATCGTAGTCATAGTAAGGATAGGTTTTAACAGTAATACCAGCTGCTTCGAATAAACCGATATGGTTTGCCCAAGTTGGATCGCTTACCCATAACACGGCATTCGGGTTGCAGCGTTTGATAAAATCACCCGCCACGCGCAGCGCGCCTGTACCACCGGGTGTTGAAACGGTGCGGATACGGTTAGCGATAATGGCACTGTGGCCAGCACCAAAGGCTAATTCCGTCATCAAGGTGTTGAATTGTGGTGAGCCTGTTGGGCCGATATACACTTTGGTTGTCTCGGTATCGAGACGGAATTTTTCCGCTTTTTTCACGCAGCTTAGAATAGGGGTAACGCCGGTAGGATCTTTATAAACGCCAACACCTAAATCCACTTTTTGTGGGTGAGAGTCTTCGCGGTACTGAGTCAACAAGCCAAGGATGGGATCTGCTGGCATTGCGATGAGTGAGTTAAACATAGCTCCATCTACCTTTCTGGTTATAGTGCAAACGTGATTGTTCGTATCAGATATGCGTTATTTATCGTTTGGAGGCTAGAATAGCGCGGAAAGGTAAAGTAATTAAAGTGAAAACTGTGATTACACGCCAGTTATCTTGGCAAAAAAGCCTGCCAAAAATACGGTTAAATCATAAATTAACCGCTTAAATTTTGCGTTTTTGTTATTTTTACACTGATCTCAGCAAATAATCTGACCAAAATGCCATTTTTCTCGAAAAAACGGTTGAATCCTTAGCGACAATCGGTAATTTTATAACGACGAAGCACCAACAAGGCCCCAATCTCCTTTTATTTGTAATCTTAACTTGACGCGCTGTAGCGTGAAGTTGCCATTTTGCGTATTCAGTCCGCGTGATCGTGATGATGACGCCCTATAGAGAAAGAAGATTTATTCATGAAGCAATTACGTCTTGAACCTGTTGTGCAAGTCCACGGTGAAATCAATATTCCGGGCTCAAAAAGTATTTCAAATCGAGCCTTATTATTGGCCACCTTAGCCCAAGGTACTACCACGCTCACCAATCTGCTCGATTCAGATGATATCCGCCACATGCTGGCCTCCCTCAAGCAGTTAGGGGTGAACTACCGTTTATCGCAAAACAATACTGTGTGTGAACTCGATGGTTTAGGTGGTGTGATTTCCTCAGCATCCGCGCAGGAATTGTTTTTAGGCAATGCGGGTACCGCAATGCGCCCCTTATGCGCCGCCTTAACCTTAGGCCAAGGTGAATTTACCCTCACGGGCGAACCACGTATGGAAGAGCGTCCGATTGGCGATTTAGTCGATGCCTTAAGGCAACTCGGTGCCAATATTGTTTATCTTAAAAATGACGGTTTCCCGCCACTGACGATTAATGCCACTGGCCTTAATGGCGGTGATGTTGAAATTGCAGGCGATTTATCGAGCCAGTTTTTAACGGCTTTGTTGATGGTTGCGCCGCTTGCTAAGGGCAGCGTCAATATCCATGTCAAAGGCGAGTTAGTCTCTAAGCCTTATATCGATATCACTATCGCCTTGATGGCGCAGTTCGGCGTTAAAGTCATTAACCATGACTATGCCCGTTTTGAGATTGTTGCAGGCCAGCGTTATATATCACCAGGCAAAGTACTGGTAGAAGGCGATGCGTCATCGGCATCGTATTTCCTTGCCGCTGGGGCGATTAAAGGCGGCGAAGTCAAAGTCACGGGTGTGGGCCGCTTGAGTATTCAAGGTGATGTAAAATTTGCCGATGTGCTCGAAAAAATGGGCGCAGATATCGAGTGGGGCGATGACTATATTATTGCCCGCGGCTCACAATTAACCGCCGTCGACTTAGATATGAACCATATTCCCGATGCGGCTATGACCATAGCTACGGCCGCGCTATTTGCGAAAGGCACGACGGTTATTCGCAATATTTACAACTGGCGCATCAAGGAAACCGACCGCTTAGCAGCAATGGCTACTGAGCTGCGAAAAGTGGGCGCCGAGGTTGAAGAGGGGAATGACTACATTAAAATCACCCCGCCAGCCGTTATTAACACCGCTGAAATTGATACCTACAACGATCACCGCATGGCCATGTGCTTTTCTATGCTGGCATTTGCCGATTGCGGTATCACCATCAATGATCCTGACTGTACTTCTAAAACATTCCCTGACTACTTTAAGCAGTTTGCGAGCCTGCAAGGCTAAGTCTGTTTGTTTCGTCATTGTTACAACCATCAATGTCAAGAATAGCAAGCCGTATTTGTGCGGCTTCTAATCTTCATAAAAAATCCACGGATTTTGTTTGTCTTTTGTTGTACAATGCGGCGCGCTCATTTTCGGGGGCTCACTTGATGAACTCACGGATGATGGTTATTTTTTGCGGAGGAATGTATGTCTGAACGGGCTCCTGTAGTCACAATCGACGGCCCAAGTGGTGCTGGCAAAGGTACAATTAGTCAATTATTGGCTCAGCATCTAGGTTGGCAACTACTTGATAGTGGTGCCATTTACCGAGTTCTTGCGCTTGCAGCAATTCATCATAACGTTGAACTGGAAAATGAAGAGTCTATCACGTTGTTAGCGGCACATCTGGATGTGAAGTTTCTAACAGGCAATGATAAAGATCCGGTTCAAGTGATATTGGAAGGTGAAGACGTCACCAACGACATTCGCACCCAAGAGTGCTCGAATGCCGCTTCAAAAGTCGCTGCCTTTCCACGGGTGAGAGAAGCCTTATTACGTCGCCAACGGGCCTTTAAAACGGCGCCAGGATTAATTGCCGATGGTCGTGACATGGGAACAGTCGTTTTCCCAAGTGCGCCGGCAAAATTATATTTAACCGCCTCAGCTGAAGAGCGTGCCCAAAGACGCTATAATCAGTTGCAGGACAAGGGCTTCGATGTTAATATCGAGCGCCTTTTAAGTGAAATTATCGAACGTGATGACCGCGATATGAATCGTCCGGTGGCTCCTTTAGTCCCCGCCGATGACGCGCTCATTATCGATACTAGCGGTAAGGGTATTGATGAAGTGCTAGCGCTTGCGCTTAACTTTATCAACCAAAAATTATCCGGCACTAACTAAGTTAGTCCACCGGATAGGTATTCGTATTAAGGATGATACGGATAATTTGACTGACTCCACGTCTAGGACGGACAGTGGTTTAATAAAGAAAGTAACCTAAACATGACTGAATCTTTTGCTGATCTATTTGAACAATCCCTTCAAACTCTGGAATTCCGTCCAGGCTCTATCGTTCGTGGTACTGTTGTATCAATCAAAAACGGTATGGTACTGGTTGACGCGGGTCTGAAGTCTGAAAGCCCAATCCCAGCTGAACAATTCAAAAACGCTCAAGGCGTTTTAGAAATTCAAGTTGGCGATGAAGTTGACGTAGCTCTTGACTCTGTTGAAGACGGCTTCGGTGAGACTCAACTGTCTCGCGAAAAAGCGAAACGTCATGAAGCTTGGATCGTTCTGGAAAAAGCTTATGAAGATGCTGAAACTGTAATCGGTATCATCAATGGTAAAGTTAAAGGCGGTTTCACTGTTGAATTAAACGGTATCCGTGCCTTCTTACCAGGTTCTCTAGTTGACGTGCGCCCAGTTCGCGACACCGCTCACTTAGAGTACAAAGAATTAGAATTCAAAGTTATCAAGCTAGACCAGAAGCGTAACAACGTTGTTGTTTCTCGTCGTGCAGTTATCGAATCAGAAAGCAGCGCTGAGCGTGATGCACTGTTAGAAAACCTGCAAGAAGGTCAAGCAGTTAAGGGTATCGTTAAGAACCTGACTGACTACGGTGCATTCGTAGATTTAGGTGGTGTTGACGGTCTGCTACATATCACAGATATGGCGTGGAAACGTGTTAAACATCCATCAGAAATCGTCAATGTTGGCGATGAAATCAACGTTAAAGTACTGAAGTACGATCGTGAGCGCACTCGTGTGTCTCTAGGTCTGAAACAACTTGGCGAAGATCCATGGTTAGAAATCAGCAAACGCTACCCAGAAAACACACGTTTAACTGGTCGCGTTACTAACCTAACTGACTACGGTTGCTTCGTAGAAATCGAAGAAGGCGTTGAAGGTCTGGTTCACGTTTCTGAAATGGATTGGACTAACAAGAACATTCACCCATCTAAAGTGGTTAACTTAGGTGATGAAGTTGAAGTTCTGGTTCTGGACATCGATGAAGAGCGTCGTCGTATTTCTCTAGGTCTGAAACAATGTAAGACCAATCCATGGGATGACTTCGCAACTCGTTACAACAAAGGCGACAAGGTTTCTGGTAAGATCAAGTCAATCACTGACTTCGGTATCTTTATCGGTCTTGACGGCGGTATCGATGGTCTAGTTCACCTGTCTGACATTTCTTGGAACGGTACTGGCGAAGACGCAGTTTCTGAATACAAGAAAGGCGATGAAATCCATGCAGTGGTTCTGTCTGTAGATCCAGAGCGTGAGCGCATCAGCTTAGGTGTTAAGCAAACTGAAGATGATCCATTCAACGCATACTTGGCTGACAAGAAGAAAGGTACTATCGTAAACGGTACTGTTTCTGCTGTTGATGCTAAAGGTGTGACTGTTGAACTGGCTGACACTGTTGAAGGTTACATCCGTGTAGCTGACATTTCACGTGAGCGTATCGAAGATGCATCTACTGTCTATAATGTAGGTGATGCAATCGAAGCTAAGTTCATGGGTGTTGACCGTAAGAACCGCTCTATCAGCCTGTCAATCAAAGCGAAAGACGAAGCTGAAGAGAAAGAAGTAATGGCGACTCTGAACAAACAAGATGACGCTGTTATTAGCAATGCAATGGCTGAAGCGTTTAAAGCAGCTCGTAAATAATCGCCTGTTGTTTGGGGAGACATCTCTCCCCATTAGGCGACTGTGTTTGGCTTGATAATAGGGGATAGCTAGGATGACGAAATCTGAACTTATCGAAAAACTCGCCACCAGGCAGTCGCAGCTGTCGGCGAAAGAGGTTGAAGGCGCAATCAAAGAAATGTTGGAGCAAATGGCAACAACATTAGAAAGCGGTGATCGTATTGAGATCCGTGGCTTTGGTAGTTTCTCGCTTCACTATCGTGCACCGCGGACTGGCCGTAATCCAAAGACTGGTTCATCAGTCGATTTGGAAGGTAAATACGTCCCGCACTTTAAGCCAGGCAAAGAACTGCGCGAGCGTGTTGACGCCGTTAATGTGTGATTGACCGCATAGTAAAAAGCCTCCGTTAGGAGGCTTTTTTGTATCTATTGTAAGGCAATGCTGGTCAGCTTAGTAAATTTCTTGGATAATCATTAAATTGAAACGCGTTTAGGGAGTGCAGCGTGAAATCATTTGTAGCAACTGTGCTTGTGGCACTGTTATTTATTTTGGCGTTGATTTTTGGCGCGCGTAATGAACAAGTGGTGACCATCAGCTATTTTGTCGCACAGGGTGAATATCGTTTACCTGTTGTCTTAGCGATTGTCTTTTTTGCTGGTTTTATTTTGAGTTGGTTATTTGCTAGCTACTATATTGTTCGCTTGAAATTAAGTTTAGCGGCAACTAAAAAGAAACTAAATCAAGTGATCGCTAAAATCCCTCAGGATGTAGACGCCTAATATGCTTGAGATCCTCTTTCTGTTGCTTCCCATTGCTGCCGCCTATGGTTGGTATATGGGGCGACGGAGCATAAGGCAGAATCAAAGTAATCAACGTAAACAATTGAGCCGGGATTATTTTACTGGCCTCAATTTCTTACTGTCGAACGAATCGGATAAAGCCGTCGATTTGTTTATCAGTATGCTAGATGTTGACGATGAAACCATCGATACCCATCTGTCACTCGGTTCGCTGTTCCGTAAGCGAGGAGAGGTCGACCGCTCTATTCGTATCCATCAAAATTTAATCGCGCGGCCTACATTAACTAATGAGCAGCGTGACATTGCTATGATGGAGCTGGGTAAAGATTATCTAGCAGCAGGTTTTTACGACAGAGCCGAAGAAATCTTTATCAACTTGGTCAGCCAAGACGATCACAGTGAAGAATCTGAAACACAGCTGATTGCTATCTATCAAGTGATTAAAGAGTGGCAGAAAGCCATTGATATCACTAAGCGTTTGAGTCGTAAACGTCAGCAAGTTTTAAAGCCGTTAACGGCGCATTTCTATTGCCAGTTAGCCGATGAAGCCAGTGATGATGCGCAGAAAATTAAACTGCTACAGCAAGCGCTGAAGCAAGATCCCCAATGCGGTCGTGCATTATTGACCCTAGCGAAAAAATTCCTCGATATTCAAGATTATGCCCAGTGTAAGCAAATGCTGCTGCAATTGAAAAAAGCCGATATCGAGCTTTTTGCCGATGCAATTCCAACGGCCAAACAAGTTTATCGCGACACGCAAGATAAAGAAGGTTTTCAAGAATTACTCGCGGGCGCAATGGCCGATGGCGCCGGTGCTTCTGTGGTGGTCGCCTTAGCGCAGCACATGATAAGTCTTGATGAGATTAAAGCGGCAGAGACCATGGTACTCGATGCGTTATATCGCCATCCTACCATGAAAGGTTTTCAGCACTTGATGCAAATGCATTTGCGTCAAGCCGAAGAAGGGCAAGCCAAGCAAAGTTTAACTATGCTAGAGCAGCTCGTTGAACAACAAATTAAATTCCGTCCGAGTTACCGTTGTAAGGAGTGTGGTTTTCCTTCCCATGCGCTTTACTGGCATTGTCCTTCTTGTAAAAACTGGGGCAGCATTAAACGGATCCGAGGCCTAGACGGCGAATAATCTATTAGAAGAATACACAGTTTGTGTAACCCCGTTGGAGAGATGATGACGACTAAACCTATCCTCGTAGCGCTTGATTACGATAATAAAAACCATGCTTTACAACTGATAGAAAAACTCGATCCCAACATGTGCCGCCTTAAAGTCGGCAAAGAAATGTTTACCTTGTTTGGCCCGCAACTGGTGAAAGATATCCATGATCGTGGTTTTGATTTATTCCTTGATTTGAAATTTCACGATATTCCCAATACTGTCGCCAAAGCCGTGGCCGCAGCCGCAGAGCTGGGCGTATGGATGACGAACGTACATGCCAGCGGTGGCTTAGCCATGATGGAAGCGGCTAAAAAAGCCTTACTGCCATACGGCGATAAAGCGCCTATGCTGATCGCGGTCACGGTATTAACCTCGATGAGTGATGACGATCTTAAATTACTCGGCATCAATGTGCCTGCGTTTGAGCATGTGCAACGTTTGGCGAAGCTCACACAGCAAGCGGGACTCGATGGCGTGGTGTGTTCCGCCCAAGAAGCGACTGCCTTGAAATCACTGTTAGGTCATGATTTCAAGCTTGTGACACCGGGGATCCGCCCAGTTGGCAGTGATGCTGGCGATCAACACCGCGTGATGACGCCACCTCAAGCGATAGCAGCGGGTTCTGATTACTTAGTGATTGGTCGCCCAATTACCAAAGCTGCCGATCCGTTAGCGGCATTGCAAGCGATTCACCAATCATTGGCATAGACGCCACACTAGCCGTCTAAAGCGCGGTTTGAAAGTCGTTTGACCGTTGTTTAAATAAAAAAGCTTGAAATCGCTCGTTGGTATCCTTGAGATGATGGATAAAAATTGAAATAGTATGTTGAATGACAACATAAAATAATTAATCACGCCCTGAGTGCATATCTCACTGTTCACGGAGAACGCCCATGTTTAATGCTACGATGTTTAACTATCAAGGTAAGAATGTTGTCGTTGTTGGTGGTACCAGTGGGATAAATCTCGCGATTGCTATTGCGTTCGCACAGGCTGGCGCAAATGTGGCCGTTGCGAGCCGCAGTCAAGATAAAATCGATGCCGCGGTATTGCAGTTGCAACAGGCCAATCCTGACGGTATTCATTTGGGTGTGAGTTTTGATGTGCGCGATCTTAGCGCCCTTGAAGTCGGTTTTGATAAAATCGCTTCTGAGTTTGGTTTTATCGATGTGCTGGTAAGCGGCGCGGCGGGGAATTTCCCTGCCAGCGCCGCAAAGCTTTCGGCCAATGGTTTTAAGTCGGTGATGGACATTGATTTGCTCGGCAGTTTTCAAGTGCTAAAGCAGGCTTATCCTTTGCTGCGTCGCCCCAATGGCAATATTATCCAGATTTCGGCGCCGCAGGCTTCGATCGCTATGCCAATGCAAGTACATGTGTGTGCGGCTAAAGCGGGTGTGGATATGCTAACGCGAACTTTAGCGTTAGAGTGGGGCTGTGAAGGGCTGAGAATTAATTCGATTATGCCTGGCCCCATCGCCAATACTGAAGGTTTTAATCGCCTTGCACCCAGCGCCACATTACAGCAAAAGGTTGCCCAATCCGTTCCGCTAAAACGCAACGGCGCAGGTCAGGATATCGCCAATGCCGCGCTATTCTTAGGCTCTGAATTAGCTTCCTATATTACGGGAGTTGTGCTGCCGGTTGATGGCGGTTGGTCACTTGGCGGCGCCAGTATAGCGATGACAGAGCTTGGCGAACTGGCCGCAAAAATGTAGTTTGGTTTTAGATTATTGATATTCAAAATCGAGAACTTTGATTTTATAGAAATTAAGTAGGTAATGATCCATGGCTAATGCATTACAAGAGCAGCTACTCAAAGCAGGGCTTGCCAGTAAACAAAAGGTTCGCGACGTTAAGACTCAAAAACGCCGAGACAAAAAATCTCGAGTTGATGATGGCTCAAGTGCTTTTAAGCAAGAAGTGGCCGAGCAAAAACGGTTGCAGGCGCAAAAAGATAAAGCGCTGAACGAGCAACGTTTTGCAGAGGCATCAGAGCGTGGACAGGTGCGAGGTTTAATCACTGAGTTCACTAAGTCTGCGATTAAGATCCCAGCTTATGCTGAAGTGAAATTTAACTATACTCTTGATAATAAGATCTATTCTTTATACATAGATGAAAAACTGCAGGCAGAATTGCTCAAAGGGCAATTAGGCATAGTGCGTTACGAAGATAAGAGTTACTTGGTACCACATAAGTTAGCCGAGCGAGTGAAACTACTGGTGCCGCAGTGGTGTGGTTATCTGTGGCAACAGGATGAATCTAAAGCTGTGGTCGTTGAAGATGATCCCTATGCAGATTACGCAATTCCTGATGATTTAATGTGGTAATTGCCACAAGCCTGTGACCTAACGCTAAGACAATCCTGTTGTAAAGCTTATAAAATAGAGACCCTTAAGTTCAAGCTTAAGGGTTTTTTATGGGTTAAATTTATATTTAGCTCGCACACTCGCATACTTTTATATTATTCACAGCTGTATTTGTAATGAGATTGTTTTCTACAGTGAACTGGTATAAATTAAAACAACTGTTTTAATCCTACGTTTAAGAGTCTACCAATGAATCCTTACCAAGCCCCATTGACGGATATGCGTTTCCTACTGGAACAGGTATTTGATGCTCCAAACACTTGGGCACAATTGCCTGAGATTGCAGAAATGGTCGATATCGACACGGCTAATGCCATTTTGGAAGAAGCAGCCAAGATCAGTTGTGAGTTGATCCATCCGCTGAACCGGACGGGCGATGAGCAGGGCGTGTTGCATCAAGACAATCAAGTGATTACCCCTGATGGCTACAAAGCCGTTTATGAGCAGTATTCCCAGGGCGGTTGGATTGGTTTGTGTGGCGATCCTGAATTTGGTGGCATGGGGATGCCGAAGATGCTGGGGATCTTAGTCGACGAAATGGCTTACAGTGCTTGTAATGCGTTTACGCTTTATGGCTCGTTAACCGCGGGAGCGGCTTTATGTATCAATGCCCACGGCAGCGAAGAATTGAAACAAGCTTATTTGCCTAAGTTATATTCCGGCGAATGGGCGGGTGCTATGGATATGACGGAGCCGCAAGCGGGTTCTGATCTGCGTAATATTCGCACTCGAGCTTTACCGCAGGATGATGGTAGTTATGCCATCACGGGCAGCAAGATTTTTATCACGGGTGGCGATCATGATTTAACTGAAAACGTCATCCACTTAGTGCTTGCCAAGCTACCGGATAGCAAAGGGATTTCACTCTTCCTTGTACCTAAAATATCGGTAAATACCGATGGCAGCTTAGCCAATGCCAATGGTGTATCAGTGGGGTCTATCGAGCATAAGATGGGCCTTAAAGGTTCTGCGACTTGTGTGATGAATTTTGATAATGCCCAAGGTTTCTTGATTGGCGAGCCTAATCGCGGCCTCGTATGCATGTTCACTATGATGAACTATGAGCGTTTAGCGATTGGTATTCAAGGACTTGGCAGTGCGCAGGCGGCGTACCAGATGGCGGCCGATTACGCTAAAGAGCGTAATCAAGGCATCGCCGCTGGCGGCTCACCGACGGGCAGTGATTCTGATCCCATTATTGTCCATGGCGATGTGCGCCGTATGTTGTTGACCATTCGTGCGATGACAGAAGCGGGCCGTGCTTTGTCTGTGTTTACAGGACAACAGCTGGATTTAGCAAAATATGCCCAAGATGAGGTTAAGGCTAAAGCGGCGCGTTATGTGGGTTTATTAACGCCAGTGGCGAAAGCATTTTTAACCGATCGGGGTCTAGATGCGACTATCATGGCGCAACAAGTCTTTGGTGGACATGGTTATATTCGTGAAACAGGTATTGAGCAATTAGTCCGTGATACCCGTATCGCTCAGATTTATGAAGGTACCAATGGCATTCAAGCCATTGATTTCCTAGGTCGTAAAGTCACTGGCGATAACTTAGCCGCATTAAACGAATTTGTGGCAGACTTGAAGGCACAAATGCGGGCATTCACCCATGTTGATGCGGTGAAAGTGGCGGCAGTATGCGCACGTTTAGATGCATTAGTTATAGTCGCCGAGTCAGTTAATGATCGCAAAGTGGCTCAGCCTGCACTTATTAATGCGTGTGCGGTCGACTTTTTAGATGCCTTTGGTTACACCCTGTATGGTTTCTACTGGTTGGCTATGGTTGATAAGGTTGCGGATCATGAAGATAAAGCTTTCGCCGAGCAGAAAGTCTATTTGTCTAAGTTCTATTTTGATAAGTTATTGCCAAAAGCGGATTACCATATCGCTCAAGTCAGAGCTGGTGATGCGACGACTATGGCGATGCCTGCGGAGTTGTTTTAACAAGGCTTCGGTATATTCGTTTAGATAAAAACTTAAAAAGCACTGATGACTCAGTGCTTTTTTGTGCAAGTTTTTTACTCTGTAGCAGTTAATTAATGACTCTAGTGAGCCGCAGTATTCACAGTCGCAGTGGTTGATGACGGTTGCAGCACTGAAATCAATTGTTTAAGAAACTCGGCATTGAATGAGGGTTTATGTTGATTTTTCAATTCAGAACTCATGCCATTCTCAAGGATTACAAACAGGGTATCGTTATGCTGGGGCAAACGGATAAAGCCCGCTAAGTTAGACACGCCTTGCATCGAGCCTGTTTTAGCGAAAATTTGCTGTTTAAGCGGCGGCTTGTTGTAGCCCATACGATATCTTAAGGTGCCGCTGAACCCCGCCTGTGGCAGACTCGTGATTAACGGACTAAAGCGGCTATCTTGGTGGATTAGCGCCAACACCGCGGCTAACTGCTTGGCATTGAGCAAGTTATAGCGTGACAATCCTGAACCATCCACAATATTGGCGTTACTCAAATCTATGCCTAAATTCGTTAAAATTCGCTGCATGGCAGCGGCACCATTGGTAAAGCTGCCTTGGGTTTTAAAATAACTTTTACCAAGTTGCTTAAAAAGACTATCGGCAATCAAATTATCTGACTTGAGCAGCATAGTCTCGAGCAGCTCAGGTAAGGGCGCCGAGCTATGGCTGGCAATTAGTTTTGCCTTTTGGGGTAAGCTAGTGCCGAGTTGTACTTTACCCGCAAGAGACATCTCGCCTTTAAGTAGGGAGGTGAGGTTATCTTGGGCAAATTTGAACGGATCGCTGATCGCAATCGCCAGTGGTATCGCCTCACCGCCAGGGTAACAGCCGCGTAAATGGTAGTTATTTTGACCTAATCTGACCATATCAAGTTGGCAAAATTCGCGGCTCGCCTTTTGATCAAACACCGCATCGCTGCTGATTTTGACCCCATAACTTCCTGCACGCAGACTTACCTGTGAAGGTTTGCTGGTAGAGCTGGGGCTAAACTGACCATAGACACAGTTTTGATTGATAATATAGCTAGATACAGGCGCGGCAAAACAAATACCTAAGTCATCCCATACCCAACCAGGACCTTGCAATTGTTCCTGTTTATCGCCGAGCAAATACAGATGTCCATCAATGCGATTAATGCCTTGTTTTACGAGATTGGCAAAAATGGCCTTGAGATCGGCTTGAGTTAGCGTGGGATCGCCACTAAAACGCAGATAAGCACTGCCTGCGATATGGCCCTTGCGTATCGGTGCATCTGTCCATAATTCCGTGACATAACGAAAATCAGGCCCAAGCTGAGCCACAGCACTGACTGCCGTGAGCAGCTTTTGGGTACTGGCTGGAATAAACAAGGTCTCAGCTTGTTGGCTATAGATTACTTGATTGTTCGACATATCCATTGCCAGTAAGGCGATTTGTGAATGTCGAGGGCTGATCTTGCTGATTGCTTGGCTAAGCGAAGTGGTTTGAGCACTTATCGGCCTAGAATCATGTTGCTCTGCATAGGCCATATTATGACTTGCGGTTAGGAGCAGGCCGGCATATAGAGTGGTTTTCAGTAACGTTTCCATGTTAGCTATTGGCCATTTTTATCAAAACATCATTAAGATTAGGTTGGTATTGTGTGCGGTTAATCCTCACTGCTGCCGTCATCCTTTTCCATCAAGCGATATAAACGTAGGGTAACAAACAATACCAGCCCAATAAACAACGGCAGGATGAGTAACCCTAACTGGGTTTTAAAATGGAAAATACCCCAAGCAAACAGCAATGTCAGTGCTAACGTCAGCAGAATTTTTTTGTTCATAGTCTTAATCTTGTATCGTGTGGTCTAATCGCAAATAGGCGGTTTAGTTTACGCTAAATCACTGGATTCGGGGTGAATGAAATGGGTTTGAAGATTATTTTGTGATTTGGCAGACATTTTGGGTGCAGTTCAGTGAAATTTGGACTGATTTGTAGCGTTAAGAATCACCCTATTTAGGGGCAACATTATTGTGTGGACGGGCAAATAATGCCGAAAATATCCGTCGTAAAATGCGATTTCAAGCAAGGGTAAATGAAGATGATTTTTAGGTAAATTGGTGCACTGAAGTGGAATAAAATCGCGTGAGGTCAAATTACCAGCAAAACCGTTAGGTTTAACAAGACTTTTGGGAGAAAAGTCTTGCCGAGACGAGGTGAAGTCGGTAATTTCTACCCCTTACGATTTTAGGTTCTTAGGTAACAACTAAACCATGCCACATATTAGTATGCGCGGCTTACCACAAGCGGTCGTTGCAGCGTTCAGCCAAACATTACTGCAGTCATTGGCGGATATATGTAAAGGTAATGCAGAGAGTTTCACATTAGATTGGATCCCAAGCATCAGTTTTCGAAATGGAAAAATTGATCAACGCTTTGTCCAAGTTGAGTTACTCTGGTTCCCTAAGGACCCTGATATACATCTTAAAGTAGAACAAACGATCAGGTTGGCAGTGACAGAGGCCTATCCAGAGTTAACACATATTGCTGTGATGTTTTTATCACTGAACCCCAGTGCTTCCTATCGGGGTGGTCAGCATGTTTAAAGGAGGATGCCTTGCTAGATAAGCTTGGTGGAATAGCCGTTCAACCCGAGGCTTTAACGTGGTTGCTCACGCCATGCCGTTTCAAGGCAGAATTACTCGCTCGTATTGTGAGCGCCAAGCACAGTATTTATATTGCGGCGCTGTATTTAGAAGATGACGAAGCGGGTCGTGAGATATTACAAACCCTCATGGATGCCAAAGCAGCAAATCCAACGCTTGATATCAAAGTGTTAGTCGATTTTCACCGTGCGAGACGTGGCTTGATTGGCCATAAAGGTGATAGCGGTAACTATTTGATGTACCGTAGAGTTATGGCTGAAGCCGAACATCCCATCGATATCTTAGGTGTACCCGTCAAATCCCGTGAATTTATGGGTGTGTTGCACCTTAAGGGATTTATTATCGATGATGCCGTGATTTATAGCGGTGCCAGTCTCAATAATATCTATTTGCAACAACACGATAAGTACCGTTTCGATCGTTATCACTTGATTGAGTCTGCCGAATTAGCGCGCAGTATGCGCGCGATGATCCAGAAAAATATTATTTCTGATCCAGCTGTGTGTTCATTAACGCAAGATGCTGAGCAAGAAGTGCTACCACCAAAGACGGATATGCGTAGCTTTAAGCTGAGACTGTCTGACGCTGAGTATCAGTTTAAGGAAACCCGTGATGGCAATCGCATCACGCCGTTACTTGGGCTAGGACGTAAGAAAAACTTGCTCAATAAAGTGGTTGTCGCCTTGGTGGAAGAGTCAAAAGACTCGCTGTTTATTTGCACACCCTATTTCAATCCGCCGTACATTTTAGTGCGCGCTTTAGCTAAGCATTTACGCAATGGCAAACGCATCGATATCGTTGTGGGCGACAAGACGGCTAACGATTTTTATATTCCGCCTGAGCAGGATTTCTCGACCATAGGTGCCTTGCCCTATATGTATGAGCAATCATTGCGTAAGTTCGCTAAACGCCAACAGTGGGCGATTGATAATGGTCAGTTGAATATCCATCTGTGGAAACACGGCATCAACAGTTATCACCTCAAAGGCATCAGTGCCGACGGTAATAAGCATTTGATCACAGGTTCTAATCTGAATCCAAGAGCTTGGGCGCTGGATCTTGAGAATGGTTTGTTGATCCAAGATGAAATTGGCTGCTGGAAAGTCCAGTTTGAAGCCGAGCAGGCGCATATTCTTGAACACACACAGCGGTTATATCACTATAGCCAAGTGGATACCTTACAGAGCTATCCTGCGCCAGTGAAGAAGATCATGACTAGAATTCGTCGCCTTAAAGCTGATTTTTTACTGCGTCGCATTTTGTAACGATTAAAGCTATCGAAGCTATAAATTAATCGGTATTTTTGATTTATTACAGTGTCTTATCGATTTTAAAAGCCCACAACAATGTGGGCTTTTTATTGACTGATGGTAATAGATTTGGCTTAAACCAAGAATTGTCGCTTCAAATCATATCCATTAAATCTGTGGCATTAAATTCTGGTGAGTATCATTTTGATCTTTGGCGTAATAAAGAGACAGAATCACTAAAACCACCATTACAGCACTTAATAAACCTATGCTCAACTGGCCGCCCATAGGCACTAAAGACATAGTTAATGCGGCAAGTCCGGCACCAAAATTTTGTAATCCCCCCAGTAATGCGCCCGCAATCCCCGCCTGACGTGGAAATGGCTCTAACGCAGCAGATGTTAGGGTAGGGAACAGCATGCCTGCGCCACTGAAGAATAAAATTGATCCAATAAGTAAACTCCAGCCAACCACTAAATTAAAAAGACCTGGGATCAACATAAATAATGCGCCAGCACCGAGTAACGCAACACCTTGGTAAACAACCCTTTGTGGCTTATTCTGTCGGCCCGCGATGAGAGCCCCCAGTAAGTAGCCAGGAATTGGCGCAACAAAATAACAACTGACCATAAAAGGTGTCAGTCCGAGATATTGGCCATAGAGTACGCCAGCAATTGCTTCAAACGCCGCAATACCGGCAAAGGTTGCGATCAATGAAAATAAATAAGCGCGAAACGCTCTATGGCGCAGGACATGCTTATAGGATTTGAAAACGGCTTGATGTTCCCGTTGCGCCTTAGGTAAAGACTCTTTAAAGAGGAATATTAACAACAGCCAGACCGCGACACCGAATCCCGCTAATACCCAGTATACGGCTTGCCAGCCAAAATAGGCCGCAGTGGCGCTGCCGATAAATGGGGCAAGCAAAGGTAAAAACACTACAGCCATAGAGACATAGCTATTAAATTTTACCAGTCGGTCACCAAAGTAGTGATCGCGGGGAATGCTACGACACAATGCGCCTGCGCTGGCGGTGCCTAATCCTTGGATAAGGCTTGCCATAATCAGTTGGTTAAAGCTTGTGGCCTTAGCCGCGAATACAGCGCCTAGAACGAAAATAGCGATACCCACGACGAGTGGCATTTTGCGGCCAACGCGATCTGACACTGGGCCATACACAAATTGAAACATCCCGTAGGAGAGTAAGTAACATGCCATCACGGCTTGTAGTTGGCTGGCGTCCACATGGAGCCCGAGTGCGATTTGTGGAAGGGCAGGTACAAAAATCGTCTGCGCCATTTGGCCACAGGCGACCATAAAGACAATCATTAACAGTAAGCTAGACTGACTCGCCGCTGGAGCGACATCGTGATGAATAGGAGAATGTGGCGTGCCTGACATGATATTTCCGAAAAAGGTCACTTAAGGTATTTGCGCGCATCTTACTCCCTAAAAGCGTAACTTCAAGTGTCAATCATGTTGATTTAACGAAATAATTTTTAATGTGATGCATAAGTTTTTATCCTGATTTTAAGCTGTAAAGCTAAACTTACGATAGGTTATTGGCCTGTTAATTAGGTCGATGAATTGCAAATGAATTAACGTAAGGATTAACCCTGCGGTGCATTTTTTCTTACAAGCCGTCATGAGAAAAGGGAGATTGCAAGGAAGCTGTGAGTTAGCAGCAAGGTGTCAGCCATAAATCAGTAGCGACAAGAATATTGTTAAGAAAAAGGAGATAGCACCAATATACTTATCTCCTCCATTCTAGCGCATGGCTATTTTTGCAATTTTTCGATCCCAGTTAAAATCTGATACCCCACAGTGACCCTTGGTGGAACGGGGTAGTTTTTATTACTCAGCAGTACAATGCCGAGTTTTTTTGCAGGAATAAATGCTGCATAAGCGGCAAAACCGCCAGTAGAACCTGTTTTATTGATCCACACATTTTGCTGCGGCGCGAGGGGCGGCACTATGGGTTTAACGGGTGTACTGCCAAACACGACTTCCTGAGTATGGCCCATAAGTATTTTATCAAGATCAATAGGATATGAGTAATGCTCCCAAATCATATCTTGGGTCATCATGCCCACATCAAAGTATCCCGTGTGGGTCTCATCGAGTGCCGTTTGCAGTGGTTTGGCAAGCGGGTGCATTTGCATATTGGCCTCAACAAATTGCAGTAAATCCTTGGCAGAGGTTTTAACGCCATAGGCTTCATCGGCTAATACACCGGGATTGACTCGCACTGGCATGTCTTGCTTATCATAGCCTTGGGCATAATCGACCATTTTGTTGCTAGGAACCTTGAGATAGCTGTTTGTCATACCCAATTGTGGAAATAGTGTTTGCTCAAGTACTTGTGGAAACGTTTGCCCTAAACTCTGCGCGGCAATCATGCCAAGCAGCCCAATACTCGGATTGGCGTAATTCCTATGGGTCCCCGCGGCAAATGATGGTTGCCAATGCTTAAGGTAATCCATTAACTCTGCGTTATTAGTGACCTTATCAGGAACTTGCATCGGCAAATCACCCGCTGTGTGGGTGGCTAAATTGATGAGACTAATCTTATCAAAATGGCTGCCTTTTAATGCTGGAACATAATCACTGGCCATATCCGTGAGTGTTAATTTACCTTCGCCCTGTGCATAGTTAGCCAGTGTTGCGGTAAAGGTTTTACTGATAGAGCCAATCTCGAACAGGGTATCTTCAGTCACACTTTGCCCAGAGGTTTTAGAACTGACGCCATATTGGTAAAAATACTGTTTACCTTCTATGGTGATGCCAATTACTGCACCGGGAATAGCATACTCGGCCATCAGTGGTTTAACTGCGGAATCTACAATTGACTGGATGTCTTTGGTATTAAGCGTTTGGGCCGTAGTGACATTAGAAAATAGCGTAGCAGAGAGCAGTACGCCGCTTAATAACGGTATAGAAGCGATCGGGGCTTTTGGGTGCATAATTGACCTTTCATTGAGACTGTATTTGTAGAGTAGATTTTCGCATGATATTAGGGCAATTCCACACGAAGTTAAGTCATTACTGATATTTAGCTTAAATACTCCCCCAATAAGTAAGTTAAACGTTAATTTAGTCGGTTTAGTGTTGCACGCTATTGCATACTAAGTGCTGAAGAATCCCCTGATGATTTACAAATAAATCATCAAATTAGGGTGGAAGCGCATCTTGTTGCATGATCAAATGGTTTCGCTAAAAACTACACTTGGACAACAAGATGCGCGAAGCCAATATCCTACAACATTCTTTACACCAATACTGCCCAGAACTTCACCTAAAACGATTAAACAGCTTGATGCTGGCCTCTAAGGCACTGATTGAATGTAAGACACTGACCTTGACTGAGTTAG
>NZ_JAKKSH010000016.1:0-111640 GCF_025653395.1 Shewanella sp. SW24
GGGCGTATGCGGTATTAGCAGTCGTTTCCAACTGTTATCCCCCTCGACTGGGCAGATCCCTAGGCATTACTCACCCGTCCGCCGCTCGCCGGCAAAGATAGCAAGCTATCTTCCCGCTGCCGCTCGACTTGCATGTGTTAGGCCTGCCGCCAGCGTTCAATCTGAGCCATGATCAAACTCTTCAATTAAAGTTTTGTTGCTTCCGTCTTGCGACTTCAGCGGCTCAATGAATTCTGATTTTTTGTTTCTCGCACTCCCTATAAAAGAAGGGCTGAAACAAACTGTACATATTACTATGAACACTCATTGTTACATTGATTTAAATTTTTGACTGCCAACCCGAAGGTTAAGCAGTTTCGATTAACTCAACACCTGTGAGTGCTCACACAGATTTCTTGTTTTATCTTGTTAAAGAGCAACTCAACCTCATAAGAGAAGGTGAGTACCACACTGAGCGCCGAACGCTTCCAGTTAGCTAGGGCTGCGTATTCTACGCATTTCCCGTTTCGCGTCAAGGAGTTTTTGCAAACTTTCTCAACACTCATCAATCAGTAAACTCATCAATGAACTGTCACACTAGGCTGCTTAACGCTGTCTGCCGTGTCAGTGGATGCGCATTATAGGCAGCAGAGGATTTTGTGCAACCCCTATTTTAAGGAAATTTGCAGTTAATGCTAATTATCTAATCTAGCCACACCATACCCACCACTTACCCCAAAGTTATCCACAACTCAGTCAAGGCTGCGCCTCTGTTTCGCATTATGTATAGCCAAAAGCCATCAGATGATTTGTTGATAGTTATGAAAATAGAAGAAACGGGGCTAAGTGCGAGATTGACCGACGGATCGGCTTAAATGGATTTTTTAATGACGACAACGCATGACCATTAGTAAGTAGCGAGTTTATGATGTAAGAACTAAAGGCATGACTACATGACTATGATAGGGTTCATTGGTGCATATAGATGTAGAAATAAAACAAACCCACAAAAAAGCCAGCTTACGCTGGCTTTTTACATCAAGTTACCTTAACGGCAATCGATTACACAGCTGTCTGGAAGATCACTTCCGATGCTTTTTTTGTGTAAGACTCGATTTGATCAAAGTTCAAGTAACGGTATGTGTCAGCTGCAGTTGCGTCTAACTCTTTAGCGTATTCTTGATATTCTTCAGGTGACGGCAGACGACCTAACAGTGCAGCAACCGCAGCCAGCTCAGCAGAGGCTAAGTAAACGTTAGCACCTGTACCTAAACGGTTAGGGAAGTTACGGGTAGAAGTCGATACCACAGTTGAACCTTCAGCTACACGTGCTTGGTTACCCATACACAGTGAACAACCTGGGATCTCGATGCGCGCGCCTACACGACCAAAAATCGCGTAGTAGCCTTCTTCAGTCAGCTGATCTCTATCCATTTTAGTCGGTGGTGCAATCCACAGACGTGTTGGCAGGGTTTTAGCAAACTTGTCTAGCATCTTACCGGTTGCGCGGAAGTGACCGATGTTGGTCATACAAGAACCTACGAACACTTCGTCAATCTTAGTTTGCGCAACAGATGACAGTAAAACGGCATCATCAGGATCGTTTGGCGCACACAGGATTGGCTCTTTGATGTCATTTAAGTCGATTTCGATTACTGCAGCGTACTCAGCATCTTTATCAGCACTCATCAGCTCAGGATTGGCTAACCACTCTTGCATGCCTTTGATACGACGTTCAATCGTACGACGATCGCCATAACCTTCAGCGATCATCCACTTGAGCATGGTGATGTTTGAGTTCAGGTATTCAATGATAGGTTCTTTGTCTAACTTGATAGTACAACCGGCAGCAGAGCGCTCAGCTGAAGCATCAGACAGTTCGAAAGCTTGTTCAACTTTCAAGGTTTCAAGACCTTCGATTTCCAGTACGCGACCAGAGAAGATGTTTACTTTACCTTTCTTCTCAACGGTCAGCATGCCCAGTTCAATGGCTTTTAATGGGATAGCATGAACCAGATCACGCAGTGTGATACCCGGTTGCATTTTGCCCTTGAAGCGCACTAATACGGATTCAGGCATGTCGAGTGGCATAACGCCAGTCGCAGCAGCAAACGCTACTAAGCCAGAACCCGCTGGGAATGAAATACCAATTGGGAAACGCGTATGTGAGTCACCACCTGTACCAACGGTATCTGGTAGCAGCATACGGTTTAACCATGAGTGGATAACACCATCACCTGGACGCAGTGATACACCGCCGCGGTTCATGATGAAATCTGGCAGAGTATGATGTGTGTTCACATCCACTGGCTTTGGATAAGCCGCAGTGTGGCAAAATGACTGCATAGTCAAATCAGCACTGAAACCTAAACAAGCTAAATCTTTCAGCTCATCACGGGTCATAGGACCTGTCGTGTCTTGTGAACCGACAGACGTCATCTTAGGTTCGCAGTATTGACCAGGACGCACACCCGCTACGCCACAAGCTTTACCGACCATCTTCTGCGCAAGCGTATAACCTTTACCGGTATCAGCTACGTCTTGAGAACGTACAAAGACGTCAGATAACCCTAAGCCTAATACGTCACGGGCTTTGTCAGTTAAACCACGACCGATGATCAATGGAATACGACCACCAGCACGAACTTCGTCTAACAAGACTTCAGTTTTTAAGCTGAATTCTGAAATCACTTCGTCGCTATCGTGACGCTTAACCACACCAGCGTATGGGTAGATGTCAATCACATCACCCATTTCCATCTTGTTTACGTCAAGCTCGATTGGCAGTGCGCCCGCATCTTCCATAGTGTTGAAGAAAATCGGTGCAATTTTACCGCCAAGGCAGAAACCGCCAGCGCGCTTGTTAGGTACGAATGGAATATCATCGCCCATAAACCACAGTACTGAGTTAGTCGCAGATTTACGTGATGAACCCGTACCCACAACGTCACCCACATATACTAATGGATGACCTTGTGCTTTTAATGCTTCGATTTTTTTCACTGGGCCAACGGCGCCAGCAACATCAGGCTCGATACCATCACGGGCGTTTTTCAGCATAGCTAACGCGTGCAATGGGATATCAGGACGTGACCATGCATCTGGTGCAGGTGACAAGTCATCGGTGTTGGTTTCACCAGAGACTTTAAATACTGTCAGAGTGACTTTGTCGGCCAGTTTTGGACGGCTTAAATACCAATCTGCATTCGCCCACGCTTCAACCACTTGCTTAGCAAACTCATTGCCCGCTTCCATCTTCTCAACCACATCGTGGAAAGAATCAAACATCAGCAGAGTGTGAGATAGCGCTTTAACAGCTAAAGGTGCTAACGCTGGGTTATCCAACTGCGCGATCAGAGGTTCGATGTTGTAGCCGCCTTGCATTGTGCCTAACAACTCAGTAGCACGCTCAGCAGACAGAATCGGTGATTTTTCAGTGCCTTTGGCAACCGCATCTAAAAAAGCAGCTTTAACATAAGCAGCTTCATCAACACCTGGGGGAATTCGATTTTCAAGCAGGTCGAGAACGAAAGCCTCTTCACCTGCGGGTGGATTTTGAACTAACTTAACCAGTTCAGCCACTTGATGTGCATCTAATGGCTTAGGGACTACGCCCTCTGCAGCACGTTCTGCGACGTGTTTACGATATGCTTCTAGCACGGCAACATTCCTCTTTGTTTGGCGCTCTAACAACGAAACTGCACGTCTTCTTAATTGAAGCTGACAGTCCGACATGATCGACCCGTATTTCCGGCCTGCAGTATACTACAGCTTTGCAAAAGTATGAATCAGGTCACACTCGGCAAAAAGCGAAATAAGAACTAAATCCGGCGGCGAATGCCAACTTACGGGAAGATTAAAACAAGTGAAATTAGACAATAGTTTGAAAACAGACAAAAAACCATACACTACAAATAGTTAACAATGTTTCATTAATTTTAAATCGAACAAGCAATTTTCCGCGCCCAAGAGCAAATAGGTATAAATTTTTCTCATCTTGCTGCATTTTGGCTTTTAAGATGCAGTGCGAGAACTTACACTCAGGCTTAATTTACTGCATATCTCAGTTATTTCCTTAGTCCATCGGAGTACCAATGACATCCCTTAGCATTCAAGCCGTTATTTTTGATATGGATGGCGTTTTAATCGATTCAGAACCCCTATGGCAGCGAGTCGAGTATGAAGTGTTATACGCACTCGGCGTGCCAGTGACGATAGAAACGATTCAACAAACCACGGGCTTACGCATCGATCAATGCGTCGATTATTGGTACCACAAGGCACCTTGGCCACACTATGATAATGCCAAGGTCAGCCAAACGATTGTTGATAAAGTTGCAAATGAAATTCTGGTTAGCGGCGAAGCTATGCTGGGCGTCCACGAAGCGATTGATCACTGCCAAGCGCTTGGCCTTAAAATCGGCTTAGCGACCTCGTCGTTCTACACTATTATTGAGGCAGTTCTTTCTAAGCTAGGACTCAGTGATAAATTTATGGCAGTACAATCGGCCGAGGGACTCACCTATGGCAAACCCCACCCAGAAGTTTATTTGAATTGCGCTAAGGCGTTAGATGTTGATCCCCGTTGTTGTCTTGCCATCGAAGATTCCTTTAACGGCTTAATTGCCGCAAGAGCAGCCAACATGCAAACGGTCGCGATCCCTGCGCCAGAACAAAGAGGCGATGCTAAGTGGATTATCGCCCATCATCAGGCCGAGAGTTTGTTGGCATTAACAACAATTTTGGCAAAATAACGTCACAACACACCGAGTTTCTGCAGGGCGGATAAGCTTAGTCTTTGCCCTACGGATAAATGACAGAATGGTGTATGCACCAGAAGGAATTCAATGTGAAGTACCAGTCCTTAATACTGCCCATGGCCTTAATGCTCATGTCCACCTGTTTACCCGCTAGCGCAGGTGAAACCATGCACTGTAAACAACAAGTGATCAATACGGGCGATACTTTAACGACTGTGCAGGATAAATGCGGCTCGCCCAGTGATATTCGAGAATACAGTCTGCCCGCGACTTATCTCAACGCTAACGGAGACAGGGTGATCGATCCCAGCAAGTTGCCAACTGAGTATCAAGAATGGACCTATGACTTTGGACCAACACGCTTAATGCGTCGCCTGTATGCCACTGATAATAAAGTCACAAAAATTGAATCCTTAGGTTACGGGCATTAATCAGCAGAATCCTAGATTATGATCATCAATAAAAAAGCCAGACATTGTCTGGCTTTTCTTATTTCAATCTAATGAATGTATTACCAAATTTTCACACGCTCATCTGGTGTTAAATACATTTTATCGCCTTCTTTCATATCGAAGGCCTTATAGAAGGCTTCCACGTTACGTGGCGTACCCATGGCACGATAATGGCTCGGTGAATGCGGATCTGTCAGCAAACGACGGCTCAGCTCTTCATCACGGTAATTACGGCGCCATACTTGCGACCAACCCACAAAGAAGCGTTGCTCGCCCGTTAAACCATCGAGCACAGGTGCAGGTTTGCCGTTAAGGCTCATCAAATACGAACGTGCCGCTACGGTTAAACCACCTAAGTCGCCGATGTTTTCCCCTAAGGTCAAATCACCGTTAACAAACTTGCCGGGCATTGCCTCATAACCTGAGTATTGGGCAGACAACTGCTTACCGCGTTTTTGGAACTCTTCTCTGTCTTTATCTGACCACCAATCACGCAGGTTGCCATCACCATCGTATTTAGCGCCTTGGTCATCAAAACCATGGCTAATTTCATGGCCGATCACTGCACCTATACCACCGTAGTTAACGGCATCATCGGCATCCATATTAAAGAATGGCGGTTGCAGAATCGCTGCAGGGAACACAATTTCGTTTTTCACTGGACTGTAATAAGCATTCACCGTTTGTGGTGTCATGCCCCATTCGGTACGATCAATTGGCTTGCCTAGCTTGTTGATCATGTCTTGATATTCAAACTGAGCGTAACGCATGTAGTTACCCACTAACTCGTCAGCCTTAATATCTAAACCTGAGTAATCTTTCCATTTATCTGGATAGCCAATTTTGTAGGTAAATTTAGCCAGTTTTTCTTGAGCGGCAATTTTGGTTTCTGGCGTCATCCACTCAAGTTCATTAATGCTGACTTCAAAACCTTTGATCAAGTTTTTGATCATGGTTTCCATGCGTGCTTTAGCTTCTGGCTTGAAGTATTGCTTAACGTACTCTTCACCCACTAACTCACCAATCACTTGGTCGGCGCCATCAACTGCTTTTTTCCAGCGTGGCTGCTGCTCTTCGATACCCATTAAGGTTTTGCTCTTAAAGGCAAAGTTCAAATCAACAAAGTTTTTACTCAGTAACTCGGCGTAGCTATCCACTAAGTGGAACGCAAGATAATCCTGCCAAGCCGATACTGGGAATGTCTCGAAACTGGTGCCGAGTTTTTCAAAATAAGAGGGCTGACGCACGATCACTTCAGTCACTTTATCGCCTAAGCCCGCACTCGCAGCAAAGGCATTAAAATCGAATTGACCGGTTAACTTTTGCAGTTCAGCACGATCTAACTTGTTGTATGCCTTGTTGGCATCACGGGATTCAACTCGGCTCCACTGACTTTTAGCGATCATCATTTCGATATCAGCGACGTTTTTAGCCGCACGTTTAGCGTCCTTGTAACCTGCTTCGGTCAGTATGTCTGTCACATACTTGGCCATGGCTTGGCGATTAGCGGCAAACTTAGGATCATCTTTAAGGTAATAATCGCGGTCAGGCAACGTAAGGCCCGACTGGCTTAAATACACCGCATACTGAGTTGAGTTTTTAGCGTCATTATTGACGTAAAAACCAAAAGGAATACCAGAACCCGTCGTCAGTAATTTGCCCATAACAGCGGGTAAGTCAGCGTGTGTTTTTGCGCCAGCGATATCGGCCAGCAATGGCTTAAGCGGAGTAACACCTAATGTTTCAAGCAAATCGGTATTCATGAAACTGGCATTGAAATCACCGATTTTCTGCTCATTCGAGCCTGCAGCAGGATTCTTTTTAGCGGCCGCTTCGTCGATAATTTTCTTCAATGCATCTTGGCTTTGGTCGTACAACACAGAAAACGCGCCATAGTTAGATTTGTCAGCTGGAATAGGCGTATTTGCCAACCATTTTCCATTAACGCTGTAATAGAAATCATCTTGATGGCGGACTGAGGCATCAAAGTTTTGCAATTCAATGCCAGACACCGCGACGGCTTCAGTTTTAGGCTCAGTACTACAAGCCGCTAAACCTAAACTCAAGGCGATACTCAGTGCCAGTGTGCTTATCTTCTTCATTGTTTTCCCCAGCTTCCGTTGAGAGTTATTATTTTTCCCGCAAAACCTTAGCATCTTGGCACGCCTCACAGTAGTAAGATTTTGTAAAAGGATATGACACTTTAGCGACACTCTTAGCTATTTCGGCAAGAGAACTTCCATAGGGATGACGCTTATAGTTTTTCCATCGACCAAAAAGTAAGGGCACAACCTCAGTCATGCCCTTAAGTTCTTTACACAAATATCAAACTAGAAGTTTTTACCCACAAATAAATAGAAAGACTTATCGCCAAGATCTGTGATCCCAAAACCAAGTGCCGCAGGTCCCATGGAAGTATCTGTACCGATATAAAGACTCGATGCATAAATCAGATCGGTCAAGGTGACGTCAGTACGCTCGTCCCAGACATTTCCCGCCTCTAAGCTCCAACCTAGGTATAGAGGATAATCTGTCATGCCTAGCGCATCACGCCCGAGATCATATTGATAAATAAAGGCCCCAAACACTTTATGTGCGCCCATAATTGAGTCTTTATGGTAACCAGACAGGTTTAAGAATCCTCCCAATTCGGATAAATGCAGCGTATTGACACCATCATTATTGTTGGTAGCAATCGATGCCTTACCAACAAAAGCGTGGTTACCGACACTCAAGGCACCTTTCCAGTCGGCCTCTATTTGCACGCTAAATTGGTTTTGATTATCGTCGATACTGTCATTGAAATCTTCATTACGCACGTAGACGTTTAAGGTTACGCGATTACCTGATGTTGGAAAGCTAATGCTATCTAAGCTATCGTAACCGAACCTAAAGTAAGCACCATAGGAACTAAAATCTAAGTCCTGCGTTAACCAAACATCATTGACTATCGACCCCTTCTCTGCGACTAAGCCTAACTCAATCATCCCTTGTAAGGTGTAGTTATAACCTATGCCTAATTCAATCGTATGGGTTTTCTTGTCGAAGGTTAAGATACGACTGTTATTATCGTATAAGTCCCAATCACGGGTATCGTATTGATAGCGGGCACGGCTAAAGAACTGTTGGTCCCTGTCTAAAGGCTGATAAAACTCAGTTGCAAACAACTTTTCAATGCCGAGTTTGACCTCATTGCGCCACTCGCCACCATTAAAGGTCAAATCGGTCATGGTATAAGCCATATCAAAACTGATGGCAGATTCTGAATTAAAGTCATCCTCCCAATTAAAGCCCAGTTGGAAATAATTCGGCCCCCAAGACTTAGCCTTAGTAGTGACAGTGAGTATGCGGCCATCCTCACCTTCTACAAATTCAGCATCGACACGTTCAAATTTATTGAGGGAGTAAATACGCTTTAACGCCTCATTAAGCTCGTCTTTAGATACAGCTTGCCCAGGTTTAATATTCAAGGTTTCCGTCAAGAGATTCAAACTCACCTTAGATTGGTTTTCAAATACGATTTCATTAATGGGATGACGTACATCCGCCATTAATAATTTACCTTTGGCTTTTTTAGCCTCGACGTAGGCGGCATATTCCTCGGGGCTCACGCTCATACTGCTCAACTTATAAAGCTGACCATTAGCGGCTTCTTTTCCAAGGGTTAATGCTAGCGGCATAATAGTGAAATCAGTGGTGCTGAGGGCGTCAATCGCGGGTCGGATCAATACATCTTTATCTGTCAGTAATTGTTTTTGTTTTTCAGTGCTGGCATTGGTCAAAAAATTAGAGAGCTGATCAAGCACTGCGATAGTACTGTCTAATTTATCTTTTTTAACCAGAGGCGAGCCAATATCGACGGCGATAATAATATCGGCTCCCATGGCCTTAACCACATCGACGGGCATGTTATTAGCAATACCACCATCGACCAATAACTTGCCTTCAATTTGTGCGGGCTGAAGTGCACCAGGTACAGTTGCAGACGCTTGCATGGCTTTAACCATACTGCCGTGACTAATAACCACAGGTAAGCTAGTTTCTAAGTCGGTTGCAACCGCTCGGTAGGGAATGGCTAAATCATCAAAATGACCAAATTGCTGCACCAGATCCGTCGACTGACGTAAAAGTTGCGACATAGTCTGTCCACGTAGCAGACCACTTGGCGCCCTCACTTGGCCTTCGTTATAGCCAATGTTTAACGGAATATTGTAACGGTCGCGTAACTGTTTATCCCTGTAACTCAAAATATTGCGCGGTATGGTGTCCGAGTAACCACTGTCCCAGTTGACCCCCATCATGATAGCTTCCACTTCACTCGCACTGTAACCCAGTGAATACATGCCAGCGACATAGGCACCTATGCTGGTGCCCGCGATGTAATCGACTGGGATGTTATGTTCTTCTAATATTTTGAGCACGCCCACGTGAGCAGCGCCTTTAGCACCACCACCACTTAGTACGACACCAATTTTAAGGCGCTCTGCAGCCAAAGACGGGGTAACACACAAACACAAAATAATAGAAGCGAGTAGTTGACGCATCATGTGAGGCTACTTTTTATGGGATAAAAATCCGAGTTATATTAACAAACTTATCGATTTAACCGTCAGTCATATTTTATCTGGACCGACTAGTGATAAGTTTGTGTACTCTTTATACAAACAGATGAAGTTTAATTGAATAAACCGCTAAACAAAATATCCATCACCACTGAAGACGATAACGTTTACATCTCAAGCTCACTGGCTTATATCGTGCAGACGATTGCCCATCAGCGGTACAAATATTAAGTATTCGCGAGCCAATAATAGACTATGTTTCTAGCTTAATGATCAATAGAGACGATTTTGTTATCTGTCTCTAAATAGCGCTCAAAATCATCAACGCACATAGGTTTAGCAAAATAATACCCTTGAATAATATAACAGCCACGGCTAAAGACTTGCTCTAACTGCTCAACCGTCTCAATCCCTTCAGCAACCACATTTAATTTAAGGTTACGGGCTAATTCAATAATACTGCTCACAATCGCCTGATCTGCGGTATTAGTGGCGATATCAATTAAAAAGGAGCGATCAATTTTTAGGGTATTGACTTCAAAATTACGCAAATAAGCCAGTGAAGAATACCCAGTACCAAAGTCATCGATGGCAACCTCGATCCCCAAAGATTTCAATCGAGTCAGATGGTCTTTAGCGACATGCAACTCCTTCATCAATACGCCTTCGGTGATTTCTAATCCTAAAGATGCAGTTGGCATTTGGGTTTCTTGTAAAATTCTTTGGATATCTTCAATAAAATCTGGCTGCCTAAAATGCACCGCCGAAATATTAACCGACAACTTAAAGCCCGAGCCATAGCGCTTAGTCCAATTGGCCCCCTGCACACAGGCTTGTCTTAATACCCAGCGGTCAATATCAACAATTAAACCGCAAGCCTCAGCAACTTTAATGAAAATATCGGGGCGAATAAAGCCGTCTTGCGGATGTTTCCAGCGAATTAATGCCTCCATTCCTATGAGCTTATCATTACGCAAAATATCAATTTGCGGCTGGTAATAAAGCTCGAACTCTTGCCGCTCTATCGCTTTGCGTAAATCGGCTTCAAGCCGTAAATGATAGAGGGCTTGAGCATTACGCTCCGAGGAATAATATTGAAAATTGCCTCGCCCTTCTTCTTTGGCATGGTACATAGCAAGATCGGCATTCTTGATAAAAGCCTCAGGCTGCACCGCATCGTCGGGCCAAATACTGATGCCTATACTGGTCGAAATATAAAATTCCCGACCATACAACTTAAAAGGCGCGACAATTTGCTCCAACAGGCGCTCGGCGACATGGTTAATATCGTCAATGCTGTTTGCATTGCGGAGTAAAATCACAAATTCATCGCCACCAAAACGACAGAGTAAATGCTCGCTGGAAATACAAGATTGCAGTCGGCTTGATGCTTCGACCAACAGTGCATCGCCCATGCTATGACCATAGGAATCATTAACATGCTTAAATCTATCGAGATCTAAAAACAGTAGCGCCAGTTTCTCACCTGTTTGTTGCGCAGCTTGAATCGACTGTAATAGACGGCTAGAAAATAAGGAGCGATTTGGCAACCCAGTAAGCACATCGTAATTAGCCAAACGGCGTAAATCGGCTTCAGTACGTTTACGCTCCGTAATATCAGAAAATACCACCACATAGTGGGTTACTTTCCCGTTAATGCTTTGCATCACCGACACGTTTAGCCACACTGGACAGAGTTGCTGATTGGCGCGGATTAACTCCCGCTCTCCGGTCCAAGACTGACTATCACGGAGAAGTTGCTTAATCTCCGATGCTAATCCGTCATTCATCTGTACGAATTGTGCAAATGGTTGCCCAACTAAGTCGTCAGAATCTATACCAATAATTTGTTGCGCAGCGTAATTAGCAACGCGAATACCGCCTTCGACATCTAAAATCAACACACCTTCAGAGGTATTGCCAAACGCTTTCGCCAATAAATTAATTTCATCTTCTAGCTGGCGTTGCACAGTAATATCGCTATAAATACCCGCGACCCGTTCAATTTCATTTGAGTGCTTATTGCGAGCAACTGGCCGCCCTCTAACCCTCAGCCACCCCCAATTACCGTCCTTACGCTGATAGCGATATTCGGCCTCGAATCGGTCAATCTCACCCGCCATCATGTTATCCCACTGAGCGAGAGCTTTCTCCCTATCCTGCGGATGCACAGGCAAATCCTCTAAGCTCACCACAATCTCATTGGCATGCGTACCAAGCACCGAACCGCGATTATCAAGGTGAAATGCCTGAGTATTTTTATGCCACTCCCAGAGATCTGAGTCACTGCCGCGCAAAGACTGCCTTAACCTGTCCTCACTCTCCGTTAATGCCAGATTCATCTGCTTAAAGGTATTGATCTGTCGTTGTCGATACCAAGCAAGACTTAAAGCAATAATTGAAAATAACAGCAGCAAAATGCCTTTAAAACCTTGGGATAACCACCAATGCTGCTCAACATAAAAAGGATAAGAGAACGGCTTATCTGACCATATCCCATTAACTTGACTCAAAATATCTAACACATAGCCACCCGCCGCTAATCCTGCGAGGTTGATCTGAGATTCCCCCTGCAACAAGACGTAATGGCTATCTTCATCCTGATAACGTAATCGGTATTTAAATTGAATTGGCGAATCATCGAGGTAATCTAAGTTAGTGATTTGAAAACTCACCATATTCGCATCGGGTTTGATGGTCATCAGGTTACGCGGCAACAAGGATACTTCTGTCGTGTTGTTATAGTACACAGAGACAGATTCAAGCATCACATGGTCATCGGTTATACGATTGACCAGCCTATTGACATCGAGTCGCATCACACCTTCAGGTGTTCCTAAGTAAAAGCCTGTTTTTGGCGAATAAAAATAAGCGCCCTCGTTCATTTCATCGGAAATCAAACCATCGAGTTGATTAAACATGGCGATATTGCCAGTTTGAATATCCTGACGAATCAAAGAATCAGCACAACCCACAAGATTTGACTTAGGGGTCTTTTGAATAAAAAACACTGAACTACAATTTAATTGCCATTCGGAAGTCAGTGAAACTAACGATTCCGCCTGCTGCTGATATTCAAACAAACCTTTTTCATAAGAACCAAACCAGATAATTCCCGGGGACATTTCTTCAATATGGCTAATCGTTGGTTGTGCCGCAAAAGCATTAAATAAGTGCCGTTGATCATGAAACTCGTTTTGACTGTCTATGTAACCAAAGACTTTTTTACCGCCAACCCAAAGACGACCGTCAGAGGTACGATAAATCGTGCGGATCACTGGCCGCTTGGGGCCATCAAATTCGTTCGATGACTTATCAATATCAAATGGCTGGGGCTCATAGAGTCCCATTTCCCAAAAATAGAGTCCCGTGGTAGTCGCAATCCAGACGCGTCCTTTCAGTTTGGGATCCCGATAAGTTTTATATATGAGCTTATTTTTAAAGTCATCCTGACCGTGAGTCCATTTAGAAAAACTACTTCCTTGCAAGGTCTCTTTATCAATAACAAAAAGACCACTGGTTGTTGAGATCAGTAAATAATGGTCCTCAAACTCACTAATATCATAAATACTTTCGTGGGGATTAAACCCCTCAATCGGAATGTTAACCGCTTTTTTACTGCCCTTAGCAACAAAATCTACACTGGAAGAACCGAGCCAAACCCCTTCATCACTGGCATGTACAGACCAAGTCATGGCATCGCTCAGCTGATAGGGTTCATCTGCCGCATAAGTATCAAGAATGAAATCAGGCGGTGACGCTAACAATGCCAATCCATCACCAGAGCCTCCAACCCACATCAAGCCTGCATCATCAAACAACATGGCTTTCAGCGTTTCCATGTTGGCCTCAGCCTTCAACTCTTGCTGATAATTCTCAATCAACCGCGTCTCAGGCGACCATTTTAACAAGCCAATACGACTGGCAAACCACAAATACCCTTTAGCATCTTCAATGATCGCTGTGCTCCAATCGGGTAATTCTGGCACAGGTGTAATTTGATGAGCGATTTGATCTAATTGATAAACACCACGCCCTGTCGCAATCCAGATCCTATGTTGAGTATCCTCCAACATATCGAGAATACTGCCCATAGATTCGGTCCAAGGGTATTGGAACAGCCGTTCGCCCTTGTTATCGAGGAGCTCTAGTTGCAACTGCCCCGCAACCAACATGTGTCCATTGGGCATAAGCAATAACTTGCGCCAAGGAAGGTCGCGATTAACAGCTAATTGGGTGATAAGGCGCAGTTCAGACTTTGAAGGGGAAAACTCATAGATCTGACCATTATCAATTAATAATCGCCATGTTTTGCTATTCTTGCGGGCTGCCGATATCAGCGCACCACCTGGAAACTGCGGGAATAGATAGGGAGAACCAAACGCGGTAAATTGATTTTGTACTATATCGTAAAGGTAAATCGCGGCATTGGTGCTGACCAATAACTTGTCTCGGTCGATGTTTACCACTGTCGTTAAAAAGTCATCCGCAAGCCGTGATTCCGTGCCAATTTTATCAATGCGCCGCACCTTAGAATTACTGACCCGATACAAGCCCTGCTCAGTCGCTGCCCATACAAAACCATAGTCATCTAAGGCTAAACCTCGGATGCTGGTGACAGCTAAACCGTCTCTATCGGTAAAAACACGCTGCACAAAGCCGCCCGCCCAAGCCGAATGGACGCTAATCAGTGAAAGGATGAAACATGTCAGAATTGTTCTAATTATTTTTGTTTGCATGTGACAACTTACTTCATACATATACCCAAACCACCTCAAAATGCAGCATTCAGCGGGAATTTAACGCACTTTAGGCAAGACGGCTATTTGCAGGCCTAGTGGGCTAAGTCAAAAATAGCCAACACCGCATAAAGTGCGTTAAAACCCGCCGGGACGGAGCACCCAGGGCACTCCACTTCCGTGTTGCATCAATTCAAAAGGTGGCCACATTTTTTCATTGATGCGCCTTGAATTGAAGCACCCTGGGCGCTCTGAAACTCGTATTTTGAGGTCGCTTGGGTATAACTGTACTGTAGCAGCTCAATCCCTTCAATTCATCCGCTTGTTTACATAAAAGTTACAAAAAAATACAGGCAATAAAAAAGCGCTCAAGTGAGCGCTTTTTTAATCGACAGCTAAATTACTTTTTCTTTGCCTTTGGGTTTGGCAAATCAGTAATAGAACCTTCGTACATTTCAGCCGCTAAGCCGACTGATTCGTGCAGTGTTGGGTGAGCGTGAATGGTTAATGCTAAATCTTCAGCATCACAACCCATTTCAATCGCTAGACCGATTTCGCCTAACAGCTCGCCGCCGTTAACACCCACAATAGCACCACCGATCACGCGGTGAGTGTCTTTGTCGAAAATCAGCTTAGTCATACCTTCAGAACAATCTGACGCAATCGCACGACCACTTGCAGCCCATGGGAAAGTTGCGGTTTCGTAAGCAATACCTTGCTCTTTCGCTTCTTTCTCAGTCAAACCAACCCAAGCGACTTCAGGGTCAGTATAAGCAATTGATGGGATGACTTTTGGATCGAAGTAGTGCTTCATGCCAGCGATAACTTCAGCCGCTACGTGGCCTTCGTGCACGCCTTTGTGAGCCAACATAGGTTGACCAACGATGTCACCAATTGCATAGATGTGCGGTACGTTAGTACGCAGTTGCTTATCAACCTTGATAAAGCCACGCTCATCAACGTTAACACCTGCTTTTTCAGCATCTAACGACTTACCATTAGGTGCACGGCCAATAGCCACTAATACGGCATCGTAACGAACGGCTTCAGTTGGCGCGCTCTTACCTTCCATAGAAACATAGATACCGTCTTCACGGGCTTCGACCGCTGTGACTTTAGTTTCAAGGATCAGGTTGAATTTCTTCTTGATTTGCTTAGTAAATACGCGAACCACATCTTTATCAGCCGCAGGGATCACTTGGTCGAACATCTCAACCACGTCGATTTGGCTGCCTAAAGATGCGTACACAGTACCCATTTCTAGACCGATAATACCGCCGCCCATCACTAACAACTTGCCTGGAACTTCTTTCAGTTCTAATGCGTCAGTCGAATCCCAAATACGTGGATCTTCATGCGGAATAAATGGCAGTTTGATTGGGCGAGAACCCGCTGCAATGATCGCTTGCTCGAAAGTCACTTTAGTCACAGTGCCATCTTCAGCAGTCACTTCTAGCGTGTTAGGGCCAGTGAATTTACCAAAACCGTTAACCACGTTAACTTTACGCATTTTGGACATGCCGCCCAATCCGCCAGTTAATTGGCCAATGACTTTTTCTTTAAAGCCACGTAACTTATCTAAATCGATAGTTGGCTCGCCGAAGACCACACCGTGAGCGGCAACCGCTTTGGCTTCTTCGATAACTTTAGCAACGTGCAGTAAGGCTTTAGATGGGATACAACCCACGTTAAGACACACGCCACCTAAAGTGCTAAAACGTTCAACTATGATGGTTTCCAGACCTAAGTCAGCAGCACGGAAAGCCGCAGAATAACCTGCAGGACCTGCACCTAATACCACTACCTGAGTTTTGATTTCGTTACTCATGTTTTCCTCTAATTCTCATTCAATCCGTTGGAGGAGCTATCCTGCCAACCGAAAATGCGCCAGCGCGTAAGGTGGGCGCATTTTAACCTGTGTTTGATACTGATCACAATAAACAAAAGGCTGCTCAAGATGAGCAGCCTTATATGCTTACAGAACCAAAGTACGAATATCGGACAGAATTCCTGACAGCGTTACACTAAAACGTGCAGCCATGGCACCATCGATCACGCGGTGATCGTATGACAGTGACAGCGGCAACATCAATTTAGGTTCGAACTCTTTACCATTCCACTTAGGCTTAATTTCAGATTTAGACACACCTAAAATCGCCACGTCTGGGTAGTTCACGATAGGCGTAAACGCCGTACCGCCAATACCACCTAAACTTGAAATGGTGAAACAGCTACCTTGCATATCAGCAGATTTCAGCTTGCCATCACGGGCACGGATAGAGATATCAGCCAGTTCACGAGATAACTCGATAATGCCTTTCTTATCCACGTCACGCACGACTGGCACAACCAAACCGTTTGGCGTATCAACCGCCACACCGATGTGGAAATACTTTTTCTGGATCAGTGATTCGCCATCAGAGCTTAAGCTCGAGTTGAACACAGGGAACTGTTGCAACGTTTTAGCCACAGCTTTCAGCATAAACACTAAAGGCGTGATCTTGTAATCGGCTTTTTTCTTCGCCGCTACATCGTTTTGCTGCTTGCGGAACTCTTCCATTTCAGTGATATCAGCTTCATCGAACTGAGTCACGTGAGGGATAGTCACCCAGTTGCGGTGTAAGTTAGGGCCAGAAATCTTCTGGATACGGCTTAATGGAATCTCTTCCACTTCACCAAACTTACTGAAATCAACTTTAGGTGCTGCAATCACTTGCAGACCGCCGCCATTACCTGAACCAACAGAAGTTGCCGCAGTCGCTTTCGGACGCGACAGTTCGTATTTAACATACGCCTGTACGTCTTCTTTCATGATGCGACCTTTACGGCCAGAACCTGTCACTTGGGTCAAGTCGACACCAAACTCACGGGCTAAACGACGTACAGCAGGAGACGCATGTACCGCACCAGTAGACACAGGTGTACCTGCGCTTGGGTGATGGGGTACTGGAGGACGGCTTGCTGGTGTTGGAGCTGCAACGGGCACCACGCTCACTGGAGCAGGAGCCGCCGCTTGTGCAGCAGGTGCTGGAGCACTTACTGTTGCAACAGAAGTCGTCTCAATCGTCGCAATGACGCTACCTTGAGAAACCTTGTCACCCACTTTAACAGTCAAAGACAGCAGTTTACCGGCAAATGGCGCTGGCACTTCCATGGTGGCTTTGTCAGTTTCAAGCGTAATCAAACCTTGGTCGGCAGTGATTTCATCACCGACAGACACAAGCACTTCGATCACATCGACATTGCTGGCATCGCCAATATCCGGCACTTGAATTTCTTTTACCGCAACCACACTTGCCGCTGGTGCAGTAGCCACTGGCGCTACCGTAGCGGCAGGAGCAGCTTGAGCCACAGTTGCAGCTGCCGCGCTAACGCTTGGAGCCACAGCAGGTGCAGCACCGCCCACTTCAAGCATGATGACTAAAGAGCCTTGCGACACTTTATCGCCAACCGCAACTTTAACGTCTTTAACCACACCCGCGAAAGGTGATGGCACGTCCATCGTCGCTTTGTCTGTTTCTAGGGTAATTAAACCGCTATCAACTTCAATCTTGTCACCGACAGCAACCAGGACTTCGATAACCGATACATCAGTGTCGCCACCGATATCTGGCACAGTGACTTCAACCACTTTGGTTGCGCCCATAGCAGGAGCAGCAGCCACAGGGGCAGGAGCCGCTTGAACTGGTGCAGATGCTGGTGCCGCCTGAGCGGGTGCTGCAACTGGAGCCGGAGCGGCTGCTGCCGCGCCCGCCGCTTGCATCATAGCAATCAAAGTACCTTCAGATACTTTATCGCCCACAGCCACTTTCAATTCGGCTAAAACACCGGCGAAAGGCGCTGGAATATCCATAGTCGCCTTGTCGCTTTCGACGGTAAGAATCGATTCTTCTGCAGCTAAGGTATCACCCACAGCCACACAAATTTCGATCACTTGCACTTCATCGCCGCCGATATCAGGAACAAAAACTTCTTTTAATTCAGCCATTTTCATTGCCTCTTACGCGTACTGTGGATTGATCTTGTCAGCGTCGATACCATATTCTTTAATGGCTTTTGCTAACACATCGACAGGCAGCTCTTTGCGATCAACCAGTGATTTCAGTGCCGCAATCACGATGAACTTAGCGTCCACTTCGAAGTGGTGACGCAGATTCTCGCGGCTGTCTGAACGACCGAAACCGTCAGTACCTAACACTTTGTAATCGGTAGGAATATAAGCACGTAACTGTTCGCCGTAAATCTTCATATAGTCAGTCGCGACGATTGCAGGTGCATCACTTGAAATCACTTGGCTGATATAGGCTTGTTTTGGCGTTTCGGTTGGGTGCAGCATGTTCCAACGCTCAGCGGCTTGACCATCGCGAGTCAATTCGTTGAAGCTAGTTACGCTAAATACGTCGGCAGTAATACCGAAGTCTTTCGCCAGTGCTTGCGCCGCTTTACGGGTTTGTTCAAGGATAGTGCCACAGCTCATTAACTGCACTTTGCCTTTACCTGAGCCCGCAACCGTTTCTAACTTATAGATACCTTTCACTATGCCCACTTCCGCACCTTCTGGCATGGCTGGTTGCTCATAGTTTTCGTTCATTGTGGTCAAGTAGTAGAAGATATCTTCTTGATTTTCGCCGTACATACGACGGATACCATCTTGTACCACAACGGCGATTTCGTAGCCGTAGGTTGGATCGTAAGTAATACAGTTAGGGACAGTGTTCGCCAATACGTGGCTATGACCATCTTGATGCTGTAAACCTTCGCCGTTAAGCGTTGTACGACCTGAAGTACCACCGACTAAGAAACCACGAGCACGCATATCACCCGCTGCCCAAGCCATGTCACCAATACGTTGGAAACCGAACATTGAGTAGTAGATGTAGAACGGAATCATAGGTGTATCGTTGACTGAGTAGCTCGTCGCTGCTGATACCCATGAAGACATAGCGCCGAGTTCGTTAATCCCTTCTTGCAATACTTGGCCGGTTTTATCTTCACGGTAGTAAGCAACTTGGTCAGAATCCTGCGGAATATATTTTTGGCCTTCGTGAGCATAAATACCCACTTGACGGAACAAACCTTCCATACCGAAAGTACGAGCTTCGTCAGGAATAATTGGCACAATATTTTTGCCAATTTTCTTGTCTTTCAGCAGAGCTGTCAGAACACGAACGAATGCCATAGTCGATGAAATTTCACGGCCGTTAGAGCCCTGTAAAATCGAATCAAAAATCTTCAGTGACGGCACTTCCATCTCTTCAGTGAACTTTTGACGACGTTGTGGCACGCTACCATGCAGCGCTTCACGACGGCTCATCATGTACTTCACTTCTTCAGAATCTGGACCTGGGTGATAGAAAGGCAGATCTTCTAACTGGTCATCTGGGATCGGAATATTGAAACGATCGCGGAAGTAACGGATAGACTCGATACCCATTTTCTTCACGTTGTGAGCGATGTTTTTACCTTCACCCGCATCACCTAAGCCATAACCTTTTACGGTTTTAGCTAAAATCACCGTTGGGCGACCTTTGGTTTTTTGTGCGTGATCTAAGGCAGCGTACACTTTCACTGGATCATGACCGCCACGGTTTAAGCGCCAAATGTCATCATCTGACATGTTAGCAACCATTTCTGCCGTTTCAGGATACTTACCAAAGAAGTGTTCGCGAGTATAAGCGCCACCTTTGGCTTTACAGTTTTGGTATTCACCGTCAACGGTTTCTTCCATTAACTGCAGTAACTTACCGCTTGTATCACGGGCTAATAATGGATCCCAGTAACGACCCCAAATCACTTTAACGACTTCCCAGCCTGCGCCGCGGAATTCGCCTTCAAGTTCTTGGATGATCTTACCGTTACCACGTACAGGGCCATCAAGACGCTGTAAGTTACAGTTAACGATGAAGACTAAGTTATCTAATTCTTCACGGGCCGCTAAACCAATCGCACCTAAGGCTTCTGGCTCGTCACACTCACCGTCACCTAAGAAACAGTAAACGGTTTGTGCTGAACAATCTTTCAGACCACGGTCAGTCAGATATTTCAGGAAACGCGCCTGATAAATCGCTTGGATAGGACCTAAGCCCATAGAAACGGTTGGAAATTGCCAGTAATCCGGCATCAGTTTTGGATGTGGGTATGAAGACAGACCCTTGCCATCCACTTCTTGACGGAAGTTAGCCAGTTGGTCTTCGCTTAAGCGACCTTCTAAGAATGAACGCGCATAAATACCAGGGGCGATATGGCCTTGGAAATACACTAAATCGCCACCGTCTTTTTCATTGGGTGCGCGGAAGAAGTGGTTAAAACATACGTCATAAATAGTCGCACTTGAGGCGAAGCTTGAAATATGGCCGCCTAATTCTAAATCTTTCTTAGAACCACGAAGCACCATAGCTAAAGCGTTCCAACGGATGATGGCGCGAATGCGACGTTCCATCTCTTGGTTGCCAGGCATGTGCGGCTCTTGACCCGCAGGGATAGTGTTCAGGTAAGCCGTTGTGGCGTTATAAGGCAAGTGAGTGCCATTACGACGCGCTTTATCGATCAGCTTTTCTAGTAAAAAATGCGCGCGCTCTGGGCCTTCCTGTTCCAACACGGCTTGCAGGGCATCAACCCATTCCTGAGTCTCTAACGGATCTACGTCTTGTAGCATATCTTCAGACATGACACTGTCCTTCTCTATATACATGATAATGAATGGTGTTTGCGGCATATTCCGATTTAGCTGGCAGCTAAATCACAGAACTTAAGCGCCACTCTTTAAACGGCGCAAGCTTCGCTGCAACCGGCTATCTTCTTCCCGCACAGATAACATCACCTCTTCGATGTAACTTAAGTGTTCATTCGAGGCTTCTCTGGCGGCGTCGGGATCACGACGAACGATGGCAGCGAGCAAGGCCCGTCTGTGATCGTTAGCCATAGTAGAAGCTTCTTCGCGGCGGCTTAAAAGCTCCAGGTTTTGCGCCACATTTTGATGCAGCACAGGGGTTAAACTAAGAACGAGGTGTAACATAGCCACGTTATGTGACGCTTCCGCCACAGCACGATAAAAACGCACAATCGCAGCAGCTTTTTGTTCGATATCGGTGGCGGCTTCCACCTCGAGGATCATACGCTTGATATTTTGCATATCGGCGTCGGTACCACGCAGGGCCGCAAAATAGGCCATCATGCCTTCGGTGGCATGGCGGAACTCCAGTAAGTCGTACTGACTCTCTGGATCTGAATTCATCAGTTCAACAATAGGATCGGCAAGGGTCTGCCAGAGTTGTTCTTTGACATAAGTACCACCGCCTTGGCGGCGCATTAACAGTCCTTTTGCCTCAAGCTTTTGAATAGCTTCACGCAAAGAAGGTCGAGACACTTCAAACTGGATCGCCAGTTCGCGTTCAGGCGGTAACTTCTGACCGGGCTGTAAACTCCCCTCTAAGATCATTTGCTCTAATTGCGCCATGATCACGTCAGAAATTTTTGGCTGATTAATTTTACTATAGGCCATCAGGCGCTCAGCTCCGTTGTAAATTGGTCTTACCAATTTTTTTGAGTGAGCGCACTTTATCAAATCAGCGTTTTGATGTCCAGATTGAAGATCACTCCTTAAAAGCGATCTCGATCAAAAGCACTCACGAAGAGAGAGCATAGCGGAAAAAAATGTTTATGGGGTCAGACCATTTGACAAAAGCACGGGCTTCGCCCTACTAGGCGCTGCAAAAAGCGCAGCGGATAGATTCTAGGCTCTAGATTCTAGACTAGAAGGAGCACTACGACGCCCTAGCAGCGAAGCGTTCTCGATTCTAACAGCGAAGCATCCTTCTTTTAGCTCACCAATCCGAAAATGGTCAGTAATGAAAGTATTGCAACAATAAGTGTAAAGTTACGTTTACTGAGCACTAATAATGCTAAGGTTGATTGTACACATATAGGTGCACTTGCGACCTCAGGTAAAGGTTGTGCCGCTAATGCCGTTTCAGCAACCACAGTGCGAGCGCTCACATTTAAGGCCAATCCATTACGGCGCCACGCCGCTAAACCTTCACTAAATTGACCACTTAAGGCATAACCAAAGGCGAAAATCCGGCTCGGTAACCAATCCAGTATCGTAATCACTTCGTTGACTAAGGGTAGCTCTAGAGATTTACGGGCATTCTCTTCGGCATAAAAACGTACCGTGCAATACAGTACCGCACCGACTGGACCTAAAAAAATGAAAAACAGCGCCACGGCACCATAATAACGATAGTTAATCCAAGCAACACTTTGCCCCACTTTGGCACCTAGGTCTTTCTCGGATACAGCATCTAAACACTCGCTACAATCGAGTTCAGCGGCATAATGGTAACAAGCTTGGACATCTGAGCGACAAGCCGCTTGCATATATTTTTTGAAAATATCACGCTGTTTCTGATGGTTAAAACAAACCACTGCCACAACAATCCATAGAGCTAAACTTAATAAGCCCCAAAACATTCCCGCCACTAACCAAGATAAAACATATACCAACAAGGCTGGTAGCACTAACGCCAACGCCATCATCACGCTTGTCAGTGATGCTTTATCACCAAAAAATGTTGCCTGATAGGATTGCAGTAAACGATCAAATTGCCATGATGAAGGAAGAAATTTAAGTCGCTCCACTAAAATGGCGACCAAGAGTGAAAATAATGCCATGGGTGTACCTCTATAATTTGTCCATAAATAGTCTAGGTTTATATGGAATACGTCTAAAATCCAAAAAGTTAAGTGATTAACTAAGAGCACAACGCCTAAATATATTCCTTTAACTTGCCTAAATATCCTTCCCAATTAAAACTTTGCCCAGGGTCCGTTTTCCGCATTGGCGCAATATCACAATGACCCACAATCCGTTCAATACTCAGCAATGGATATTCTACCAGTAGGGCTTGTGTTAACTCGATGAGTGACTGATATTGCTCAGGAGTGTAAGGCTCAGTATCTGTGCCTTCCAGTTCAATACCAATGGAAAAATCATTACAATTCTCTCTCTCACCATAACGAGACACCCCAGCATGCCAAGCCCTGTCATTACAGCTTACATATTGGACACGCTCGCCATTGCGGCGGATCAAAAAGTGCGCCGACACTTGTAAGCCCTTGAGCGGTGCAAAGCTGGAATCGGCATTAGTATCTAAACACCCTTGAAATAATTGATCAATGTAAGGTAATCCAAAGCAGCCTGCGGGCAGACTAATATTGTGGATCACTAACAAACTCACTTCATTCAAGGGACGTTGATTAAAATGTGGCGACTCACAACGCCTCGCACTATCACACCAACCCGAATCAAACCGCATTATGAGCTTATCCTCTATGCCACATATACCGCCTTACTCTAACAGTATTCCTCCAAGCAAAGAAGAAACCCTGCACACGGAACTTACTGACTGAGCTATCTTTTAATATTGAGATCATGGAACAAACCATCCACTCTCAATTCAAATAAGGCTGCAGCTTACTCCTTTTGCTCAATCTTCCAACCTGTTCCGTGGGACCTAAGGCCGTGGTAATCTTAACCTAAAATGCAAGTAGGCCGTAATGCAAGGACTCCACTTATGTTAGAAAACGATATCCGCCAATCAGTAAAATCCGCCCTCAGTGAAGACTTAGGTGGCACCGAAATCAACGATCAAACCAAAGCCATCGCTTATGGCGACATCACAGCAATGTTGATCCCCGCCGATAAGTACGCTGAAGCCACTTTAATCACCCGTGAAGAAGGCGTTTTTTGTGGTAAAGCATGGGCAGAGCAGGTTTTTAACCAACTCGGTGGCGAAGTCGCACTGCATTGGCATGTGGATGATGGCGATCTAGTATTACCCAACCAGCTATTATGTGAATTATCAGGTCCTGCGCGCGCTATTCTCACTGGCGAACGCACGGCAATGAACTTTATTCAAACACTTTCTGGTGTTGCCACCTTAACCAAACATTATGTCGATAAACTGGCGGGGACTCACACTCGCTTGTTGGATACTCGCAAGACGATTCCAGGCCTACGCACGGCACAAAAATATGCCGTCACCTGCGGCGGCGGAAAAAACCATCGCATTGGTTTATATGATGCTTTTTTGATTAAAGAAAACCACATTATGGCCTGTGGCGGTATTCGCCAAGCCGTAGATACCGCCCGCAGTTTGTACCCGAATAAACCCGTTGAAGTCGAAGTTGAGTCACTCGAAGAGCTCGCCTTAGCACTCGACTCTGGCACAGATATCATAATGTTAGATAACTTCGACATCACTAAGATGGTCGAAGCGGTTGAAATGAACAATCAATATAAGGCTAAAGGCGCCGGCGCTAAGCTCGAAGTCTCTGGTAATGTCACCTTAGATACCTTAGCCGAATTCGCCAAAACAGGGGTGGACTATATCTCAGTTGGCGCACTCACTAAGCATGTTCGCGCCTTAGATTTATCACTCAGATTAAAAGCTTAAAACCGCTAGATGTTAATAACTGGCAGTGGAATGTTCTCGCAAAGTACCGTAAGCACATTCCACTCATAAAATATTAAGGCGAAATGCCTTTGTTTTGTAGGGTTCCTGCAAACCAAATGCGAAATCCTGCCTGCACTATCATACTCAGCATTCCCCCTCACGATGCACTCACCCCGTCACCATTTTATGTCACCAATTTGACAACATAGAGAGACACGCCAGCTAAACTGACATTGTCAAAAAGTTGTTATAACCTAACCTGTCGATAAGTTAGCCTTTTATACAAAAACAACACTTTATTAGTACTTTATACTTAATTTTTGTTTCCTTTTACCTAACTTTGTACTAACTTTTACCAAGGCGAGATGGCCGTTTGGTCAACCTCACCTAAGGTCAGCACTGGGATTCTTTTTAAAATTGTCTAGTTCACGTTTTTTGAGAGGCATATTTTTGAAAACGTTAGCCTAAGGTGCGGTTGCCGAAACAATTTATTCAAACAAGTGCTAACCCAGCATTAACTTAGTGCTAATTTAGCAAAGCGAGCTTGGATAAATCAGCATGAGTCATTACACATGGGTCATTCAAGATCATCGGTGTACTGTTAATGTTACATAGATCATATAAATGATTTTATTGACATAAATGAGTAATAAAGTTTGATGAGATAAAACAATTTATAGAGTAAAACAGCGGTTAGGTTAAACACTCTATTCAACCACAGTAAGTCACTAAATAGTTAGCTGGAGAGAAAAATGAAGGCCATGAATTTAAAGAAACAAGCTCAGGGTTTTACTCTGATCGAACTGATGATCGTAGTCGCCATTATCGGTATTTTGGCAGCTGTAGCATTGCCAGCTTATCGTGATTATGTTGGTTCGGCTCATGGTGGTGCAGCCATGAAAGCTATTGCATCATATACAACTAAAGCTGTTACATGTACGCAATCAGGTATTAGTTGCGATACTTTACCAGCTGATGTTGCTGCTTCCCCCGGAATGTCGTTAACCGAACTGACTGCCGAAGGAATTGGTGGGACGTTAGTTTTTGCGGAAGGTTCATGTACACTTACTGCAACTATATCTCCTGAAGGTAGAGTTACATACGCCATTGTTAGCGCAGGTGCGGGGGCGACATTAGAACAATGTACTGCTGGTGCAGGCTTATAGTTTAGCAAGTATATCTATAATAAATGGCAGCACTGCTGCCATTTAATCTTTCATTAGTTTAGGTTTTAAAAATGCCCACAACTGGCCTTCATTTAGGTTTATCGACCCTGTTTATTCGTAAGGGCCTGCTTAATGAAGAGCAGATGGCTAACGCCATCACAAAATCCCGTCAGAATAAGCAAGCGTTAGTCAGCACTTTAGTACAAAGTAAACTGGTTTCAGCACGTGCTATTGCTGAACTGTGCTACGAGGAATATGGCACCCCACTACTCGATCTCAATGAATTTGATCTTGCTTCGATTCCTGAGGACTTCCTCAATAAAAAACTGATTGAAAAGCACCGCTGCTTACCGCTATTTAAACGGGGAAATCGCCTCTATATAGGCACATCCGACCCGACCAATATTGCTGCCCTCGAAGATTTCCAATTTAGTGCAGGCTTGCACGCCGAAGCGATTCTAGTTGAAGAAGATAAACTAGCCAAAGCACTGGAGAAAATTCTCGAAGTAGATATTAGCGGCCTAGATTTAGGCGGTATGGATGAAGCGGCTTTAGCCAATATTGAAATAACAGATACCGACAGACGCAATGAAGAGTCAACGGGTGAGAGTAGCGATGATGCACCTATTGTTATCTATATCAATAAAATTCTAACCGATGCGATTCGTAAAGGAGCCTCGGATTTACACTTTGAACCCTATGAGAAGCGCTACCGCATTCGTTTTCGCATCGACGGTATTCTCCACGAAGTTTCCGAACCCCCTATTAGCCTTGCAAATCGTTTATCGGCGCGATTAAAGGTAATGTCGAAACTTGATATCGCCGAACGCCGCGTGCCACAAGACGGCCGAATCAAGATGAAACTTTCCCGCACTAAGTCCATCGACTTTCGGGTAAGCACTTTGCCGACCCTGTGGGGCGAAAAAATTGTAATGCGGATTTTGGATTCATCCTCCGCACAATTGGGCATTGAAAAGCTTGGCTACGAGCCTGACCAAGAAAAACTCTATCTTGAGATGTTGGCAAAACCCCAAGGGATGATTTTAGTGACCGGTCCTACTGGCTCAGGTAAAACCGTCTCCCTCTATACAGGGTTAAATATTCTTAATACCGAAGAGCGTAATATTTCTACCGCCGAAGATCCGGTAGAAATAAACCTTGAGGGCGTAAACCAAGTTCACATTAACTTAAAAGCCGGCCTCACTTTCGCCTCCGCTTTACGTTCATTCCTACGCCAAGATCCCGATGTGGTGATGGTGGGTGAAATTCGCGATCTTGAAACCGCCGAAATTGCCATTAAAGCGGCACAAACGGGACACTTAGTGTTATCAACCTTGCACACAAACTCGGCTGCCGAAACCTTGACTCGTTTAATCAATATGGGTGTACCAGGTTATAACATCGCCAGCTCAGTTAACCTGATTATTGCCCAGCGTTTGGCACGTCGACTTTGCCCCGAATGTAAGCAAGCTGAAATCATCCCTGAGCATGAACTATTACGTTTAGGTTTTGCCCAAGCACAAATTACACAAGGTTTTACCACCTTTAAACCTGTGGGCTGCGAGCATTGCTCCGGCGGCTACAAAGGCCGGGTTGGTATTTACGAAGTGATGAAGATGTCCGATGAAATAGCGCGTACTATCATGGAAGGCGGTAACTCCTTACAAATCGCCTCCCAAGCTAAAGCGCAAGGGATGCGTGATTTACGGCAATCAGGATTATTGAAAGTGATTCACGGCGTAACTAGTATTGCAGAAGTCAATCGCGTCACCAGTTTTGGCTAAATCCAATCTTTTATATCTAAAATTTAGGCAATACCGTATTACTACTCGTATATTTGAATCTTAGAGTCCAAACTATTTCGCTAGCACAGCGTTCAGTTAACTAGAAATCTAGAACGATTTATTTACAGGGATAATTTATGGCTACGGCAACGACAACAAGAAAGTCTCGAACTAAGAAAAACGAGCAAAAAAGCCAGCCCAAAATCTATACCTTCGAATGGAAAGGCGTAAATCGCGACGGCAAAAAAACGGCAGGCGAACTTAGAGGTGCAACCGCAGCCGAAATCCGTAGTCAGCTTAAATCCCAAGGAGTAAACCCTAAGAGCGTTCGTAAGCAGTCCTCTCCGCTATTTAAGTTAGGTGAAGCCAATATCACCCCTATGGATATAGCAATGATGACCCGTCAAGTCGCGACTATGTTGGCGGCAGGCGTTCCTTTGGTAACGACATTTGAACTACTCGGCCGTGGCCATGAAAAAGCTAAAATGCGGGAATTACTGGGTACTATTTTAACCGACATTCAATCGGGTATTCCCTTATCCGATGCCATGCGCCCCCATAGACGTTACTTCGACGAACTTTATGTAGACTTAGTCGCCGCAGGTGAGCACTCAGGTTCACTCGATTTGGTTTTCGATCGCGTCGCAACCTACAGAGAAAAAACGGAAGCGCTCAAATCAAAAATTAAGAAAGCCATGTTCTATCCTGCAGCGGTCGTCATAGTCGCGCTTTTAGTCACGACATTGTTATTACTCTTTGTCGTACCTCAATTCGAGGAAATTTTTAAGGGCTTTGGTGCAGAACTACCCGCCTTTACGCAACTGGTACTGCATATTTCCCGCGGCTTACAATCCTCTTGGTACATCTTTTTAGCCGCTATTGTTGGCGGCGTATTTTTGTTTGTACGAGCACATCGAAACTCGCAAATGGTGCGAGATAGAGTAGACGAAGCCGTGCTAAAAATCCCTGCCATTGGACCGATTTTACACAAAGGGGCTATGGCTCGTTTCGCCCGCACCTTAGCTACCACATTTGCTGCAGGTGTGCCGTTAATTGATGGCTTAGAATCCGCCGCTGGCGCATCGGGTAATGCAGTTTATCGCAAAGCCATATTGAATATTCGCCAAGAGGTAATGGCGGGGATGCAAATGAATGTCGCGATGCAAACCACAGGGCTTTTCCCCGATATGCTAGTGCAGATGGTGATGATAGGCGAAGAATCCGGCTCGCTGGATAACATGCTCAATAAAGTCTCAACCATATATGAAATGCAGGTAGACGATGCGGTTGATGGTTTATCAAGCCTAATTGAACCTATTATGATGGTAGTCATAGGTACTGTGGTCGGCGGGTTAATTGTCGCTATGTATCTTCCTATCTTCCAAATGGGTAAAATCGTCAGTTAATTCATTCGATTCAAATAAAATAAGAAAACTAAATGTCAGAATTTATCTCTCTTTTGGGCCACTCTTTTGATCAGAGTCCTTGGCTCTTTATTACGCTAAGCTTTATTTTTGCCGCCACCATAGGCAGTTTTTTAAACGTAGTGATCCACAGATTTCCTGTGATGATGAAACGGGAATGGCAGCAAGAATGTAATCAGTATTTGCAGGAATACCACGCTGAGATAGTCACAAAAATCGGTATTGATAAACTCAATACACCTATAGATAGCTTCCCCGAAAAATATAATCTCGTGGTGCCGGGCTCAGCCTGCCCTAAGTGCAAAACGTCGATTAAACCTTGGCATAATTTACCTGTATTCGGCTGGTTAATGCTCAAGGGAAAATGCGCCGCCTGTCACGCCCCCATTTCCGCCCGCTACCCAATAATTGAATTCATCACAGGGCTACTTGTTGCGACTTTAGCGTGGCACTTTGGTCCAAGCTGGCAATTTGTCTTTGCGAGCATACTGACATTTGTACTTGTCGCCCTTACTGGTATCGATCTTGATGAGATGCTGCTGCCAGATCAAATGACGTTACCGTTACTTTGGCTCGGCTTGATCATCAATCTAAATCATACCTTTGCGAGCCCAACCGATGCCGTTATCGGTGCGGCAGCTGGCTATTTAAGCTTGTGGTCCATTTTTTGGCTATTTAAGATCCTCACTGGCAAGGAAGGCATGGGCTATGGGGACTTTAAACTGCTCGCCGTTTTCGGTGCTTGGCTCGGCTGGCAAATGCTGCCGCTGGTCATTTTACTTTCGTCCTTAGTCGGAGCTGTCGTCGGTATCACTATGATTGTCAGTAAACGCCTCAAACAAGGTAATCCCATCCCATTTGGGCCTTATATTGCTGCCGCAGGCTGGATAGCCCTAATATGGGGTCAATCTATAGTGGACTGGTACTTAAGTACGTTATAGAACAGGCTTCACTTAAGGATAACGGAACGTTCGCAAGCTCACTCACTGAACGCTTCGCTTACCGTAAGGGCGAAGCCCGTTCCGTAGACTGTAAGGACGAAGTCCGTCCTAGCAGCGTAGCGTACTTCATAGCTTTTAAGAGAGTTTTATGTCCAAATTTATTGTTGGTTTAACGGGTGGGATTGGTAGCGGTAAAACGACTGTTGCCAATTTATTCGCCGCAGAAGGCATTACCTTAGTCGACGCTGATATCGTTGCCCGCGACGTTGTCGCTCAGGGTTCAAAAGGGCTTGAGACTATCGTTAGCCATTTTGGCATTGAGATGTTAACGCCTGAGGGTGAACTCGATCGCGCCAAACTGCGGCAACGGATATTTAGCCACCCTGAAGAACGTGAATGGTTAAACCGGCTATTGCACCCCATGATCCGCCAAGAAATGCTAGCGCAGGTAGAAAAAGCAACCTCAGCCTATGTAATTATGGTCGTGCCCTTGCTATTTGAGAACGGGTTAGATAGGTTAGTCAATCGGACTTTAGTGGTGGATATTTCGCCAGAGTTGCAAATCAGCCGCACCATAAAAAGGGACAATGTTGATGTATCTCAAGTAAATAACATCATTAATAGCCAATTGAGCCGCAGCGAAAAACTCGCCCGAGCCGACGACATTATTGATAATCAGGGAGAGATATCAACCTTAAAACGAGAGGTGCTAGCATTGCACCAACGCTATTTACAACTATCTGGTACTCATAACGCCCATGACTAAATTAGTTTACGAACAGCCCCTAAACGAGAAAATTCGCAGCTACTTGCGGCTCGAATACCTCGATAAACAGCTGCAAAGTAACCTAAGCAATGACCACCAACATAGATGTTTTTATCCGCTGTTTTCCCTCTGTGAATTGTCTGAACGCTGCGATTATCGCAATGAAGTATTAAAAGATATTGAGCGGCACTTGCTGCAACTGAACAAATGGCAAGAATTAGATCACGTCGACCACCAGCAAATCAATATCTATATCAACGCCCTCACCCAAGCCCGCGAACCGTTACAAAAGCCTGAACGCTTCGGCAGCCAATTAAAACAAGACAAATTTATTTCCGCACTACGACAACGCTTCGGCATGCCAGGTGCTTGCTGTAACTTCGACCTACCACAACTGCATTATTGGCTATCTAAACCTTGGGAAGAAAAACAGCACGATTATCGCTCTTGGATAGCGCATTTCGAACCTTTGCTCACCCCCATCACACTATTACTCCAACTCACCCGCAGTACAGCCCATTACGACAATGCCGTTGCCCATGCTGGCTTTTATCAAGGTGACAGTGCCCAAGCACTTGCTTTGGTAAGGGTTAAAGTCGATGCTTCCCACGGGTGTTATCCTACGATTAGCGGCCATAAAAACCGTTTCGCTATCCATTTTGTGCAGTTTGAACAACAACGCCACTCCGACCGTTCAATTGATTTCTTACTGGCTACCTGTGCATGAAGCCTTTACACTAATGGCCTGAAAGACATTCGTATTGGCGGCCGCTTTATCGCCGTTAACCAAGAGAACAATTATGCCATTGACCGTTAACTGCCCTATTTGCAAAGCCCCTGTCGAGTGGGTGCCACAATCTGCATTTAAACCTTTTTGCAGCGAGCGCTGTAAGTTGATCGACCTCGGCGATTGGGCGTCAGAAAAACACGTCATCCCAGTCAAAGCCGAATTTGATCCAGAAGCATTTGATGAATTTGATCTCGATGAAGGCGATTTTTTTAAAGAGTAATTTGTGGGTTTATACACGAATCACTCAGCTCAAGCCTTTAATGCACTTACTTTTACCCACTCATTAATCGATAAATATTATGACTAAACGCATCCATGTTGCCGTCGGCATTATTACTAACTCGGCCGGTGAAATTCTGTTGGCAAAACGCCCAGATCATTTACATCAAGGTGGGAAATGGGAATTTCCTGGCGGTAAAGTTGAGACTGGCGAAACAGTCACTCAGGCATTGATCCGTGAACTCAAAGAGGAAGTTGCACTCGATGTCACCGATAGTCAGCCATTTATGGCGTTGAGTTTCGATTATCCCGATAAACAAGTGCTACTCGATATCCATTCAGTCACAGAATTTAACGGCACAGCTCAAGGCCTCGAAGGTCAGCTTATCGCTTGGGTCACTAAAACCGACTTAACCAATTACGACTTCCCCGAGGCTAATAAGCCTATTCTTGAAAAAATTCTGGCTCAGTAATCCAGCAATTTACCTTATCCTCTCAATGTGTTCTGTCCCCGAATCACGATTCGGGGATGAACTTTTTCAATGCCTTAACTCCGAAAAACATGTAATTATGTGATCGTTAAGCTGATAGATATTAGCAATGCGTGATCTTGCTTGCAGCAAATCAATTAATCGCTTTAATCGTATCCAGAATAATGTTTGAATCAAATTTCATTCTTTCTCTTCGATTTCGAGGGCGCATCATGCACAATAACGTTAAGGCATTCCTAGCCACTACCGCCTTATTTTTTAGTTGTCAGGTACTAGCCAATGGTGGCTGTGGATTTGAAGAACAACAACAGGGTTTAATTGCGACCTGCAGTGAGGAGAAACAAGAAGTGATTTTAACTGGCATAGTAGAAGCACAACATTTAGTCACAGATCTCAATGAGTTTGCTGAAGGGTATAAAACCTATCAAGTCGATACCACTGCAATCACCCCGCTTAAAAGCATCACTGAACCTACAGAAATTGTAGTGATCATTGGTACTTGGTGCCCAGATTGTCACCGGGAAACGCCGCGCTTTATCCGTATTATGGAAGAAGTCACTAATCCCAATATTAAAGTGACCTATATTGGTGTCGACCGAACGAAAAAAGATCCCGAAGGCTTAGCCGCAAAATACGACTTTACCCGCATTCCAACCTTTATTGTACTGCAGCAAGGTAAAGAAGTTGGCCGCATCGTAGAACGCCCAACGGTTTCCTTAGAAAAAGATCTCGCCGATTTATTGAAATAATCGACACAGTACAAAGAATATACAAACAATAAAGGCCGCATCGCGGCCTTTGGTTTTTATCATGTTTCAATAAAATATTAGCTGACTTCGTCAATAATACGCTGAGCTAACATCACTAAAACACCTTCACGTAACGCGCCGCCAGATAAGGCTAAATGCTCGATCCCCAGCAACTCAAACAAAGCCAATAAAATAGCGACACCCGCAGCAAAAGTCGGTGCTCGCTCGCTGCAAAGCCCAGCAATCCCCATTAAGCTAATATCTTCTTGAGTGAGGATCTCAGCCTTCAACTGAGTAAGCACATCGAGTGTGATAGTTTCAGATAACCCTCGGTGGAGTAGCACTTCTACCACGGACTGTACAGCCCCGGAGGCACCAACGACACAATGCCAACCAAGATCACGTAGGGTTTGTCTATGCTCAGCTAATGCGGTTAGCACTTGCTGCTTAGCATCATCGAAATCTAACTGCTGCAGCGGCAAACTGCTGAAAAATTGGCGATTATAAGTCACGCTACCAAAGGGCAAGCTGGTTTTGAACAGCACTTGATGCCCATCGCCAATGATAAACTCTGTACTCGCCCCACCGATATCAATAACTAAGCGACGGCCTTGACCACAAGTGGTCGCCACCATACCTTGATAAATAAGCTCTGCTTCACGCATACCAGAGATAATTTCGATCGGATGACCTAAGAGTGGCAATGCACGCCGATTAAACTCATCGGCATTGCTAATACTGCGAAGGGTTGCGGTAGCAATCACAGCGACATGGTTTGCTTCAATCTTATGTTGCACCAACATCTGGGCAAACATACTCAAACAGTCGAGGCCGCGCTGCATGACATCGGGGCTTAATTTGCCATCGTTGCCTATGCCTTCGGCGAGCCTCACCTTGCGTTTATATTTCGCAATAATATGCGGCTGACCACCACGCGTTTTGGCGATCAGCATATTAAAACTATTTGAGCCTAATGTTATAGCGGCATAAGCGGGTGTTGGCATTTACGAATGTCTACGTGTCCTATCATGACGAGGAGGGCGAGCACCACTGCGTTGAGCACCTGGCCGGCTTGCCCCTGAACGATCACGCAAGTTTCGAGTGCCGCTAGGGTGTTTACGGTGGATCTTCGCTGGCGTAGGAATATCGGCCAGTAAAGCTTCACTGTCGTAATTACTTACTGGAATCGAATGATTGATATAGCTTTCGATTGCAGGCAAGTTCAATGCGTACTCTTCACAGGCAAAGCTTATCGACATGCCTTTGTTACCCGCACGACCCGTACGACCGATTCGGTGAACATAGTCTTCGCAATCATCAGGTAAATCATAGTTATACACGTGTGAAACGTCAGAAATATGTAAACCACGAGCCGCAACATCAGTAGCAACCAATATATCTAGCTGGCCACTGGTAAATTGCTCAAGGATACGAATACGCTTTTTCTGTGGCACATCACCCGTTAATAAACCCACACGATGTCCGTCACCTTCAAGCCAAGACCAAAGCGTTTCACAACTGTGCTTAGTGTTGGAGAAAACAATGGCTTTTTCTGGCCAATCTTCTTCAATCAAGGTCAACAGCAAACGCATCTTCTCTTCTTGGGAAGGATAGAAGATTTCTTCTTTGATGTTTTTGGAGGTTTTTTCTTCGGGGGCGATTTCAACTTTAACGGGCTCATTCATATGATCATAAGCCAGCTCTTGTACTTTCATGGACAAGGTTGCCGAAAATAGCATATTAAGACGTTGATTTGCCTCAGGCATACGTCTAAATAAGAAGCGGATATCTTTAATAAAACCAAGATCAAACATACGATCGGCTTCATCAAGTACCACAGCCTGAATTGAATTCAAGCCAATAATACCTTGGCGAACGTAGTCGATAATTCGACCCGTTGTACCAATCAAGATATCAACACCTTGATCTAATACTTTACGCTGCACATCGTAACTTTCACCGCCATAAACAATACCCACCTTTAAGTGTGTGTGCTTGGCGAGTAAAATCGCATCTTTGGCAATCTGAATCGCCAGTTCGCGAGTCGGGGCCATAATGATGGCGCGGGGCTGATTAATCAGTCGACCTTCAGGTATGGGAGTCGATAATAAATGATTAAACGTGGCGACCAAAAAGGCCATTGTCTTACCAGTGCCCGTTTGTGCTTGGCCTGCGATATCTTTTGATTGGAGTAATACAGGCAGTGATAACGCCTGAATCGGCGTACAAAATTCGAAGCCGTTCTCGGCAAGGGCCTGTTTAACCTCAGGATGTAGAGGTAGGTCGGCAAACCTTTGGGTAGATAGATGTGTTTCGCTCATAGCGCAAGCTTACCTGTTGAGGTTGCAATAAGATACTCGATCGTTTGAAATAGCCACATTGTAAAAAGGTAACTTGAAAAGCTATTTTTCAGCCCCAATATACATGGTAAGCCATTAACAAACCAGCAATGGCACCCAAACTGGAGAACATCATGAGCGATAAAATTATATACCTGAGTGACGACAGCTTCGAAAACGACGTATTAAAGTCTGATTTGCCAGTATTGGTAGACTTCTGGGCCGAGTGGTGTGGTCCTTGTAAAATGATCGCTCCAATTTTAGACGATGTGTCTGAAGAATATGCTGGTCGCTTGACTATCGCTAAATTAAACGTTGACCAAAACAATGTTTCTCCAGCGAAATATGGCGTTCGTGGCATCCCAACTTTACTGCTATTCAAGAACGGCGAATTAGCCGCGACTAAAGTTGGCGCACTCTCAAAAACGCAATTGAAAGAGTTTATCGACGCTCAAATCTAATTTGACGTCGTAATGAGTGACCTCCGGCACAAGCTATAAATTAATTGTGCCGGAATTTCCCTAAATTTCTGGACGCCCCGCTTTGTTAGTGCTACTTTAATAACCAGATTCTTTCTAATAACCTCTTCTCGCTCGTCAATCACTATCCTGAATTACATCCTTACTGATTGATCGCGGTAAGCTTTGTCGCGTAACACAAGACCCCCAAAATGAACTTAACTGAATTAAAAGACACGCCGATTTCTGACCTAGTCTCGCTAGCTGAAAATATGAAGCTCGAAAATATGGCCCGCGCTCGCAAGCAGGACATTATTTTCTCAATCCTTAAAGCCCACGCAAAAAGTGGAGAAGACATTTTCGGTGGTGGGGTATTAGAAATACTCCAAGACGGTTTCGGCTTCTTACGCAGCTCAGACGGTTCTTATTTAGCTGGTCCAGATGACATCTATGTCTCACCAAGCCAAATTCGCCGCTTCAACATGCGAACGGGTGATACCATTTTTGGTAAAATTCGCCCACCAAAAGAAGGCGAGCGTTATTTTGCTCTATTGAAAGTCAACGAAGTTAACTTCGATAAACCAGAAAACTCCCGTAATAAAATCCTCTTTGAAAACTTAACCCCACTCCACGCAGAAGAACGTATGCGTATGGAGCGCGGCAACGGCTCAACTGAAGATATTACCGCGCGTATTCTGGATTTATGCTCACCAATTGGTAAAGGTCAACGTGGTTTGATCGTTGCACCACCAAAAGCCGGTAAAACGCTATTACTCCAAGGTATTGCTCAAAGCATCAGCTACAACAACCCAGAAGTGGTGTTGATGGTATTACTGATCGACGAACGCCCAGAAGAAGTAACTGAGATGCAACGCCTCGTTAAAGGCGAAGTTATCGCATCAACCTTCGATGAACCAGCCAGCCGTCACGTTCAAGTTGCCGAAATGGTGATTGAAAAAGCAAAACGTTTGGTTGAGCACAAGAAAGACGTCGTTATCTTACTCGATTCGATTACCCGTTTAGCCCGTGCTTATAACACTGTTATCCCATCATCGGGCAAAGTGTTAACTGGTGGTGTAGATGCCAACGCCCTGCACCGTCCAAAACGCTTCTTCGGTGCGGCACGTAACATCGAACACGGCGGCAGCTTGACCATTATCGCCACAGCCTTGGTTGATACGGGTTCTAAGATGGACGAAGTGATCTACGAAGAATTTAAAGGTACAGGTAACCAGGAGCTACATTTGTCACGTAAAGCGGCAGAAAAGCGCGTGTTCCCAGCCATTGACTTCAACCGCAGCGGTACCCGTCGTGAAGAAAAACTCACGACTCAAGAAGAACTGCAAAAAATGTGGATCCTGCGTAAGATCCTCAATCCTATGGATGAAGTCAGCGCAATGGAATTCTTAATCGATAAATTGGCGATGACCAAGACTAACGAAGAGTTCTTTACCGCCATGAAACGCACTAAGTCTTAAGCCATACAAGATTGCATGAATAATAAGGCCGCTCACTGAGCGGCCTTTTGTTTATGTATTAAAAAAGCCGCGGGTGCGGCTAATCTTGATTCAAGTGACTTAATCAAGCACAGGTAAGTAACTGAGCACTAACTGATCTCGACTTAACTGGCTATCAATGATCTCACCTACTGTGCCATTGTTTAACTTGATGGCAAGCGTGGCCTCCCCGGCTTGCGTCTTAAAGGTTTCCATCTCTTTAATTCGGTTGATCAGCGCAAGTGCTAAGGTGTTTTCTGCGGTTGCCGCGTACACTCGGCCATTTACCGTCACTTCTGCTTGAGTCGCCAATGCTGGGCCAGCTAAACGAATACCAACGTATTCACGCCATAGCCTGGCTTTTTGCTCGCCTTGATAGTCACTGTCCACGGATGCAAGCACCACTTGACGTAATATCATCTGCAGTAAATTACTCTTACCTTTTGGCTGCCCGTTAACAGTATCGAATTGGAAGTAACGTGATACCGAACGGTCGTAATTAGGTAATGGCTCAATACTTTGTTGCGCAAAATCAGTGTAATAAGGCAAATAGCTATCGAGCTTACCACTCACACCACAGCTTTCGGTAAAGAGGGGTGCATTACCACGAGTTAGCCCTGGGCCTTCGCCCATGGTCATCTTACACAACATATCTTTGAACACCGGACCCACATTAGGTAAATCAACCAATGCTTTATAACCAAGACTCGATGTACTACGTGGGGTGGTACGTGATACTAAGGCTCTCACGGCTAACAATTTATCTGGCCACACCCCCAAGACGTCGCGCTCATTCACATAGGGATGGTTAGGTGAGGATGCAGGCGTTTTAATACCGTTGAGTAAGCGACCCGAAAAGCTGACATCCGCCGTTAATAAATCCTGAAATTTAGGATTAATTTGCGATTTAATGATCAGCTCTTTCAAGGCTTCAGGAGAATCAGAGAACTGACTTATCACCTCACCTGGCTCAAACTTCGCCTTCATATCGCCGCTTTTAAAACGATATTGTTCAAGCACTTTGCCAAAATTATACTGCTGTCTTAAGGCCACGCTGCCATCGGCTTGCTTGTATGTCACATCGAGGGTCGCATCATTTTCTCCCACCAGCTTAAGGAAGAAATCTGCCGACTGATTCATCGCCCGCTGATTCGCGCAATACCAAGCCTCGCTACCTGCCGCCGCCAATCGTTCGCATTCACCAGCGAAAAAGTTTTCAGATAGACCAAATAATTGCTCTAAAAAGCTCACATCTTCAATGAATTGACGTATTTCATCAAACTGAGCTTTACGATTAATGGCGTAACTTAGGCTATGATCTTCAAATAAAGATTGACGATTATGGCGTAAGTTCATGGTCTCGTAGCTATCAAAATACTTCTCGATATAGAACTGATTAATATCATCTAAGTTTTTACCTGCATCACCACGATTACAGTTGCTGTTAAGGGACACATGTTCATCAGTGCAGTAAGAATACTGACGTAGGCTATTGTTTTGCTCAATGTTATAGAGCACACCAAATCGAGTATCTCCATTAACAACCCCTTTGGCGAGTTCGTCACGGCGTTTGACATCTTCCGCTTTGAGCGACACAAATTCGTTGGCCTTCGTTTCTACTTCACGGGCATAACCAAAACGTAACGCGGCTAAGTCATAGGGTTCAAACGTGGTCGCAAACCGATTCACGTTGTAATCCATTTGGCTGGAAAACTCGGCATTAACGGTAATTTCTGGGTAACCCGCATCGCTAAAGGCGACTTTTAACTCCGTCAGTTGCGCTTGGTTAAAGGTATTGTCGTGGTCGCGACTCCCAGCAAAGTTATGCCTTAAGCCAAAGGTATGTCCTAACTCATGGGTTAAGGTGCCAGCAAATGCTTGCGCGGCTAGGGCTGTCGTTAAGGAGTCTTGTAAACTTATGGGCAGATCTTCAAATGCCGCTAACTTACCGCCCACTTTGCCATCAACCCACATTTCAGCTTTTTTCCAGTCAATTTCATGACCTTTGATGCCGCGAGGTAATTCACGATCACTACCACCCGTAGCAAACACGGTATCCACATGCATCATTGAGTTTTCAGACCAAAACGCTTGTGTTTTTTTATCAAAATCCGCTAAGGCATCGAAACTATTATCCTTGGGAGTTAATAACATCGATTTGGGTGCAGCGATAAGTTGCTGAGTGGGTTGCTCAAATGCAGCCGCCTCAACTGGCGCGGTGTCTAGGCTGACATCTGGCTTGTCCAAACGAGAGACATATGGCTCACCCGTTAACGACGTCACTGAATTCGCGTCCAATTTACCTCTGTTATAATCTAAACGCACTTGGCGATAGTAACGTACTGCGCCTTGTTTTAGATTCGAGCTGTATTGATTAACTCGCGCACTAACAATTTCACCTGTTAGCGGGTTTGCCGCTGATGGACCATAACCCGCCAAGCCATTATCTAGCGGCTCATCGAATAAAGTGATGTTGCTATAACGTAGATCGCCATGGCGTTTATCGTTTGCTTGCTCAAGCTTTATCTGTGGAAAACCGGTTTTATACAACTTGTTTTGAATGTTAATTGCCGTAACAGACTCAATGGCAGCATCCAAAAAGGGTTTATTTTTCGCATCGTAGAAATTATTACTCAGGTAATAAGTCAGTTCCGATTTGGCCGGATTGAAGCGATTTAAGTAAGTTCGCACATACCCGTCAACGCCCTCTGAGTCAGTCGCATCACGATAGGTATGTGAGGAGGTAAAGAAACCAAATGCTCCCTTTTCATTTTCAGCATAGGGAATCGCTTGATAGTCTTTACTGGCTAATTGATCCACCGCCACAATCGAAATAAACTCAGTGGTCGTAAAGGATAGGTTGTCGAGGTTGCCACCGTAAAATTGGTTAAAGCAACTTGGTGAAGCTTGATAAGTATGCTCAATTTCAAAGTTAACCACGCCCTTAGCTAAATCCATCTCATAGCCTTTTTGGCCTTGAGTATTCACTAGACGCGGGGCTTCTGTTTCAGTAACGCATTCTCCAAAGGTGAAAATGTCATTAATGCTCAACTCGGCAATTTTGGCTTTGGCAAAATCAGGGACAAAATAGCGCTTATCCTGCCATGTTAAATTAGCATCTGTATTAACTTGCTCAACGTTAACGCACTCACGCCATTTATCTTCGGTACATTTAAAGTCGATATATTCGCCAGGAATGGTTAACACTGGCGCTTGGTTATACTCATTAGGATAACGACTGTCATGACCTAGTCCGATATTATCTCGGTCAATTTGACGTACTTGGATACCATTCTCTGTTTTATGCAAGGTCACCAACTTAGGATCACCTTGGGTAAAACCTCGCACCTCGGCAGCATAACGCGGAGCCTTACCCACGCTGCGAATGTAGAGATATTGCCGCTCAGTTGCTTTATCGATGTCGGCAGTGGTGACTTGCTTTTCATCTTTCGGGAGTTCTTTATAAGGCTCATCGCCGGCACCACACCCCACAAGGGTCAGTGCACTGGTGATCGCCAGACATAGCATGGACTTCTTCATAGATTCCTCTTAACTACTGTTTTTTATAGATATTTAGTAATTGACAAATAAAAGGTTGAACTCTTTTTGTCATAAATCTCAAATCCCTGAGATGTCCCCACTTCTGGGTTATAGAAACGACCACTATTGTTGTGACCAACAGCCAACACCCAATCAGGCTTAAACGACCAACCGAGTTCTTGGGCAAAGGTAAATTGATCATCGAGTCGACGACCGTAATAGTTTTTGGAAATCCGATAACGACCACTCATATCCAAATACCAATTGGCCGTTATTTGCCAATAAGCATCGAGTAATCCATCGAGTTGCTGTTCAACTAACACGCGTTCACCAGCGGTTTTGTATTGGTAAGCGTTGTAGCGATAGCGCGGTGAAAAATAAAAACTTAGGTTATCTAGCGGGCTCCAAAATAAGTACGCGGCAATGCGCGGCGCATATTGCAACCTATCTAGTTTTGATTCACGTTCTGCGGGTAAATACACACCTAAACTGCCTTTCAATGAGACGGTATCGGTTAAGGCATACAGTGGCGTGCGGTACTCCAGCAAAGGATCATAAAAACTGGACTCTTTGCCATGTAATGTTTGCTTTTCACCCCCAAGGGTAAACAGCACATTGCCCCAATTTGCCTTGTAATCGATACGGCTATCGATGTTGTAGGCTTGATAGGCGTAATAACTTTCCGAGTCATAAATGTTTCGCGTAAAACCCACATTAACGTAGCCAGACCATTTTGCTGCTTGTGCATCCGTTGCTAGCTCAAATTCATTGACGGCCAATGCTTGGCCGACAAAGGAGAAACTGGCCAGCATCACCTGCACGCAGAAAAACACAGACCATTTATTTCGTCGACGAGAAATCGACGAATAATATTGATTATTCGTTGGTTGCATAATAAAACCTTGATTTATATTTTTAATGAAAAATCTTGATAGTGAGCATGCGCTCTATTTAACGCTAGGATGTACTTGCTTGAATTGATTTCATCCAATTAAGTAAAACTGAATAATAGTTTTCTATATTAGTAATATAACTACGTATAAATATGGTTAAGACGAAATAAATAAAACCAAAAAAAATGAAAAAAGACGCTCCCAAAAATATGCTTTCAAAATCCGTTTGGGCAAACCCAGTCCAAAGGGGAGCGCTATATTCACCAACTATTACTATTGACTGATGGCTAACAGATTCACAGTGAAACGCCAACACTGAAGCCATTGATAAATAATTATTTTTAATAACACAAGAATCAGACAACGCGGCAATATTCACAGGTAATCTCACCCATAATATTCCAAATATCAGCCACTCACCCACAGCGAAAAGAAAACGCTTTGGTATTTTTGGATATTTTTTTATGGCTAATTTAGTTAACATTGCTCGTCAATACGTCATGCTATAAATAATCTCCACTGCGACATCACAGCTGAAGATACAAAAAGATACATTTGTTGCATCATACGCACGAAAAAAAAATATTTACAACTCACACAAGAGCTAACTCATATTAAATTAAAATAAATATGAGTTAGATCAGAAAAATCCAGCAAAATTAAACATAAAAAACACAATGAGCAACAACCCAGCCTATATAGCAAAACAATTTAGAAAACTTTATTTATAAATAAATAACAACATGCAGTGCGCTTATTTACATATACCACCATAATGCAATTGCTTAAGGGTATTGTGGGAGAATATGACGAGCCGCCAACTGCATTTGCAGCTCTTTACAACGTTGGCGTAACATTTCGCGAAGCAGTAACACCACGGGAGTGACATGCTCGCGTCCTGGGCACACTAAGTATAAATCGACTGGCTCCCCCTGATACTCAGGCAACAAACGTACTAATCGCCCTGAGATTAAGTCATCGGCCAGATCTAGACTCGACTTAAATACCAACCCTTTGCCAGCCACAGCCCAACGGCGGGCAATCTCGGCATCATTAGCACTACGATTGCCCGTGACACGCACTTTGAATTCTTGACCATCACGCCTAAATAGCCATTGATCGTGGGTGCGATCATCCAACTTATAAAACAAGCAATTATGCTCAACTAATTGTTCTAATGAATCAAGCGCACCAAACTTGGCGAGATATTCAGGTGAGGCGCACAAAACACGATCAACACTGCAGATAGGGAAAGCCACTTGGTTAGAATCCTGCGGTTTTCCATAGCGCACGGCGACATCAATTTTATCGTGGTAAAAACTGCTGATATTGTCGCCAAGGTGCAAGCGCACTTGTAGTTGAGGAAAATCGAGCAAAAACTCGTCGAGCCAAGGCACAAACAGATTACGGCCAAAGTCTGAAGAAACCGAAAGGCTTAAGGTACCAGATATTTTACCTTTATCACTGGCGATAGCTTGTTCGCCAAGCGCTAAATCGCTTAGCGCACGTCGGCAATGAATAAGATAACGTTCACCTTGCACAGTCAAACGTAAGCTGCGTGTCGTGCGGATAAATAAACTAGTATCGAGCTGTTTCTCAAGCCGTTTTATTGCTGCACTGGCAGAAGCAGCCGAGATATCCATCTCGGCTGCTGCGGCAGATATATTGCCGCAATCAGCGACTCGCACGAACAAAGCTAAATCATTAATTAGCATGATTATCAAAAATCCTTTGAAAAAATTACAAACTTTATCCTGTTTATCTCTTGGCTAATATTCCACACAATGGCTACACGATACAAGTACACTCAAACAAGTAGACTCCAGCAAGTACACCCAGAGGAATAAACATGAAAGCCATTGGTTACCAGACAGCGGGTGCAATCACAGCGCCCAATGCATTAGAAAACATCACGCTAGCCGAGCCAACGGCGACAGGTTTTGACCTTTTAGTGGAAATCAAAGCCATTTCTGTCAATCCGGTTGATACAAAAATCCGTGCATCTAGCTCTGCACCTGCAGGCGAATACAAAATTATCGGCTGGGATGCGGTCGGTGTCGTCAAAGCCGTTGGTGAGAAAGTCAGTCTTTTCAACGTTGGCGATGAAGTGTGGTATGCGGGCGATATCAGTCGCAGCGGAAGTTACGCAGAATATCAATTGGTTGATGAGCGAATTGTCGGCCATAAACCTAAAAGTTTAACCTATACCCAAGCCGCGGCATTACCTTTAACGGGGATTACGGCATGGGAGATTTTATTCGACCGTTTAGCTTTACCCCAAGATGGTTCGGCAACTGACGCCCGTATTTTAATTATCGGTGCGGCCGGCGGTGTGGGTTCAATCATCACTCAGCTTGCAGTAAAACTCACAGGTGCAGAAGTAATAGGCACTGCATCTCGTCCAGAATCCGCCGCTTGGGTGCACAAACTTGGTGCCGATGCTGTTATCGACCACACCAAGCCACTTTCACAGGAACTTGCCAATATTGGCATTACTGATGTGACCCATGTGATTAGCTTAACCCAAACCGATCAGCATTTTGATGAAATAGTACAAGTGCTTAAGCCACAAGGAAAACTAGCATTAATCGATGATCCTAAGGGGCCATTAGATGTGATGAAACTTAAGCGCAAAAGCTTATCCTTACACTGGGAACTGATGTTTACCCGCAGCCTATATCAGACCGAGGATATGATTGCGCAACATCACTTACTCAACCGCTTAAGCGCCCTTATCGATACAGGCGAGTTACAGAGTACGTTCGGTGAGCACTACGGCACCATTAATGCCCAAAACTTAATCAAAGCTCACGCTCAGATAGAGTCTGGCAAAGCGATCGGTAAAATTGTTTTAGAAGGTTTTAACCAATGAAAATAACAGTATTTGCTCAAATCATAGCGAATCAAGGCCAAAGCGATACGCTATTTAAGATACTCAAGCAACTCGTGACAGACACTCATACCGAGGCTGGCTGCATCGAATACAAACTGCATCACTCATTAGATGATGAAAATATCTTCTGGATGTACGAAATTTGGCAATCCCAAGCCGCACTGGATGAACATATGGCGAGTACGCACTTTCAAGCATTCGTCGCTCAAACCGCAGACATAATCAATCGAGCTGACATTCACAAAAGCTACGCCTGCTAATCAACAAAAAAGCGCCAAACACGTTGGCGCTTTTCATCATTTATCACGAATCAAATCAAAGTCATGGCCATCTTGCGGCGTAAATACGCAATTTGCTGCATGTGGGGCAAATCCTTAGGACAGTTGTCTTGGCAGCCGAGTAAAGTCATGCAGCCAAACACGCCATCCTGATTGCCAATCACATGGTAAAAATCCTCCGCAGTGCGCGCATCACGGCTATCCATCTCGAAACGGGCTATTTTCATCATGCCCACAGCGCCGACAAAAGTTTCACGCATTTGTTTAGTCGCACAGGCAGAAACACACACGCCACATTCAACGCAGCGCTCTAGCTCATACAAACGCGCAGCTTCATCTGGATCCATAGGATCTTCAAGCCGATGCACGCTTATATCATTGGCCTTAGGGTATAACCACAGCTTTAAGCGTTCGGCCAGTTCCCGCATAAACTTACCAGTATTAACCGAGAGATCACCAATCAACTCAAAACCTGGCAGCGGCATTAAGGTGATTTCGCCCTTAGGGTATTTGGCCGTTAAGGTGCGGCAAGCTAGCGTCGGGAAACCGTTGATCACCATAGCGCAGCTACCACAGATGCCAGCACGACAGACAAAGTCGAACTGCAATGAAGTGTCTTGTTCTTCCCTGAGTTTATTAAGGGCGATAAATACCGTCATCCCCGGCGTTTCGGTAAGCTGATAACGCACCATTTTCGGCTTATCGTTTGGCTCCTGCGGATCATAACGAAAGATATTAAAGGTTAACTGACGACCTTGGCTCATTATGATTTTTCTCCTAATGCATTGGCAGATGGACTTTTTAAAGTATCACTTAAACGTTCATTATTGGGTTGTAAGCTCTCGGGTAATTCAAAGGGCATAAGAGCCCGCTGCCTTTGATAACGGTCAGCATCATCACCTAGCTCAGCTAAAATCTCGGCAATTTGCTGTTCACGCTTTTCGGTATTGGGATGCACTATGGCGTTGTTGATGCCATAACCACGATAACCCGGCGGGAGTTCCATCTTCATCACATCGAGTGCTTCGTAGTTAAGCTCAGGTTCGAGTGCATCGGGAACCGGCCAGCTGGCCAAGGTGCGATTCAGCCAGTCTCGATCATTTCGCTGCGGATAATCCTCGCGAGCATGGGCACCACGACTCTCTGTTCGCGCCGCTGCGCCGCAGGCTACGGTTAGCGCCACTTTTAGCATACGCTTGACCCGCAGGGCTTCAACTAACTCAGGATTAGCGTGACGCTTTTTACACTTAAGTCCGAGTTTACGCGAACGCTCGAGCAACACTTTTAGCTCGGAAACCGCTTTTTCAAGCTCGGGGCCATTACGGAAAATCCCCACATAATCCATCATGATGCGCTGCATTTCGCGCTTGAGTTCAAAGGCGCTCTCGTGACCATCACCCTCGACCAGCACATCGATTTCACTCTGCACCTGCTGCATAAACCGTTCAGCAAGCTGAGTGTCGATCTCAAGGCTATTGTTCTCACAAAAATCGGCGACATATTTACCAATAATCATGCCACCAACCACGGTTTCGGCCAACGAATTACCGCCTAAACGGTTAAAGCCGTGCATGTCCCAACAAGCCGCCTCACCTACGCTAAATAAGCCTTTAAGCTGCGGACTTTCACCTGTGGCATTAGTCCGAATACCGCCCATAGAATAATGCTGAGTTGGGCGTACAGGGATCCAATCTTTAGCGGGATCGATGCCAAGGAAATTCTCACAAATTTCCTGCACTTCCCTAAGATTCGTTTCAATATGCTTGCGACCTAAAAGGGTAATATCTAGCCACAAATGCGGGCCATAAGGGCTATCGACGCCCTTACCTTTACGTATATGTTCGGTCATGCGACGCGATACTACATCCCGCGATGCCAACTCCTTTTTATCGGGCTCATAGTCAGGCATAAAGCGATAACCGTCTTTATCGCGCAATAAGCCGCCATCACCACGGCACCCTTCCGTTGTTAAAATGCCCACGGGAACAATGGCAGTGGGATGGAATTGTACCGCCTCCATATTGCCAAGCCTTGCCACGCCCGTTTCCAATGCCAACGCTTGGCCAATACCTTCGCAGATGATCGCATTGGTCGACACTTCATAAATTCGGCCATAACCACCAGTAGCTATCGTAGTGGACTTAGCCACATAGGCTCTAAGTTCACCCGTAATCAAACAACGAGCAATTACGCCATGGCAACGCTTACCATCGTGAATAAGTGCCAAGGCTTCGATACGTTCATGGACGGGAATATCCATGGAAATCGCTTTGTTATCCATAGCGTATAACAGCGAATGACCTGTACCGTCGGCGGTATAACAAGTGCGCCATTTTTTAGTCCCGCCAAAATCACGGGCGTTAATAAGACCATGGGCTTCTTGGGCCTCATGTAGCGTGACTTTTTGCGCATTGACTATCACTTCTCTCGGGCCAGCAGTCACCCGAGACCAAGGCACGCCCCAATTGGCCAGCTCACGTACTGCCTTAGGTGCACAATGGGCAAACATTCGTGCGACATCTTGATCGCAGCCCCAGTCGGAACCTTTTACCGTATCTTGAAAATGCACATCCTCATCATCGCCCATTCCCTTAACTGCATTGCCTAAACTCGCCTGCATCCCTCCTTGAGCGGCAGCAGAGTGGGAACGTTTTGCAGGAATGAGTGAGAGAACTAAAGTGTCAAGCCCACGCTCTTTCGAAGCGATAGCGACCCTTAAGCCCGCGAGCCCAGCTCCTACTACCAATGAATCGGTATAAATCAGTTTCACGCCTGCTCCTTAATGGGGTCTATTGTTTTGTGCTGTTTTTTTATGTTCAACATTCTATTCACTGATTAACTTAATCATTGATTAAAAGCGGAATTAACTCGCGTAGGGTAAAAATGCCAGAAGCGAGGCGACGCCAACAGTGACAAATAGCACGCTCACTATGGTCTTGATCTTACGTAATCGACTGCGGTTGTTGAGATCCCGCGCCGCGCCCCATTTCAAAGCCACACGGTAAATACCAATTGCTGCATGTAACTCCACAGTGAGCAGTAAAGGCAGATACACCATCCAGACACCTTGATTCCAAATACGATCGGCGCTTCCCTGAGGGCCAATGGTTTCGGGAGCCGAGCCAATAAGCCACAAATGCACAGGCAACAGCAGTAAAATCACTACACCAGTAATGGCTTGCCAGCGCCACAAGCGAGTATCGCTGTGGTTGATCACTTGCATTTGTTGGCGCAGAGCCCTTTGCTGACGCAGACTCATGGGTAATTTTTGCAATGCCACTAACACGTGCACTAACGCCAAAATGGCAATACCAATGGCAATACAAGTCACTACCCAAGGATAACCGTGTCCATCAGCGGACAGAAAACTCAGCTCCATAGTGCGAGCAACCCAACTCATGGCATCCGCACCCAATAAAATCGATGACACTAACACTAAGTGGGTCCACAAAAAGACTGCGAGTATTACCCCTGACAAACTCTGGCTTAAATCCAGCCAAGCACTCCATTTTTTAATATTTAATTTGATCGCCATCCTATCGCCTCACACCGTTGACCTTATCGAGCCAATCTCATTAAGTCTTATCGCAAACTAATATCGCTCACACATCCACACGAAAACGTGAGCCAGATCAATTGAGTGCTGAATAATTAACCTAATGCTTAATAATAGCAGTGAAACAAAATCCTGCTGCTGGCTTAAAGCCTACTCAGGTACGAAGGGCTGCACAGGAATATCGAGCTCGCTACCGATAAATAGATATGAAACAAGGCTCGCAGTCCCAAGGCATAGCAGATATATAATCAACACCTTAGCGACTTTTCGTAGACCTGAACGTTTAGTGGTTATGCCCCACTTTACCGCCACGCGATAGAGACCAATCATGGCGTGTACCACTACAGCGGGAAGTAACAGCGCATACAGCAACCAAGCGTTATCGTGATAAACCCGCTCAGCCGATAAATGCGGGCCAATTTCGGGATTCAAAATCATAGTGAAGAGGTGAACAGGAACGAGGAAAAATAAGATAAAGCCAGTGATCAGTTGCCAAAACCACGCATGGGTATCCTTATGCTTGATATTCCCCATGTGCGAACGCAGGGCTCGCCATTGCCCTAGCTGCGCCGGAAAACGCCGTAGCGCCACCGCGGCATGTACTATCACCACCAATAGCATAAACACTGAAAACACTTTAGTGACTATAGGAAAACCATGTCCTGTGCTGCTAAACATTCCACCTTCAAGCAACTGAACGACCCGATAAAAAGCCTCTTTACCCAGCAAAATACTCGATTCAAAATGCATGTGTAATAGTAAAAAGCTGCCAAGCATAATCCCTGTCGCACTCTGCAGCCTATCAGCCTTAGCCGACCAAGGATGACCTAGCGGTGTACTCACCCTATTGTGAACTCGAGTTATGCTTGTCATCTTGAATTAACCTATGTCGTTTATCGTTGGCACCTCTTGGCAAACTACACCATAGCAGCAACTCAAATCAGGCTTCAGTGTCACAGATTTAAAGCGTGAGCCAACTCACCTGACGGAGTTAAACTCTTAGAAGATGATCACAAAAAACGTATCAAAACCAAACAAAGGTAAAACCAATTAACCAATATTTTTCATAGTGTTATATCAAATAATAAAACTGACAACTCGTTTTTTAACACCAATCCATACCCGCCAGCTAACGCCTTGTCTGTATAGACAAAAGCGTAATACCAGGATAGCCAGTCGTCGAACCTAAAGCCTAGTGATAACCAAACGACCTTACCTAAAGCGCTTTAAATTCCCGCTACATCCTGCATTTTGGGATAGTTTGGGTATACAATACCGCGATATTTTGAACCCTTAGTTTATGAACACTCAGTCACAGGATGCCCCCATGCCTTGGATCCAACTCCGTATAAACACCAATAGCGATGACGCTGAAACCATCAGCGACTTGCTCATGGAAGAAGGTTCAGTCTCTATCACCTTCGAAGACGGTAAAGATACCCCTATTTTTGAACCTAAATTGGGCGAAACCCCACTGTGGCGCGATACCGTGGTAGTGGCCTTATTCGATGCAGAAACCGATCTGACACCGACCATCGCCATGCTGAAAACCTTACCTTTCCTCGGTGAGAACTTCAGCCATAAAGTCGAACAAATTGAAGATAAAGACTGGGTACGCGAATGGATGGATAACTTCCACCCCATCCAATTTGGCACACGCTTATGGATCTGCCCAAGCTGGCGCGAAATCCCAGATCCAACCGCGGTTAATGTGATCTTAGATCCGGGTCTTGCCTTCGGTACTGGCACTCATCCCACGACAGCACTGTGTTTAGAGTGGCTAGACAGCTTAGATTTAAGCGATGAAGAAGTGATCGATTTTGGCTGTGGTTCAGGCATCTTAGCCGTAGCCGCACTGAAACTGGGCGCGAAAAAAGTCACAGGTATCGATATCGACTATCAAGCCATCGACGCCTCGCGTGCCAACGCCGAGCGCAATGATGTCGCTGACAAGCTAGCCTTGTACTTGCCAGAAGACCAACCCGCCGATCTCAAAGCCGACGTACTGGTCGCTAACATTCTTGCAGGCCCTCTGCGAGAATTAGCGCCTTTGATCGCAGAACGCGTAAAAACCGGTGGCAAACTTGCCCTTTCCGGTCTCCTCAAAGAACAAGCCCAAGAAATCTCTGACTTTTATAGCCAATGGTTCGATATGGACGCAGCGGCTCACAAAGAAGATTGGAGCCGCTTGACAGGTAAGCGTAAATAGCGCTAAAGGGTGGCGCAACATGCGCCACCGCTGGCTTCCAACAATTTGGCCTCTGACTTCTCGTCGATTAAAAGTCAAGAAAAAAAATTACCTCTAGGTCATTTATTGACCTTTTCACGGCCAACAAAAAGGGCTACTATAGCGCCCCTTTGAAGAGCTAAGGTGAAACATAAAATGCAGATTGGACCCTATCAACTGAACAATCAGCTGATCGTGGCACCAATGGCAGGTGTCACCGATCAAGCCTTCCGCAATCTTTGTCTTCGTTATGGCGCAGCCTTAGCGGTTTCCGAGATGCTTTCATCCAATCCCGAGGTTTGGGATACAGATAAAAGCCGCCAGCGCATGACGCATTCTGGCGAGGAAGGCATCCGCTCAGTGCAAATTGCAGGTGCTGATCCTGATTTAATGGCGCAAGCCGCCTTGTTCAATGTCGAACAAGGTGCTCACATCATTGATATCAACATGGGTTGCCCCGCGAAAAAAGTGAATAAAAAGCTGGCTGGCTCAGCGCTAATGCAAAATCCACCGCTGGTAAAAGAGATTTTACAAGCCGTGGTCGCCGCAGTGAATGTGCCTGTCACGTTAAAGATTCGCACCGGCTGGGAGCCAGAACACAAGAATGGTGTTCAAATCGCCCAGATTGCAGAGGATTGTGGCATAGCCTCGCTCGCCGTTCACGGCCGCACGAGACAATGTATGTACAGAGGCAACGCCGAGTACGACACGATCAAAGCAATCAAACAGAATGTCTCGATTCCTGTCGTCGCCAATGGGGACATCGACAGTCCGGAGAAAGCCCGCTTTGTGCTGGAATACACCGGTGCCGATGCCTTGATGATAGGACGGGGTGCTCAAGGACGGCCTTGGATTTTCAGAGAAATCCAGCACTACTTGGAAACGGGTAATAAGCTAGCGCCCATTGAGGTTGCCGAACAGCGTCAAGTGATGCTGGAACACCTCACCAAACTGTATGACTTATATGGTGAATACAAGGGTATCCGCTTCGCCAGAAAACATATGGGATGGTACCTAGACCAAGAAGCTCAGCGCCAATTTAGGGCTGACTTTAATCGGCTGGAAACCGCTGCAGAACAGTATTCCCTCGTGGAATGTTATTTTGATGAATTAGTACAGAATTAATAAAGAGCAGAATAGAATGTTTGATCAGACAACTAACACAGAAGTTCACCAGCTTACCGTTGGCAAAATCGAAACAGCAAACGGCACTATCAAGCCCCAGTTATTACGTGACGCCGTCAAGCGTGCCGTAACTAACTTCTTCGCACAGTTGGACGGTCAGGAAGCACAAGAAGTTTATGAAATGGTGCTAAGCGAAGTTGAAGCGCCTCTGCTTGACATCATCATGCAACACACTCGTGGCAACCAAACCCGCGCAGCAAACATGCTAGGTATCAACCGTGGTACTCTGCGTAAAAAATTGAAAAAATACGGCATGAATTAATCCGCAAGGATTAAGCTTTTGTATTGAAAAAGAAAAGGCCTGAAGAGATTCAGGCTTTTTTGCTTTCTGATACACCATTTTCTAATGTAAACCTTTCTAATGCGCGCCCTTCTTATGCACATAGTTACACAGTTACCATCATGCTTGGTTTGCCACGCCTCTCACGCCAACTAAGACATCATTCACCAATACAATGCACTTAGCTGCTCTAGCGACCAAAATTAATAAATAATCCATACAGCCCATAGCACAACCTTGACACGAGCCATCGTTTTTTAAGTTATAATGCATTTAAAAATCAGTCTGTTAATTCTAAAACTTTTTAGCCGTAGGTTTTACATTGTCATTGAATCACTCTGAACAAGATATCAAACACAGTTGGTTTGGCCGTTTCTTTATTGGCAAAGCTGATGCGGTAAAACTCACCACGAGTGGTATTAGCATTAATCGCACTAAAGGCGGCTTTTTTGCTCACTCTCGCAGCGCTAACAAAGTAGAAGCTGACGAATGTTTTACCTGGCAACAGCTCGATTCCCCACCATTTTTTACCTTAAGTCCACTAGGTTATCTACTCGGTTTCACGGTATTAGGCAAAGCCTATCAACTGCCGTTTCTCAGCTATTTTGCACAGCATCAATTTAGCAATCAAATCGCACAGTATTGGGCGAATGCCAATGGGCCGCGCGTTGCTGAGTTAATGGCGAAAGTGGATAAGACACTGACACACAATTATTTACGTGAATCACGGGTGGAAATGATACAAGCCAGAGTCGCGCGCGAATATCAGCGTTGGTTCCCTTGGGGTGAAAACCTGCCATTGGCGACACATTTACACACAGGGTTAGCGAGGCTTAAGCAAATCCACCGCTGGACTCGCGCCGATATAAAGCAACTGCGTGAAGATTACATTCAGTCGCAGCTCATTAAATTTGCTGACTATTTTGAGCATGTAGAATCTAATCCCTTAACCGAAAAACAGTGCCGAGCTTGTATTATCGATGATAACAATAACCTGTTATTGGCAGGCGCGGGCACGGGAAAGACCAGTGTGATGGTCGGTCGAGCAGGATATTTGCTTAAGAGTGGTCAAGCAAAAGCCGATGAAATATTGCTATTAGCCTATGGCCGTAAAGCGGCTGACGAGATGGATGCGCGGATTAAAAGCAGGCTTGGTACGGATGATATCAAGGCGAGCACCTTCCACAGTTTAGGCTCAAAAATTATCGCCGACGTTGAGCGCGCGAAACCGAGTTTGTCCCCTTTAGCGGAGGATGACAAAGCCAAAGAGCTGTGGGTGCACAATACCCTTGAGACTTTGATTGAAAATGAGGCTTACCGTAAACAACTTTTCGAGTACTTCAGTCGTTTCTATTATGTTGAAAAAAGCCCATTCGAGTTCGATATGGAAGGCGAGTATTTTCAATACTTAAATAATAACGATATTCGCAGTCTTAAAGGTGAGCGAGTCAAAAGCTTTGGTGAGCTCTACATTGCCAACTGGCTATTTAGTAATGGAATCGAATATGTCTATGAAGCTAAGTATGAGCATGATGTGCGCAGTATTGATTTTCGTCAGTATCAACCCGATTTCTATCTGCCTGAATACCAAATTTATCTTGAATACTATGGTATTGATGAACACCAGCATACCGCTCCTTATATCGATAACCAGAAATACTTGGAATCGATGGCATGGAAACGCCAGCTACATCAACAGCATGGCACTAAGTGTGTTGAGCTATTTTATTACCAACATAAAAAAGGGTTGTTAATCAGTAAGCTTGAGCAAGCTTTACAGGTCTTTAAAGTACAATATGCGCCCTTACCCGATGAAGCCATACTAGCAACCCTACATGAACTTGGCCGCGTGACCGAATTGGCAAAAATGTTTAGTCAGCTGATAGGGCTGTATAAAGCGGCTTGCCTTGATGAACATGGGTTTGAGGGTGTATTTGCTCGCGCCGCCGATGCTCAGCAGACCCGCAAGGCATTCGAACTGCTTGAGCCCATACTCACGCGCTATGAGCAGCATTTAGCGATAAATGGCGACATTGATTTTGAGGACATGATTGGCAAAGCGTTGACGTATCTACAACGCGGACAATTCATTAGCCCGTGGCGTTTTATTATGGTGGATGAGTTCCAAGATATTTCAGAACCACGTGCCCGCTTAGTCCGCGCCTTGAGAGATTCCTGTGCACCCCATTCTAAAGCGTTGGCGTCTTTATTTTGTGTCGGGGATGACTGGCAGGCAATTTATCGTTTTAGCGGTGCAGATGTGAGTTTAACAACGCAATTTAGCCAATATTTTGGCCCAACAACCCAAAGCTACTTGGATCTGACTTTTAGGTTTAACAGTAGTATTGGGCAAGTCGCCACTCAGTTTGTTACCCAGAATCCCACGCAATTGAGGAAGGACATTCACTCCCTCATGCAGGTCGCCTACTCTGCAGTCTCAATATTACGCCGCGGAGAAAATGAGCAGTCAAACCTAAATGAACCAAGCCCAAATGCACTGGAACAAGCATTAATGGCCATTAGTGCAAGGATAAGCGCTAGAAGTGACAAACTTAACAGCGTAGCAAGCGTCTATTTACTGGCACGTTTTTGGTTTCAGCTACCCGATAAAACCCAAGTAAACCAACTCGAGGCTAAGTACCCTAACTTGAAAATTGAGTGCCAATCTTTTCATGCTTCGAAAGGGAAAGAAGCCGATTATGTGGTGATCATGGGGATGAAGACGGGAATGCATGGCTTCCCTTCAATGAAAGTCACTCCTCCGATACTAGATGCATTTTTACCAAAAACAGAAGCGTTTGAATTTGCAGAAGAACGTCGACTGTTTTATGTCGCGTTAACGCGGGCAAAACACCGCGCCTATGTGATTGCCGATATGACAGACGTGAGCCCATTCGTCACCGAACTGCTTACAAAAGGCTACGCAATTGAACAAGATGAGTTCAGCATCTCTTTAGTTCAAAGGTTATTTGAAGACATAAAATGCGTGCGTTGTAGCACGGGAACGCTTAAGCCTAGAACGGGAAAATTTAAATCGTTTTATTCCTGCTCACATTTTCCCCTTTGCGATCACAAGGAAGAAGGTTGTGAGCTCTGTGCTAGCCCAATGACCCGCACACGCTTTGCTGGCTTTAAGGTATGTTTGAATGAGAACTGTGGTCATATAGCACCACTTTGTAGCCTCTGTGGTGGCGATATGCTGTTAAAGGATGGTCGATTCGGCCCCTTTTGGGCTTGTCGCAATTACCGCGGGCAAAACCTACCCAGCTGCATGAATATTCTAAACAAGGCCAAGTTGTCGCTCCCATGCGAGCGACCCAAAAAGCATGTGAGCTAGATGCAAGAATGCTCAACAAAAGCCTATAACAATGAGTCGCAACTCATTTTTATAGGCAGGGGATTTAGAGTAAAAAGAAGAAATAAACAACGAGGAAAAAGGAGCTGAGTGCGCCAATAACCACTGGGTAAATGAGATAAGCATCTTGCGCTCTGGCAGCACGAATAAAACATAAATGAGCCAGAAAATAATTATAGATAAAAATCATAATTGAAATCATAACACCATGGCTAAAGCGTAATGTATTCATATTGAGTGCAACAATAATAAGCAATAGCCAATTCAGCAGAATAAGATACAGAAAGACCTTCTGTAATTTATCCGAGCCGTTTCGATGAAAAGATGCAGCCATTGCATATCCTATATTTTCGCCCGTAGTCTAATTGCATCAATCAAGTTCTGGACTTCAGCTTTATCACGATAAATCCAGCGAGCGCCTAAGAACTTCAATCGACCTTTAATCGTGTGTTCTCGAGTTACCTCACATAAGACTCGTGTTTGCTCAAGTTCAATATAGAATCTCCTCCCTACTGGCAGTGGTTCATTGCACAAAATCCCAACACCGCCAATGCTAATATCTTTTATATTTGCAGTTCCAATCGGCGTAATAACAAACCAGCGAGTTGTTGATAAATTTACTGTCAGGCCATCGCATGCAAATGCGAGTGGCGCTCTTTTATTTCGTCTCAGGCTAAATCTTTGATGAGTTCGACGATTATCAAATTCAATAATCTGATACTCAGGGGTCGCTTCAACTTCATCCTCAGAATGTACAAACTCTTCATACAGATTCATAGTCATCCCTAACAAATGAGAGCAGGTATTAACACTAGCGAGTGTTTGCTTGGCGCTTAATTTCGTTGATTGTAACGCCACTTGGGACTGTATCGTTCGGAGCGCCAATCATGCCTCTTAATAACTGTTCAGCAGAGGAGGTTAAAATAAGCGCCTCAATCCGACGATTAGCCGCCGCAGCAGTATCCGAAGTGATGTAAGGAACCTGATCAGCCATACCCGTCACCTGAATAACCTGATCGCGTTTAACACCGCCACGCTCAAGCACTCTTCGTGCTAATAGTGCTCTTTCACTCGATAATTCCCAATTGGTAAATAAATTGCCCGCATAAGGTGTTGAATCTGTATGACCCGAAATAACCATGCTGTTGGTGACATTTTTTAAAATCGGCCCTAAAGATAAAAGTAATTCTTCAAAATAGGGTTGCATCTGCGCACTGCCTCGCGTGAACATAAATTGATTCACATTATCGTGAATTAAGATGCGTATGCCTTGAGGCACAATCGTCACGGCAATATTTTCAGCCATGCTCGAGCTTTGCACGACTCGATTCAATTCTCTGGCGAGCACAGTTAATTGCGCCTGAGTATCAAATTGCCCGGGGATGAGCGCACCCTCCTCTAATCCTTCTGACTCCGAACCTCTAGGCATAGAATTGGAAGGTATGATTGGAGGAGCAATAGACATATTTCCTTCTAAATCAATAATCGAAGATGACTGACTTAGCTCAAATGGATTCATTGGACCAGTGGGATTCATATCTCCACGTAAATACTGCACTATCATGGTTCGCTCTTTTTGATCTGCGATTTGCATGATCCACAGCACCATAAAGAGCGCCATCATAGCAAGCGTGAAATCGGCAAAAGCGACTTTCCACGCACCACCATGCCCATGATTACGCTTTCCTCGCTTTCGCCGCTTGATAATAATCGGCTCATTTTTATGGAGCATTAGCTTCTCTGCCCTTCCATCCAACGTTCTAACTCTATAAATGAAGGACGATTTTCACTTTGTATTTGTTTCCGTCCCGCATCAATAGCCATCATTGGTGGTTTACCTTTTGAAAAGGTCACTAAAATAGCGGCTATGCACCGAAGCTGTGCCGATTTGCGATCAACTAGATGTTCTAATGCCTTTGACATTGGGTCAAAGAAACAATAACACGCGAAAATACCAATAAATGTACCGACTAATGCCGCGGCAACTTTGACACCAATCATAGTAATTGGGCCATCAATATTAGACATAGTAATGATAATACCGAGTACAGCAGCTAAAATACCAAAGCCAGGCATAGCCTCTCCCACCTTACTAAAAGCTTCCGATGGCCGTAATCTGTCCTCTTCTATACGATGAATTTCTTCTTCTAGGATATGCTCTAAGTCATGGGGAGATATTTTCCCAATAGACTGCACTCGTAAGTTATCAATTAAAAACTGTAAAACATTTGGGTGATTGAGCACGGCTGGGTACATTAGAAAAATAGAGCTCTGATGAGGATTTTCTAAATGTTCATCGAGCACTTTTAAGCCTTGAGATTGGATCTGAGCCATTAAAGTGCCCATCAAAGGAAATAGCTGAGGATATAATTCAGGATCTTCCTTGCCCTTATTAAATAATTCTTTTAACTGCTCAAACATCTCTTTTAATACTGATTGTGGGTTAGCAATAATGAGCGCTCCAACTCCGGCCCCCATAATGATTAAAATTTCAGCAGGCTGCCACAATGCAGACAAAGCTCCACCAGCCCAAACATATCCACCAAACACAGAAGCTAAAATGATTAACAGCCCAACTAGTTTACTCATTACGATCTTCTCACTTTTAAACTTTAGCGCTGCAATATTGTTTTTAACTGTGAAATTGCTGATTTATGCAGCTGGCAAATACGCGTTTCAGTCAATCCCAATGCCATAGCAATTTCTTTTAAATTCAGCTCATGATGATAGTAAAGCGACAAAATTAGCTGTTCTCTTTCATTTAATTTTGAAATAACTTTAATCAAGGTTTGCTTCAGCATTAACCGCTCAACATCATTGCTTCTATCTACTGGATGATCACCGCCCAATAGCAACTCATCTAAGCTTTTCATCGACTCTGCTTGCGTCGAGTATAAACGTTCCCGATAATCCTCCGCGCTAAGCCCAAGCGCACTGGCCACTTCAAGATCGCTTGGTTCACGTCCCATCTCTCGACTCAAACGTCTAACAACATCATTAAGCTCATGGGCCTGCTGTCTAACAGGTCTAGGACGCCAATCCTGCCGCCTCAACTCGTCGAGTATGGCACCGCGAATCCGTTGCCCAGCGAAGGAAATAAATCCATTATCCAGCTCGCCAGGATACCGACGTGATGACTCAAGCAAGGCCATCATGCCAATTTGCTCCATATCCTCGAGTGATAACATCACGCCGCAGTGACTGCGCATCTGCGAGACTATACGTTTGATTAATGGCAAGTATTGTCGAATAATCTGTTGTTCAGATTGACGCTCTTCGACTGGATAATCACAGGTTTGTTGATATGCGAGTTGGCCCGCTGCTGTCATGATAAGGCCTCTTACTGGATCACCATGCGAGTAAAGAGTACTTCATCAATATCTGATGGTAATTGGTTATCTGACAGCACTTTAACCATCAATATCAACGCTTCTGATTGTAAACTGTCAAGCTGATCTAAGTGGTTCAACTGCTCAAATGTTTTACGTGAGAACATCTTCATCATAGCGTTTCGTATAAGTGGATCTGACTCCAGCAACACCGCTTTCATATTGGGATTACGGCTTTTTAATGACATTTCAAGCAGCATGTAATGGGGATACTTATCCCCGGGAATCGATATCACAAACTTTTCTAACGGGTAAAACTTTGCAACTGGTATAGGTTCGACTTCCGGTTCCGATGCAAAAAGCTCTGCTAGCTTCCAATCTCCACTACTTGTTCCAATCCAGAATGCACCTGCGGTCGAACTAATGAGCACAAGTAACGCTACGATAATCTTTACTAAACGAGATTTTAAAATTGCCATTAAACGACTCCGGCACTTAAGCCAATAAATCTAATTGGGATTTCTCTCTCGCCATCACATCGACTACATTATCCGTTGTAGTCTCAGCCGCTATCGAAGAGGAGAATAATGCAGTTTCCTGTTGATGCTGTTGCGATTCACCTTGACCAATATCGACATCAATTTGACCGCCATGATCCATTGCTAAATCCACTCTCAAACGATCCAAACCATTGAGTAATGCATCTCGAATTGCCGGATTTACTGCATGCATTTGCACCTGTAAACGATCACCCTCTAAACGGATATTGAGCTCAATCTTGCCCAGCTCTGGCGGATCTAACCTTAATTCGGCTTTCTTAATATGTTGATCGACTTGGAAACGAAGATGCTCTCTTAAGGGAGTAAGGATCTCCTGAGAGTGCTGCGCTAAATAAGCCATGGGAGTGAGAGATACGGGGCCCCATTGAGTAGCACTTGCAGCCTGCGTACCCGCAACCTGCTGAGATCCTATCGCATTAATATCTTTAACTTCATGCCCCCTAAGTTCTGCCAACACACGCTGAAACACTGACGAGTCAGATTTCAAATGCTCAAAATCCCCAGAGAAAGTTGCCAGCGTTGAATCCTGCGTAAATACGCCGCTCATTTTCAAGGATTCGCCACTCATGCCCACAGGCTGAGTACGACTTCCTGCAAGAGCCATAGATGAGGTCATCCCTGAACTAAATAGCGTTCCTCTTTGATCTGTGGCTGAGAGCCCAATTAAAGACGCTGGAGTTCGACCTATCGGATCCGCTTTAACAGTTTCCGCAGGAAAAATCACAGGAACAAACGGCGCGACAGCAGTCGGTGAAACGAGACTGTTCTGAGGCGTAGCGGCTAAGCCATCTTGACTAATAGGTGCTGAGTTAATCTCAGTATTTAACAGTGACGGAGATACTCCTGGTACAACAGGAGCAGCAACTGATACAACAGAAGAAGCAACGGGTGCAAAAGGCACTGAGTCGGAAAAATCACTATTAATATATTGATTTAAAAAGGTATCAGCATCACTACCTAGAGCTTTTTCTGCACTCGGAGTCCACATAGCACTCTCTAGCGGAAGAGATTCCGCAGGCAATCCTATAGGGAATGCCAACAAGGTAAATGACTCAGATTTATCTTTATCAACTGCACTTGTCACTTTAGTCGTCAAGCTGGTATTTGTGCCAACAGGACGAGTTGAAAGAAGATCAGAGATCATCCAAAGCTCCACTTACTTGTGTTAATTGATAGGCTGCTAAACCTGGTTGTTGCGCCTTAAAGCGGCCCATTTCAGCGGCTAATTCATCACGAGCCAAGATCAACTCTTGCAGCACTTGGGAATGAACCCGCTTTAATTCTGCACGTGCCAATTTCTGCTCAATATCATGAGTCTCACCTGCCTGTTGCAGGGCTTTGATCAAAGCGATGTTCACTTTTCGGACGCTTTCCCAATCCTGAGCATCTGCATATTGGCGTAAAGCATTCGCAAAACGCGCCCACTGCTTAATTGAGATTTGTCCATCCTTCTCTGACATTGGTAATCACCTGAGTCACTGGAACTAGCGCTTCAGCACTGTTTTCGACACTGGCGCTGACAAGCTGACGGCTACAAAAGTCATAGAGACGATGTAAGCTCACGGCAACCTCACCACCATTTTCAAGGTCAAGCATAGAGTCCAAGCCATGCACGATATTAAGGCACTTATGGATACTCATTCCTTTCGCCTCAAACCTTTGGTATTCCATATGGCCAGCGGTCCGCTCTAGTTCTTCCAATAAACCATCAAGTAACATACGCACCATGTCATGGGTTGTTGCTGCCGCTACTTGTGCATCTAAAGCGGTTTGCTTGTAGGCATTAAATGGATCGTACTCATTTAACATTTTTTACTGCTTCCTATGAAAACAACTGACTTGCGGAATTAAACTGATTAATGGTGGATTCCATTGCCGTAAACTGGGTTAAATAAATCTGATACTTTTGATTCATTTGATAATCATGGCGCGCCATACTGTCATTCACACTTTTAATCTGCTTATTTAGCGCTTCCTGCTTTTGATCGATATAGCCATTGAACTGTGTAAAAGGTTTTAGGGTCTTTTCTATGCTTTTGATATAACTGTCAGGACCAGTAAACATGGCTTGTACTTTTTCTGGATCACTTTTAAAGCTATCGGTCAGCTTAGCATCATCAATTTTTAGTTTTCCGTCTCGTCCAATCTCAATCCCGATATCAGACAAACGCATGCCATTAGCAGCCATTGCAAATACAGAATCACGTAATTTAGACTGGAGAAGGCGAATAGAGGTATCCCCCTTCAACACACCAATTTGCGCTTCACTCACTGCAGTGCTTTTGTCTTCCTTATCTTTATCGGAAGAGCCAGAGTCAGAGGTTTTAACGCCCATAGAACGAGTTAATTGATTAATTTGCGTCATTAAAGAATTAAATGAATCGACAAAATCCTTAACCGCTTTCTTATTCGCTTCAAAATCGTCAGTGACTTTAATCATGCTGCTTTCACCAGCCGCATGCACCTTGACTAATTCGAGGCTGACACCATCAACAACATTTTCTAGATAGTTACTACTGCTGGTAATACTGATACCGTTTAATGTGAGTTCCGCATCTTGTGCTGCACGACGTTCTGTCATGCCCCAATCGGCACCGTTAAACTCTACCTTCACTTGATTCGCGACACCCGATTCCTTTGAAGACAGCATAAATTCGATTTGGTTACCTGTGCGCACTAATGACGCTTGTACACCAGGATTACCCACTTGTTTATTGATCACATCGCGTAACTGAGACACAGAAATAGCCGCACCGCCATTAACCGTTGCCAAATCAATGTCCATGCGCTTAGTCGGATCACTACCGACTTGAATACTGATAATGCCCGACGTTGGCAACAATTCACTTTCAGAGGAATAGGCTTTAGTCAGTTGATGCGCTTGCGCAAGTTTATGCACGCTCAAATCATAGTTGCCCTTTGGAGCATCAGATTTAACTGTCGCGGTCGCATTCTCGCCCGTAACCGTAGCAATTTTGCCTTTAGCTGCATCGCCACCCATTTCACTCAGCTTAGTGGCCATCTTCTTCATATTATTTTCGAGCAATGTATAAGCATCTAACTGTGTTTTGCTGGCAGTTAGCTTACCTTTGTAAAGCGTATCTTTACCTGCGCGGTCTGCGCCAATCAGTTGCTGAGCAAATTGTGCTGCATTCATACCTGAAATCATGACTACCTCCACTCGTTCTAGAGCAAAACGCATGCCAAAAACAAGTTACTGTTTTTAAAGAAATTTAAATAATTAACTGGCCCAAACACAGCTAAATACTTCCGCATGGACACTTAAACAGGAAAACCATCTTCCACTTTGTGTTATCGAAAATTACCCACTAAAACATGAACCTTATAGGTTTCAATCTCGGGTTTAGCGACTACCGACCAATACATAAACCGTGGCTAAAATAAAAATGCCAGTCAGCGCAACTAACTGGCATTTTAGCCGTGACCAATGACATCACTTGCTCAATAACATTAACGCAATAAACCCATGACTAAGCCCGTGTTCTGGTTAGCTGAAGACAGTACCGTTGTACCCGCCTGAACTAATAATTGATTACGTGTCATATTGGCAGATTCAACCGCGAAATCGGCATCCATAATACGGCCGGCAGCGGCTTTAGTATTTTCAGTTACACTGGCAAGGTTAGCCGCAGTATGGCCAAGACGGTTAATGTTGGCACCTAAGGTTGAACGTTCTGTCCCCACTTTAGCCAAGAAGGTATCAACAGCCCCGATAGCCGTATTGGCGGCTGCAGAAGTCAACAAATCACCAGTAACAGTCTTATCAATAGCACCTAAGGTAACTGACATTTGCTCTGCTCCATCCGAGCCAATCTGAAAGGTCACACCTTTGACGAGTACACCATCAGTAGCATCTTTAAATAAGTTATTACCCGCATAGGTTGTATTTTCTACAATCCGGGTAATTTCTGCATTTAATTGCTTAAACTCATCATCCAACGCTTTTAAATCTGCTGTAGAGTTAACGCCGTTTGATGCTTGAGTCGCCAATTCTTTCTGGCGGTTAGCAATGGTCGTTAATTCTTCTAACGCACCATCAGCGGTTTGCAGCATAGAGGTCGCATCAGAAATATTGCGTGAAGCCGTTTCCATGCCCTTTACGTTAGCGCTCATGCGGTTAGCAATTTGCAAACCCGCTGCATCATCAGATGCGCTATTGATACGTAAACCCGTCGACAAACGCTCCATAGCATTAGTTAATAGATTATTACTTTTATTAACAGCACCTTGTGCAACAATTGACGCGTAATTAGTGTGAACACCTAACATATCAGCTCTCCTAGAAAAAACAGTTATCTTGGCTATACCTGAATCCCGGTATAGCTCCATAACTAAGTAAGGCGACAGCAACAGCGCAAAACTAAAACTTATTTAAAAATAGATGGGATCACCTCTATAAAAACAGACTTAAATGGCATCCACAAAACGCCATAAAAAATGCCAGCAAGCTAAGCTTACTGGCACTTAAAACTAACTCAACTCGGCGTAATTAACGCAGTAGCCCCATCACTAAACCTGTATTTTGGTTAGCAGAAGACAGTACCGTTGTACCCGCTTGAACTAATAATTGATTGCGGGTCATATTGGCAGATTCAACCGCGAAATCGGCATCCATAATACGTCCAGCGGCAGCTTTGGTATTTTCAGTCACACTGGCAAGGTTAGCTGCAGTATGTCCAAGACGGTTAATGTTGGCGCCTAGTGTAGAACGTTCTGTACCGACTGCTGCGATGAACGTATCAACAAGGGCAATTGCCGCATTCGCGCCAGTAGTTAAATCACCAGCAGCCAGCGCAGCATCATCTATGGCTGTTGTTGTAACAACCAATTTTTCACCCGTTCCGGCACCAATTTGGAAGGTAACACCAGCCTCCAACTTGGTGAATAAGTTATTACCGGCATAAGTTGTATTATCGAGAATACGGGTAATTTCGGTGTTTAATTGAGTAAACTCATCATTCAGAGCCGTTAAATCATCAGCAGAGTTCACACCGTTTGCCGCTTGAGTGGCGAGTTCTTTCTGGCGATTAGCAATGGTCGTTAATTCTTCTAACGCACCATCAGCGGTTTGTAGCATAGAGGTCGCATCAGAAATATTACGTGAAGCGGTTTCCATACCTTTAACGTTAGCGCTCATGCGGTTAGCAATTTGCAAACCAGCAGCATCATCAGATGCGCTATTGATACGTAAACCTGTCGATAAACGCTCCATTGCATTAGTCAATAGGTTATTGCTTTTGTTAACAGCACCTTGAGCAACAATTGAAGCGTAATTAGTGTGAACACCTAACATATGTAGTTCTCCATTAAATAACGAGCATTTGGGTTAGACCTGAGTTCAGGCATAACTAACTAAAGCGACAACAACAGCACACAACTAAAATCGATATTTAAAAAATAGAGTGCATAGCACTGTAAAAACTAGACTGAAATGGCATGCGCAAACACCATAAAAAATGCCAGTAAGCTAAGCTTACTGGCATTAAAACTAACACTGACTAATTGAATAACATTAGCGCAGTAACCCCATCACTAAACCCGTATTTTGGTTAGCTGAAGACAGTACCGTTGTACCTGCTTGAACTAATAATTGATTGCGCGTCATATTGGCAGATTCAACCGCAAAATCGGCATCCATAATACGGCCAGCAGCGGCTTTGGTGTTTTCAGTTACGCTAGCTAAGTTAGCCGCAGTATGGCCAAGACGGTTAATGTTGGCACCTAAGGTAGAACGCTCAGTACCCACAGCGGCTAAGAAGGTATCCACAAGGGCAATCGCAGCATTGGCGGTACCACCTGTTAAAGTACCTGCGACAGTTTTAGGAATTGCGCCTAATTTAACATCCATTGTTTCCGTTGTTCCGGCGCCAATTTGAAATTTCACGCCCGTACCAGAGGTCAATACACCAGTATCGAATAATTTATTACCGGCATAAGTAGTATTTTCTACAATACGCGTTATTTCGGCGTTCAATTGCGTGAACTCATCATTTAATGCCGTTAAATCAGCCGCAGAGTTAACGCCGTTAGAGGCTTGAGTAGCCAATTCTTTCTGGCGATTAGCAATGGTCGTTAATTCTTCTAACGCACCATCAGCGGTTTGTAGCATAGAGGTCGCATCAGAAATATTGCGTGAAGCCGTTTCCATACCTTTTACGTTAGCGCTCATGCGGTTAGCAATTTGCAGACCAGCAGCATCATCAGATGCACTATTAATACGTAAACCAGTCGATAAACGCTCCATAGCATTAGTTAAAAGGTTATTGCTTTTATTTACAGCACCCTGCGCAACGATTGAAGCGTAATTAGTATGAACACCTAACATAGTAGTTCTCCAGAAAATAACGATTGTTTTGGTTAGGCCTGAATCCAGGCATAACTCATTAAGGCGACATGAAAAGCTCTTCACTGAAGCCAAATAGCTTATTTTCAAAAATTAAATAATCACACTTAGGGTTCGCTTCAAAAATTAGAGCAGCAGAGCGCTAACCTGTTCGCGGTTCGTATTTCCCTGCGCCATCAAAGATGTTACTTGATAGGCAAAAGGATAGGGTTGCATAAATTTATGCAAATGTTGGAGTTCAAATTTGGGCTGACTAGATGCGGTCAATTGCTTAACCTTCACCAGTAGTAAACGGTGGGATGCTTTAATATCATCAATTTGCACTGTGACTTTTTTATCTACCTTTGACACTTTAGCCAATGTCATTTTTAACTTTTCAGTATCCGTAAAATTCCATTCACGGGGATCCTGCCAACTAAATTTCTCTTCTAATGGTATATTCCTCGGCTCACCCGCTGGCAATCTTTGCCCTTCGCCAACCATTAAAATCGCCCCATTGAGCTTCATCCAAGTCTCATGCTGTACAGTAAACACTGTGTCATTGGTCGATAAGCGGTCGATACTTATCCCAATCGAAGCTAAAACAGGCTCTATGATATCTTGTAGCTCTAAGCGATTTTTATTGGCAGGCAAAAGCAAATGCAATGTTTGCTTCTCTGTAAAAAGCGTAATCCGCTCATCGCGGTTCTTAGGTGATGTGAGATCGACTCGTCGGAACCTAAAAAAATGTAATGCCGCAGGCTGGGATGCTGAAATCAAATTCAAGTGATGATCGAGTAAACGCTTTCCTTGGTAATAAGGCCTAATCTCGATTAATTGTCTTCGACACTCCTCCGCTTTATGTAATGCATCTTCAACAACTGTGTTTTTACTGAACAAGCAGGTTTGTAGCTGTTTGTTTAGTTGACCTAGGATACTTTTGGCTGAAATCAAGCTCTGTAACACCACTTGCGATGCACTAATATTATGTTGCTCTTGAGTCACCTTGGCCCAACGTCCATAGGCTTCCAATCTATGCTTAGGTATGGGCCTCGCTTTCGGTGCACTGCGGGGCGCACCTGATATCGGAGCAACATAATGAGACGTTACCGTCTGACTTTGACGTAACTGACTAAGTGACTCACCTATCCCTTTGATCATTTAACTCATTACCTACATATGATTGAAAAGGGACAGCTGGCTTATCTGTACAAAAGTTTGCTGGGTAATTTTTAATGCGGTTAATTTGACATTGAACTCGGCAGTGGCAGCGGCATAATCGAGCTCCTGCGTTTCACCTATCACTTGTTTACTAAACAACACCATTTCTTCATGGGAGCTTTTAACTAAAGCGAGATTATTTTGCTTGCCACCGAAATCGGTAATAGCCGCACCTATGCTATCTAAGGTTTCACTTAACGCTGTTTGTATTCCACTCGCGGCCGCACTAAAAGCAGGATCGCTTGGTGATAAGCTTGGATCATTTAATACGTTAATATAGTCCATTGCTTGATTCAAAATATCTTGACCAGCATTGGAGAACAAGACTTTTTCGGCGGTGACATTAGCCGTAGTCCATGAAGAGCTAGACGTTTGTACCGTTCTCTCGCTAGCATCACCTTGATAGACGTATCGCCCAACCGCATCCTTAACTACCGCAGCTTTCTCAATCGCATTACCGGAAAAGAGATAATTACCCGACTCATCAGTGGCGTTAATATTATCCACTAACCCCTTTAAGAGTTCTTCCATTTCAGAAGCATAGGATGCTCTATCCTCTTTCGAGAGATTCGAGCTATTAGTCGCAATACTGATTTCTTTCATCCGCTGCTGCGTCTCAACCATGCTGGATAAATAGGTTTCAGCACGGCTCATATTGGTACTTAAGGAATCGATATTTTTAACATATTGCTGTACTAGTGCTAAATCACGTTGGTTATCCATTACCCGAACAACACCAATAGGATCATCCGAAGGCGATAGTATTGAAACACCTTTAGAGAGCATTTGATTCAAACGTGCCACATCATAGGTCGTGTTCTGCAAACTGTTTAAATTGTTAGTGTATAAATTTTGCATTGTTACACGCATGAATAAAGTCCTTAAAAGCTACTAAGCATAGTTTGAAACAGTTGATCTGCGGTGGAAATCACCTTCGCATTCGCCATATATGACTGCTGATAGATGATCAAATTAATCCCTTCTTCATCGGGATTCACACCACTGGTACTCGCCCATTGGGACTGCGCATCTTTTTGCAAATCTACACTGGTTTTAGCAAATGAAATCGCTTGGCGAGAAGCAGAACCTAACTGGCCAACCTTGCTGGAGAAGGATTCCGCTAAGCTTGTATTACTGCCAAGGCTAGTAAAACTCAGTTCTTTATTCGCTAGCTGTACTAAAGCTTTTAAATTTGCGTTATCGCCTTGGGTGCCATCTTTACCAAAGGCAAGTTTATCAGGCGTAAAACCGGCCGTTAGAGATAAGCTTCCTCCTGGGTTATTAGCTTGATAAGTAAATAAATCCTGTGACGGTGTCGCACCATTTAAGTCAGTGCCAGAAGCAAGAATAGAATTAAATTCGGTCGCTAACATTACCGCTAATTCATCTATGTACTGTTGCGAATCCGCGAGCTGCACATCACGGTACGTAAGCAAGGCACCTAAACTGCCACCAGCGGTTTCATCAACATTAAACTGGCTAGCACCAAATTGGATTGTCACCAAATCGTTCTTAGGATTGGTGGGATCGGGATTACTCGTTAACTTAGCGGCAGTATTTCCCGTCAATAGCGGCTCACCTCGTGCCAGCGAGATATTGACCATGCCTTGGCTATCTTCAACAACCCGAATATCTAAAATCGCAGCTAAGTCATCAATCGCAGCATCTCGACTATCTTGCAGTGCAGGGGGAATAGTTCCTGTCACACTCGCCGCCTGAATGTCGCGGTTGAAACTGGCAATAATATTTAGTTGTGAGTTGATCTCTTTTACGGACGAACCAAGCTGTCCATTGATCTGATTACGTTGCGAATCAATATTGTCGTTGATTGCATTCACTCTTTGGGCAACGGCTTTAGCCTCATTAAGTACACCTTGTCGGTAGGCAATGAGATTAGGTTGTTCCATAGATGAATTGAGGGCGGCGAATAATTGATCTAGGCCTTTTGAGATATTATTCCCTTCGGCACCAAATACTTGTTCAGCCTGACGTAAATAACTACTTTGCACTTTAGAAAAACCAACAGCACTCGTGGTTTGCCATAACTGCGCGACTTCGTATTGATCAGAGATCCGTCTAACACCATCAACAAACACGCCCGCGCCGGAGCCATAAGCACCGCCACCAACCGAACTTAACATCACCTGCTGACGTGAATAGCCTGCAACCATAGCATTAGCAACGTTATTTGAGGTTGCATTCAATGCGGCCATGCTTGCCAATAAGCCAGACTTACCAATGTTCAACATGCTCATTTAAAATCCTTCACAACGGGCCGCATAATAAGTGCAGGCTGCATCGCTGTTGTTGTCATCTGTTGAGGATCAAAGGCGACCGGATCTTTCTCAGACTGAAATGAACGTGATAGCTGCTTGGTCATCACGTCAGCCAAGCCCATACCATTGACTTGGCTTAAACGACTTGCCAATTCCGCATCATGTAAATCTTGATAAAGGCCATTATTGCTTTTGGAGGTTAAAGGATTATCTTCATCGGCCATAGCGTCGGTGGCTGAGCGCATTTGCTTAAGTACCGTTTGCAGGAACTGCGCCTCAAATTGTTGACTGACTAATTTAAGTGCACCTTGCTCGCCATTCGCCTTAATCAAATCATCGGCATTCAGCTTATTTAAGTAACCGCCCGTATTTTCAACTTTCATTAAATCACCACCAAATCAGCTTCTAAAGAGCCCGCTTCCGCCAAAGCTTCTAAAATTGCCATCAAGTCCATTGGTGTCGCACCTAAGCTATTTACGGCACGCACGATTTCTTCAATTGCTGTGCCCTCGGGCCAAACAAACATACGTTTGTTACCTTGCTCGACCAATACTTGGCTATCATTAGTCACCACGGTTTCCCCTGCGGCATTACCAAGATAAGCGCCATTAGGCTGGCTCACGTTTTCACGTTCAACAATAGTCACTGTCAGATTGCCATGGCTCACAGCGGCTTTACGAACCACAACATCTCCCCCTAATACCACTGTCCCCGTACGGCTATTAAACACGATTCTAGGTGAACGTCGGCCTTGGTCAATCTTGAGTTCTTCAAGCATTGACATAAAAGTCACACGCTCTCGATTCGACTTAGGCGCGTGTATCAGAACCTTGGCATGATCTTGCGCACGCGCAACATCGGGTCCAAATAGTTCGTTAACAGCCCGTTCGATATTTCGGGCGGTTTTAAAGTTGGGATCCTTAAGGTTTAATATGATGTCTTCATTATCACTAAAGTTACTTTTGATTGGTGCCTCAAGTAAGGCACCATTGGGGATAGTGCCAACAGTTGGCACATTCACAGTCACAGATGATCCATTACGACCGGCGGCAGAAATACCGCCAACCACTAAGTTGCCCTGCGCTACCGCGTAAACCTCACCATCGACAGCCCTAAGAGGCGTCATTAATAAGGTTCCGCCCTGAAGACTTTTTGCATCACCAAGGGATGAAACCGTCACATCTAAGGATTGTCCTGGGCTCGCCAGAGAAGTAATAGTCGCATGCACAGCAACGGCGGCGACGTTCTTTAACTTAGGATCGGTTTTATCATCAATCTGTACACCAAACTGCTTAAGCATATTGACGACAGATTGACTGGTAAATTTAACTTGAGAGCGGTCACCCGTCCCATTTAACCCGACGACTAAGCCATAACCCACGAGTTGGTTATCACGCAGACCTTGCACATCGACAATATCCATCAAGTAGCGGCTTTGCTCTTCCGCTTGCAGTGTACCAGTAGCCAAAAGTAACAATAATAAACAACGTAGCATCAAAATATCCTTTGCTAGAGCGGGAACCATGGACTATTGAAATAGCGAGAAGCCCATCCCATAGCATTACTGTCGGCAATGGCACCTTGACCACCATAGATAATTCGGGCATCGGCAATACGTTGCGACGATATCGTATTGTCATTACCTATATCATCAGCACGTATAATGCCAAGTAAGCGTAAATACTCATCGCCCTGATTCAATCGCAGCCATTTTTCACCACGTATCAACAAGGTACCATTAGGTAAAACCTTAGAAACAGTTACAGTGATTGAACCTGATAACTGGTTTTGCTGTGTACTTGAGCCTGCACCATTAAACCCTCTCGAAAAAGAGGTTTTACCGTCAGCATTGGCCGTTTTATCACCAATATTGCCCGCAAGTCCCATACCCATATCTTGTTCTTTGTTGGTCTTGGTATCCGCTTTCTTACTCGAATAGGTTTTTTCATCTAACGCGACGGTTAAAATATCGCCCTCACGGAAAGCACGTTTATCCTTAAAAAGTGTCAACATGAAACCGGGACGATAAAGACTGCCATCCTTTGCATCTGGCAGGCTGTAGTCAATCTCAGGCGGTGCCCACTCTTTAGTGCCAGGTTTAGTCTCCTTATCTGGAATATGCGACATACAACCCGATAACAGTGCAAACCATAAAAACCATAACCAACGCATGATTGCCTCTCTAAACCGATTGATTGAGGAACTTGAGCATATCGTCTGAGGCTGACACAACTTTGGCATTCATCTCATATGCTCTCTGCGTGGAAATCATTTCGACCATTTCTTCCACCACGTTGACGTTTGCGCCCTCTAGCGCACCCTGTCTTAAAGCACCTAAAGCTTGATCACCCGCCACACCTTCAACCGCCACACCCGATGCCGCCGTTTCACGGTAAAGGTTGTCACCTCGAGCTTCTAACCCTGCTGGATTAGTAAAGTTAACAAGCGTGATTTGACCTAAATCTTGAGGTTCAGCTTCACCCGCCATTTTCGCTGTGACAACACCATCGTTAGCAATGGTAACGGTTAGCGCATCTTCAGGGATCACGATATTAGGCACTAAAGGTAAACCTTGTGACGTGACCATCATGCCTTCACTACTGCGATAAAACTGACCGTCACGGGTATAAGCAAGATCGCCATTTGGCTCTTCTACTTGGAAAAAACCATGACCTTCGATCGCTAAATCCAACTGCTGACTGGTATTTTGCATATCCCCAGTAGTGAATATTTTTTGAGTACCAACGACTCTCGTTCCTGCACCTAATTGCAGACCCGATGGCAGATTATTCAGTGCATCAACCTGTCCACCTGGCTGACGTTGAACCTGATAAAACAGATCATTAAACGCAACACGGTCACGCTTAAAACCTGTGGTATTCACGTTTGCCAAGTTGTTGGCAATCGCAGTCATTTTCGTATCTTGTGCTGTTAGGCCGGTTTTACTTACCCATAACGCTGATTGCATACCAATAATCCTTAAACATTGCCCAGCAGACGATTACCAGCCTCGGCCAGCTTTTCTGCACTTTTCATTAACTTAACTTGAATCTCAAATTGACGACTCAAATCCATAGATGCAATAAGCTCTGACACGGCCTGCACGTTACTCGACTCAAGGAAGCCACTATCCACTAACACACCTTCATCTTGTGGCACTGCTTGGCCATCACGACGATAGAGCAACCCATCTTGCCCCTTTTGCATTAAGGCAAAGTCAGGATTCACTAGCTTTAATCGGCCCACTTCCTCAATGATCCCGCCTTCAGAGGGTAAAACACTGACGGTGCCGTCTTCACCCACAAAGACATCTTTATGCTCAGGCAGCGCTATCGGCCCATCAACGCCTAATACAGGTCGGCCATCGATAGTCAGTTGCCCCTCGGCATTTGTCTCGATTGCGCCCGAACGGGTGTATGCTTCAACACCGTCAACAGCCACACTGAACAAGCCACGATCGCGGATCGCTAAATCCAATGAACGGCCCGTAGGATTGATCACCCCACTTTGCTGGCTAAAACCACTACTCTCAGTCTGTGCCATGACCCTTGTGTTCAAACTATTACCTTGAACAGCTAAAGGCACTGCATTAACACGCTCAAGGTCGGCTTTAAATCCTGCAGTTTCAGCGTTAGCCAAGTTATTCGCGCGAATACTTTGCGCCTCAAGAATACGAACTGCACCACTGGCGGCGGTATAAAGCATCTTCTCCATGTCAGTGTCTCTTCTTAAATGGCATTAAGTAATGCTTGTTGCATAGTCGAGTTCACATCAAGAACTTTGGCGTTAGATTGATAATTACGTTGTGCCGACATGAGGTTAACCATTTCAGCGGTCGTATCCACATTCGAGCCCTCTAAATACCCCCCCGTTACAGTGCCCATAGTTCCTGTAGATGGCGCCCCCATAATCGCTTGCCCAGCGGTATTTGTAGCCACCCAAGCATTGTTACTCACGGCCGATAAACCGTTGGGATTACTAAAGTTTGCGAGGACGACCTGACCCTGTAATTGATCTTGGCCGTTAGTATAAGTGCCATACAACATGCCATTGTCATCCAGACGCACACCTTTCAATTCACCCGAGGTGTAACCGTCTTGAGATAAACTCGAGTTGTTGTATTTGGCGGCATACTGAGTGCTTTTATCAAAATTGATATCAAATTTAAGCGGTGATGCCCCATTACCCAATGTAAGGTCGAAGGTATCCTTTGTTGTAGTTGGATCTAAAATGCCTTTTGAATCAAATTTTAATGTTGTTTGGTCTGGCAGAAGAGTCCCATCCAGAGTGTAATTAATCGTCCACTCATTCGGCGCTGTTTTTACATAATACTGAGTCACCACATGCTCAGTACCCAAAGAGTCGTAGACACTGGTGGTACCAATAGAGTGATAACTATCAATATTTTTAGGATCAAATGGCACGGCTGGGACAGCTGGGGGAATAACATCGACTCTCGCATCGAGATTTGAAACCATGCTGACATTCGTTGTGGCTTTGGCCGCTAAAGAAGCCGTTTGTACCTGTAAATCACCCGCATTACCAGTTTGCAATCTTCCCGTCGCATTCACAGAATATCCCTGTAAACGATTACCGACTGGATCGGTTATAAAGCCTTGATTGTCCTTATGGAACATCCCTGCTCTAGCATACATGGCGCCGCCATCATTCCCCTTGAGAACAAAAAAGCCTTCGCCTTGGATCCCCATATCAAGCTGACGACCGGTATAAGTTAAGCTGCCACCTTTAGAGAAGTTTTGGCTCGTTGACATCACGCCAACGCCACCCGCCTGACCACCATTATAAATTGATGCAAATTCACTACGGCCACCGCGAAACCCACTCGTTGATGCGTTAGCAATGTTATTACTGATAGTGTTGAGGTCTTGAGTCGTCGCCTGTAAACCACTTAAAGCTATGTTAAATGACATCTTAATATCCTATAAAAATAATTTACGAAACTTCAGAAATATTGAGCACAGAAACAACCCCAACACCATGACCCATTTCAGCCATCATCATGCCGGATGCACTGGAGAAATGGATTCTCTCGATCGGTGCCTTAATATACGTTGGCGCAACTAAACTATTTTCACCTAGTGTCGCCTTAGCTTTGATTTCATATTTGCCTGCAGACAACCCCAGCTCAGCAGGATCGATAGAGAACCGAACATCACCAACATCCTGAGCACCGAGTTGAATAGTGCTAACGACCTGACCTTGTGCATCGATAATTTCAAGATCTAAGCCTTCAGCTGCATTCTCTAAATACACTTTGCCTTCAACCGCTTCACCATCGAGCTGAAACTCAGACACAGGCACCATGGCATTCTTACCAATCAAAGATGCCGACTGTACTATGCCCAAATTTTCCATCATGACCATTTGGCTTGATTGATTCTTCCGCATTCCCTCTAAGCTTTCGACCTGCGAAAACTGCGCTAATTGAGAGATATACTCAGCACTGTTAAGCGGTTTAGTGGGATCTTGATTCTTGATTTGTGCAATCATTAAGGTCATAAATTCATTCTTTAATGACGCAGCATCATTCCCTGGTGCCGCTAATGCACCTGCAGGATTCTGAATCGAGTTGTTACCAGAGCGAGCCAATTCCATTGCTATTTATTCCCTAGTTGCAATAAACCTTGCTGCATAGAACGCGCACGATTCATGATTTCAACACTGGTTTCAAATGAACGACTTGCCGCCATCATGTCAGCCATTTCTTCAATCGTGTTCACATTAGAGTAAGCAACATAGCCTTGTTCATTGGCAAAGGGATGATTCGGCTCATAACGCATATCCAATGGGGCATCCGCTTGGACTATGTCGCTCACTTCAATCGAAGCACCAATCGCACCTTGTTGAGTCGCATCGTAAATAGTCGCAAATACGGGTTTTAATGCTCGATAGGCCGACTCAGGGTTTTCGGCGGCAGTTCCAGCGTTAGCTAAGTTACTCGCGACCGTATTTAAACGTATGGTCTGAGCATTCATGCCAGCACCCGCTATTTGATAAATATCGCCAAATGACATACAGGCTCCTAACGACCTTCAATAGCAGACTTTAGACCGGCTATTTTCATGTTTAAAAATGTCAAACTCGTTTGATAATCCATCGCATTCTGTGAATATCTTGCCTGTTCCTTACCGAGTTCCACGGTATTATCATCGGCAGAATTTTGATAAGGCATGCGATAAGCGAGGCTGTACTCTTGATTCATCTGCATGCCTGCTTCAACTTGCTTCATGGCCGCTTTGAAATCCAAATCTCTCGCTTTGTACCCCGGAGTTTCGGCATTGATTAAATTACTCGCTAATACCTTGCTTCTCTCCACTCTAAAATCGAGTGTCTGAGGATGTATTCCTAATGCTTTATCAAGGTTGATAGCCATCTCAACTCCTAGTACTGTATGCGTAATTAATTTAGATGGCCGAGCAGCTTACAATTAGCATGCCAATATACTTATTCATATAAAACAGTTGGTTAAATGAAATCGCTATTGATATACGGAAAGTTCTTTTCCCTCACTTTCTTACTGAGCATAGGGTTACTTCCGCTCAATGTGCACGCGAAAGGGAAGATCACGGCGACAGAACAAATATCTCAGCAAATGACAAACTCCGTAGCCGCAGAGATAGCTAAGTGGCAACAATCGCAAGAGATAAAAAAAGTCAGCAAAAAAATCACACTGCACATTCCTTCCAGCACTGCCAAGCTAAAAACGTGTAGCACGGCGCTCCAAGTCGAGGCTGCTAAAGGGCTCCCATTCGGTCGGATCCAACGAAAAATAAGCTGTGCCTCTGAAGGCTGGTCACTCTATGTTCGGGCCAAGGTTGCTCTCAGCGCCTACATTCCTGTTGCCAACAAAACGCTTAAGAGAGATGAAGTTGTCACATCAGAAAATCTACAATGGCAAATGTTGCCCTTAACTGCGTCAGATCAAGACATTATTACTGATGAAAAACACATTTTAGGGCAAGCGGTTGCCAGAAAAATAATCAAAAACAAACCCATAAGAGCAAGCAATTTAAGTGCACCAGAACTCGTGAGCATAGGGGATGAAGTGATTATTGAAGCAGTCAGTGCCACCTTTTATGCCAATATGATTGGGATTGCTATGGATGCGGGTAAACAAGGTGATGCCATTAGAGTGAGGAATAGTAGTTCAGGGAAAATCATTACCGCTTACCCCATAGCTAAGGGGAGAGTTGAAACCCGTTTTTAACATTTAAGCCACCTTAGGATAAATTTAAAAATTTATTTTAGATTTATCCTATTTAGGTCGCCTATATCTAATATCTAGCCATTTATGACGATGAACATCTATGGAAATTAATAAAATTAGCAGTGCCTTGAGCACTGAGTTCAGCACGAGTAAGAGCGCTAATACGCCCAGAAAGCCCGTTGAATCAGAAAATCTATCAACGCCAACACGACAAGATATTAGTCACGACTGGCAATTGTTAGAACAAACCCAGAAAGAGTTACATACCATCTCCGACGTTGACACAGATAAAGTTGCTGCTATACGTCAGGCTTTAAGTAATGGAAACTTTGAGCTGAGCTTAGATAAAATTGCAGATAAGATATTGATACAGCATGGATAATAGTCAAGTAAATAAGCGCGAACTTGTTCAAAGTTTAATTCGCGATATTCGTCAAGATCTTGAGGGATATAGTCAACTAAAATCAATGCTTAAGCACCAACGTGAATTAATGCAACGCAGGGATAATGATGCGCTCTTAGCCCATAACGAGCGTCAAACTGCACTGTGTAACAAGTTAGCTTTGAGAGCCAAACAGCGAAGCGAAAATCTCGCGACACTAGGTTTTAATAGTGACAATAGTGGCATGAGACGCTTAATCACGGCGCTACCTGATCACCTAAGACCGCAAATAAAAATGTCATGGGACAACTTGCAGCTCTTAGTTAAAGATAGCCAAACAGCCAATGAAACCAACGGCAGATTGCTCGTAATACAGCAAGAAACGATTAACCGTATCCTGAATCAAGATGGCCAACACCATGAAATTGATTACGGTGCCAAACGCTAATCAAACTGAATTATTGAGAGTTACCAGGGTGTTCTGCAGATAGTGGCATAGTTTACAAAGGTGGCTCTCAGCTGTAATGACACAGCGCTTATTGGCCTTTATTCTTGTAATAGAAACCCGCCATATCATCAACAACAGCCTGTTCACGACGTGCCACTTGTGCTTGTTCTTGTATATGTGTTTGTTTTTCAAGCCACTTCAAACCTTGCTGACGCCCTAATTGCTTACGCCATAGGCGATCAATACGCAGCTGTTCCTGTTGTAGAAAGACCTCCTTTTGAGCTAACTTCACCCGCATAGGCTCTAACACTTGCGCCATACTTGCGGAATTTTGCCAGAGCAAAACATTTGAGCCCTCTTTCGCACCACGATAAGTCAATATCATTTGGGCTAAGGCTTGATTTTGTTGTTGATTTAGTTGGACGCTTAGGCTGGAATCATCGCGTTTTTGCCCTAGCTGCGCTAATTTCTTTTCAGCTTGAACACGTAACTTAGAGAGATGACGCTGGCTCATATCCCATAACTCCCATCAACTGTTCCAATTGCACTAAACTTTCAGCCAGATTGACTTTACTGTGTGTGGTCTGGCGTAAAAATCGTGCCATTTCTGGATACACTCGCACAGCAAGATCCATTTCAGGATCTTGGCCCGCTTGGTAGCCACCTAAAGGTAATAAGTCTCTGACCTCATTATAACGACTCAAAAGATGTCTAAAGATCTGACTCTGTTCAATACTGCTAGAGGTCGCTATGTGCATGGCTAAGCGGCTCACAGACGCATTAAGATCAATCGCAGGGAAATGTCCTTGCTCGGCTAATTTACGACTTAGCACTATATGGCCATCTAAAATGGCTCTCGCTGCATCTGCAACGGGATCCTGCTGATCATCGCCCTCGGCCAATACGGTATAAAACGCGGTTAGCGTTCCCGTCGGATGTTCACCATTGCCCGCCATTTCCACCAGTCTAGGTAACTGTGCAAATGCCGATGGCGGATAGCCTTTGGTTGCTGGAGGCTCACCTAAACTCAAGGCGATTTCACGCTGTGCCTGAGCATAACGAGTCAATGAGTCGACTAATAGCAACACTTGCTTACCTTGATCTCTAAAAGCACAGGCAATGGAGTGGGATAACCGCATTGCACGTAATCGCATGAGCGGTGTGGTATCTGCAGGTGCTGCTATAATCACAGCCCGTTTACGCCCTTCTTCACCGAGTGTTTCTTCAATAAACTCCCTGACCTCACGGCCACGCTCACCAATTAAGCCAACCACCACGACATCTGCTTCAGTAAAACGAGTCATCATGCCTAATAACACACTCTTACCCACACCAGAGCCCGCAAAGAGCCCGAGTCGCTGGCCTCTACCAATGGGTAACAAACTATTGATAGCGCGAATTCCGACATCTAGCGGCTGCCGAATAGGTTGGCGCAGCAAAGGGTTGTAACTCGTGTGAGATTGCGGGACTTGTGAAACACCGGTTAAATCACCCAGTAAGTCGAGTGGTTGTCCAAGTCCATCAAGCACCCTGCCAAGCAAACCATCACCAATAGCAATTGTTTGCTCATCCGTAATAGGCAGCACTCTGGCACCTGGCATCAAGCCCTGTGTGGGCTCAATCGGCATAAGGCACAATACGTCCCGATGAAAGCCAACGACTTCAGCCTCAATTAAACGACCATTTCGCCCTTCAATCTGGCAACGATCACCCATGCCAAGCTGACAGCCAACAGCCTCAAGCAATAGACCATTGACTCGAATGAGACGTCCATAAACCCTTGCAACTGGAACCTGAGGCCAATCGTCATGAAATACATCAGACTCCAATCTCAGCCTCATTCAACTTGGTTTCAACCTGCTTCATGCAAGCATCGAGTCGTGTCTCGACTGAAGCATCTGCATCGGATTTATCACTCACAATTCGACAACTGCCCGCTGAAATACTGCTATCAGCGATGAGATTCCAGCCACGGATTTTATCTTCCGAGAGCTCTTTTAATTTAATCACGGCACTCGGCTCTAAATGGATTTTGATATCCGCTTGATCATCGGGCAACGCACTCAAGGTTTCTTCAACGAGCTTAAGAATTTGTTGTGGCTGCAGGGTTAGCTCGCAGCGGATCACTTGTTGTGACACTCGGCGTACTAATTCAAGGATCAAATTTTGCTGTTCACGAACCTGCTTTGCATGACCGTCTTCGAGTAGTTCTCTCAAGGCACCTAGCGGCACAAGTAAACTGTTGAGCTGCTCATCGATGGATGCCCTACCCGCTGACTGCCCATCTAACCGACCTTGATGAAAACCAGCTGCATGTCCAGCAATGCGTCCTTCTTCTATGCCAGCCTCATAACCCGCACTCTTACCTTGAATAACACCTTCGTCATAACCCTCATCAAATGCTTGTTGATAACTTTGAAAATCACTGCCCGCATCGGAATTTGATTCAACCGCATCGTGTAATGCAGGAAAACGATAACGACGAGCGAGATTGGTATTTAGACGCCAACGAGAATGCTTGTTTTCCATTAAACAACGACCTGTTCTTCAAATAGCTGCAATTCAATTTCACCTTCTTGCATTAATTGCTTCGCCAGTTCCATTATCTCTTTACGCGCCCCACTCGCTCGGCTAACAGGTACACCACCTAACGCTTCTATTTGTGTTTCAATCGCTGACGACATACGTTTAGGCAAGGCATTGAGCAAGGCATCTTTTAATTCAAAATCAATGCCTTTTAATGCTAACGATAGGGTTTCAGAAGGTACCTGTCCTAATAAGGTCTGCAACGTTTCTTGCTTTTGTCGCCCAAGAATAATGAAGTCAAACATATTATCGGTGACATCGATCGCCATCTGCTTATCATGGAGTTTGATCATTTCCATCAGTTGTTCTCTGTCACCTTCGAAGCGATTGAGGATATCGGCAACCTGTTTGACGCCCGCCACTTGCGTGTGACTTTTCTCCATTGCCATCAACATACAACGCTCAACCAGTTCTCGCAGTTCCTCAACAACGTTACGATCCAATTCGCCAAGTTGCGCGATACGAACGAGCACCTCATCTTGGCTATCAGTGGGCAACATTTTCAGAATTTTAGCGGCACTTTCTGGTGGTAATAATCCCAACAATACCGCTTGCAACTGGCAGTGCTCATGGGTGATTTCACGGGCAAGTAATTGTGGGTCAACCCATTCGAGACGCTTAACGAGCACTTTAATCTCATCACCATAAATACTATCGATAAGACTTTTAGAGACTCTGTCTCCCAAAGCGATATCGAGCGTCTTTTGCAAATAGGACCGTGAGGCTCTGGCGATACCCGATTGTTCTTTATAGCGTTGGAAAAAACGGCTGAGTACTGCCTCGGCTTCTTGCTGGGTAATACTCGATAACCGCGCCATTTTATGGCTTAAGTGTTGCACATCGTTACGATCCAAATGCGCCATGACCATGGCAGCACCTTCTTCTCCCATACTCAGTAATAACATGGCCGCTTGGGCGTAATTGTCCATCTTAATTTCGATTGAATTATTCACCGTCTTTATCGCCTATCCAATGAGCTATCACTTCTGCAACACGCGCGGGTTCTTTGTTTGCGAGCAAGGCTAAATGCTCCATTTTAACGGTCAAAGGTGAGCCGGGCTCGGGTAAACCTTGACTGCCTAGCCAGTCGGCACTCGGTAACTGATGTGCTTGATTTGGTAAAGTATCGGCGGAATACCCATCGAGTGCAGCAGCGGAAGCGGCACTTAATGCAACGGGCTCAATTCTAGGCGCGGTAATTTGAGCGGTTCGGGTCAAGTGCTTAACCAGCGGCCTTAATACGAACAAAATAAGTCCAAAGCCAAGGATGCCGCCTATGATGTAGCGTAAATAAGCTTGGTAATTTTCTGATTGCCACCAAGGTGACGGCGTAAATTCGGCAGCGACGGTTGGGGTAAACTCAAAGGCATTAATGGTAAAACTGTCACCTCTCGCCGCCGAAAAGCCGATGGCATCCTTAACCATATTGCCAAACTTAACCAGTTGGGCCTCTCCATTAAATGCTCCTTGACCCGTAGCACTATTAATAAGCACTGAAACTGAGAGGTTTTCGAGCTGCATTTGTTGATAACGAACATGACGCACAGAACGACCAACGTCATATTGACGACTTTCTTCCTGCTTCAAATTACGGGTCTTATCATTCGTCGCCTCTTTGCCTGCTTGGGGTGGCTTATTACTTAAAGCTCCGGGAATTCCCGCGGCAATAGTATTACTTGAATCATCGACACTCGTGCGCTCTTGAGTCACGACATTTTGCGGATCGAGTGACTCCTTAGTTTCTTCCACCTGATTGAAGTTTACTTTTGCAGTCACCCGCACTTGGAAATTATCTTGACCAAGCACAGGCTCGAGCATAGAGGCGGCATTAGCCACTAAGCTATTCTCAAGTTCACGCGTGTACTGTAACTGCTTGTTTCTAGACTGGCTAAGGTCTTGATTGCCTGAAATGTTCTCACTTAAATATCGACCATCTTGATCGACAACTTTGATATTACTGGCCGTTAGTCCAGTCACACTGCCAGCAACCAAATTAACAATAGCCTCAACTTGTGTTTCAGAGAGTCGAGTATTCGGGTCTAGCTGTAGCATGACGGAAGCCGTCGGCAGTTCAGGCTCCTGACGGATAAACAGAGTTTGTTTAGGTATCGCCAAATGAACTCTTGCGGCACGGACCGACTTTAACGACATGATAGTGCGAGCTAATTCACCTTCTAAACTATGGCGATACTTAGCTTGTTCCATAAATTGACTCGTGCCGAGCGCGGTATTGTCGAGTGCCTCCATACCCGAAGGTACTTTCGCTTTTACCCCTTTTGCGGCCAAAAGCATACGCGCATTACCGACTTGCTCTTCTGCAACGAGGACTGCCCCAGTATTAGCCTCGAGGCGATAATCAATGCCTTCTGCATCCAAGACATTTAACACTTGAGAGGTATCGACATTTTCTTGGCTGCCATATAAAGGTCGATACCCTGCAGTAGCAGTCCATAACATCAACACTATGACACTGGCGACAACCACCGCAAGTAAAGCTAAGGCGATAACTTGACGATCACCACGGTTAAAACGATGCCATTTTTGGGTCATGCCAGCAATGAATCCTGACGAAGATTCAGTCCCGGTAATATCCTGACCTGATTGAACAAAAGTGGTAGACATTCACACAATTCCTTAAATAGGCATCTTCATTACATCGTCAAATGCTTGCACAAGACGATTACGAATTTGGAGCATAGTCGCAAAGGACAAACTGGCCTTTTGCGAAGCCACCATAGCACCGACGAGATCATCGCTTTTTCCACTATCGACAGCCGCCATCGCCATAGAGGATTGGTTCTGATCTTGGTTAACGGCAGAAACTTTACTCTTAATCAAGTCAGTGAATGACCCATAAGCCATACCATTATCGGCAGGATTTGAAGTGATGTTGATCGCCCCTTTAGCCACTTCACGATGAATGTTTAAGGTTTCCATTAACATATTTGAGCTAACAATCGCTCCACTAGACATATTCCATTCCTATTACTTTTTGATTGCTCTAAGCTGCTCGACCCGCTTGCTCTAATAACATTTCGATATCTATACCCGCTTCCCGCATTTGTACGAGGCGATATCTTAAGGCTCTAGTCGTCATCCCTAGCGCCTCTGCACTTAACGTGCGTTGTCCATTAAAACGTTTAAGTACATCAATAATATATTGAAACTCTGCCTGTTGTTTTGACGCTTTAAGCCCATCTGAGGCGCCTAAAGGCTCCAACTCAAGCATCTCTTCTTGAATGTTTAACCCGAGTTCCGCAACTTGAATCGCCTGACCTCTACGCATCACTAATGCACGTTGAATACAATTTTCTAGCTCTCTTACATTTCCGGGCCAATCATAGTTAACGAGCACTTGTCTTGCGTGCTCACTGAAGTAACAGCGACTTGAGCAATCAGATTGGCCATATAAATTTAAGAAATGTTCAGCTAGAGGCAGGATGTCAGCCTTTCGTTCTCTTAAAGGCTTAATTTTCAGAGGTAAAACATCTAATCGATAGAACAAGTCCTCCCTAAAATGTCCAAACTCCACGGCTTGTCTTAAGTCTCGATTGGTAGAGGCAATAACTCTGATATCCAGTGGTATAACATGCTGGCCACCAAGTCTTTCGACTTCACGCTCCTGTAGCACCCGAAGTAACTTCGCCTGTAACGGCAAGGGCATTTCACCAATTTCATCGAGTAATAAAGTACCGCCATTGGCCTGCTCAAATTTTCCTGCCTTATCACAAATGGCACCAGTGAAGGCACCTTTGACATGCCCAAAGAGAACGGACTCTAGAATACTTTCAGGGATGGCAGCGCAGTTAATCGCAACGAAAGGCTTATGTGAACGGGAGGAGTGGCGATGAATATAACGAGCAAGCGGTTCTTTACCAGTACCACTTTCACCCAATAATAAAACACTGGCCTCAGTGGTTGCGGCGCGATGGGCCAACATCAACAATTGTCGACTAACAGAAGCCGCGACAACCAAACTAGAATCAGGTAACTCTAAGCGGTGTAATCGTTGAATTGAGGCAAGTAACTGCTCAGTTTCTACGGGAATTAATAGATAATCCTGTACGCCAGCTCGCATGGCAGCGGCTGCCAACTCACCTTGCTCTGGTGCTAATAACGCGACGATATTACGGCCAGGAAAACGGGCAAGATAAGACTTCACATCACAAGGACTACAATCCGACAAGTTAACGATAGTGAGCCAAGGTAATTCCATTGCATCACTCCACAGATAAAAATCCTCATGTGTTATTTTGCATGCAAGTTCCGCAGATATGTTTAACCCTTCAATCCGTATACTTAGGCCACCCACTCACTAACTCCCTTTCGTTTACAGTACATTAAATAACACCTTAATTTAGACCTATAAGTCTTTGTGTTTGAATGTATATAAAATCTATTACTACTTACTTATCCATCTAGATGAATGAGCAATAAATAACTCAAGCCATTAAGAACAGTAAAAACAAATGCGGAAGCGAAATGCGGAAGATATATTTCCGCATGTAATATCAAAGCCAGCGATAAAGAACTACACACAATGAGTATCCACATTGACAATGGCTAAGGATATGCCCTCAACTAAATAAGGTTAAAACGTGTTCTAGTGCAATCATCGATAAGAAATGTGACCAGCAACAAAGTTTAAAGCATCACCGAATTATATGAATCAATTGCTATCAACCATGAAAGGTCTAAAAGAAAAACCGCAAAAAAGTGATACATATAACTTAGGACTGACTTATACCAAATATATTTGTAAAATAATATATGACAATGATAAAAATGCACCATCGATACTTTTAAAATAGTGACAAAATTTAACCACCAATGTTTAATATTAAATAAACCACAAGATATAGCGCACAAAAAACAATGAAAATCAAAGACAAACAGATTTGCAACACAAAATCATCATTAATAATCAATATGTAAATGCTGACATAAATATTGCCCGCCAAAATATCGACAAATGTCAAAATAACATCCAACCGCCTTTTTATTGACGCGAAAATGCAAAATCTAAAGCATTAATATCTTCTTACACAATCTCAAAACAAACATTTTGTTCACAACCAACTTTACCCTACAATTCTATTCACATATATTTCAGCATTTCTTATAATTATTATTGAATACTTAAGCCTTATTAACTTATCATCCTCGTCGTTTAAAACAGAGTCGAACCTAAAGTTCAACGATTAACTGTTTTAAGAAATTCATTAATCCTTAACGATAAAGAAATAAATATTTAGGCACTCTGTTTGTGTATGTTTTTTATGCGCCAACTGAATCACGGAGGTAGCCAAGCAGCATTCTAGTAGTAAAAACACGTTTAATAGGAAGAACAATGAAGACGACGGCGAAAGCTAGGCTTATAAAATCAAATTCCAATGAAATAATTAGACCTATTATGCTAGTTCAAGAAAAGCTAGCGAGAACGCGATTATTGCAACAGCTAGAAAAGCTACATCGTCCACTTATCGATGCCATAAATAATATCCTATCTCCGCTACTAAGACAGGGTCATCCCGCTGTTTCGGGGTCAACGTTAACAGAACCAAGAACACCTGTCATTCCAGAACATTGCTATTCATGGTTTGTATTAAAACATCATCAAAATACCCTCGGTTATTGGAGAATTGATCGCTGTACGCTCGATCAATTGGCGAGTAATTATTACGGTAATACCTCAACACCATTAAGTTCTCCTTTGAGAAACCCCAGCCAATCTGAATTTAGGTTAGCCAAAAAGTTGCTACTTTCCGTAGTGGAGGAGCTACCTAATAGCACGATCGAAACCAATAATCTTGAAGTTGAGCTCATAAAAGGCCATATGCCACTCGCAGTATCGGCAGTATGGTCGTTCAATTTTACCAATGGCCCACTAACCCCTCCAATGCTCTTTTGCTTAACTGAGCATTTACTGGGGCATCTGGCCGAACAGCCTAAGAAATCTGAAGTATCTGCGGATTTACCCGCAAAACTAGCCGTCTGGCTAAAAAGTCTCCCCATAAAAATGCAGCTGACATTAGGGCAACATAGCATCCCGGTGCAATCACTCAGCCAATTAAAAACTGGGGATATTTTACCTATTAATCTCTATCCAAAAACCTTGTTATCAATCGGAAACACACCGCTATTTCATGCCTCTGTGCATAGTCATGAAGGACAGATGGTAGCGAAATTGACCCAAGATATTTATCAGCATGAGGAGCATGACATTGGCTGAACAATCTATTTTATCGGATGATGATTTTCTATTAGAGGACGATATTTTCTCTGAGAGAGCATTTTCAAAGCCGGACACCCATAACCGTAAATTGAAAAATAATAATTTTTTTCAACAACTTCCTGTTCAAGTTACTCTCGAACTGGCCAGTGCTGAAATGTCTTTAGGCGAACTAAATCGTATGGGAGAAGGTGATGTTATCGCACTCGACCGTATGGTAGGTGAGCCGCTGGATATCAGAGTAAATGGTGCACTATTAGGAAGAGGCGAAGTCGTAGAAGTGGCAGGCAGATATGGCGTACGTTTGCTGGAAATAGAGAGCATTACTCTCGATGGGACAAGTAACGAATGATAGTTCGGGTATTGTTACTGGCGATTCTATTGTTTGCTCCCCAAGCCCTCGCATCGGAAGGACTGACCTTATTCACACTGGATAGCGCTCAAGACAGTCAAGCAGTTAACATTAAACTCGAAATTTTAGCGCTCATGACGGCCATTAGTTTCTTGCCCATCATGCTGATGATGCTAACCAGTTTTACTCGTATTATCATTGTATTAGCAATCCTCCGACAAGCTCTCGGACTACAACAAAGTCCCCCTAACCGAGTGCTTGTTGGGATAGCATTAGTACTCACTATCTTTATTATGCGCCCAGTGGGAGACAAAATTTATAAGGAAGCTTATTTGCCCTATGACCAAGGTAAGATCGAATTGATGGAGGCTGTCTCAATAGCCAAAATCCCTTTAACTCGATTTATGCTGGCGCAGACAAGAGAAACTGATCTTGAGCAAATGCTGAAAATAGCTAACGAACCCACACACATGAAAGCAGCAGAGGAAGTCCCCTTTTTTGTCCTTATGCCCGCATTTGTACTGAGTGAACTCAAAACAGCTTTCCAAATTGGCTTCTTACTTTTCTTACCTTTCTTAGTTATCGACTTGGTTGTCGCAAGTGTCCTCATGTCTATGGGGATGATGATGTTGTCACCGTTAATTATTTCTCTCCCATTTAAACTGATGGTTTTTGTATTAGTCGATGGTTGGGCTATGACGGTAAGCACCTTAACCGCAAGTTTTGGGTAGCTAGATGGACATCAATGAACTGACCTCGCTCTTTGCTGACTCAATGTTTCTCGTCATCATCATGGTTTCTGTGTTGGTGACACCGGGACTCATTTTAGGCTTAATCGTTGCGGTATTTCAGGCTGCGACACAGGTCAATGAACAAACCTTGAGTTTTCTGCCAAGGCTTATCATTACTCTACTTATGGTTCTGTTTTCAGGCCATTGGCTCATACAACAGCTAAGTGATTTATTTGACAGGCTGTTTATGAATATTCCTCATATTATCGGTTGATATGCTTTCACTCACCTCAACCGAACTCAGCATGTTAATCGGCAGCCTTTGGTGGCCATTCTGCCGGATCATGGGGGCATTTATGATAATGCCCTTGTTAGGTAATTCCTATGTGCCTGCAACAGTAAGAATTTTTCTTGCCTTAAGTATTGCAGCACTTATTGCACCTATGCTGCCACCCGTTCCCGCTGTCGATGCGCTCTCGCTTGGATCATTGTTTTTAGCCATAGAGCAACTACTGACTGGATTTATGCTCGCGCTATTTTTAACCATTTTAATCCATGTGATGACCATGCTTGGCACTATTATGTCGATGCAGATGGGTCTAGCGATGGCGGTGATGAACGATCCTGCTAATGGCGACACCAACCCCATTCTCAGTGAATGGTTACAAATCTTTGGTACATTGATTTTTCTGGCTCTTGACGGTCATTTAGTCGGGCTCAACATCATTGTTGATAGCTTTCGTTTATGGCCAATTGGAAATGGGATTTTTGACTTACCGCTAATGGGATTGGTTAGTCGAATGGGCTGGCTATTTGCTGCATCGCTGATGCTCGCCATACCCGCAGTACTCGCCATGTTAATGGTTAACATCACTTTTGGTGTATTAAGCCGCGCTGCGCCGTCATTAAACATCTTCTCGCTCGGGTTTCCCATGACCTTGTTGATGGGCTTGATTTGCGTCTTCCTTTCGTTAAGCGGCATTCCAACTCGTTACAGTGATCTGTGCTTAGACGCATTAACTGCCATGTACCAATTTATCGGAGGGATCTCATGAGTAAAACGCCCCAACAAGATAAAACAGAAGAAGCTACACCGCAGAAAAAGCGTAAAGCGAGAGAAGAAGGCCAAGTTCCACGCTCTAAAGATCTTGCCTCCGCAGCACTGGTTGTTGGTTGCTCTGTCATGCTGACCAGTAATGCGGATTGGTTTGCGACGAGAGTCAGTGGATTAGCTAAATACAATATGCTGCTCACCCGAGCAGAGTTAGATCAACCAGACATCATGATGCGCCATCTTGGCGCCAGCCTAGTCGAAATGCTAAGCATCTTAGGTCCACTATTCATCATGGTTGCTCTGTTGGCCGCAGTTGCAGGAGCCTTGCCTGGGGGGCCAATATTTAATTTTGGAAATGCTAATTTTAAGTACAGTCGAATCGATCCTCTTGCCGGTGTCGGAAGAATATTTTCCGCTCAATCTCTTGTTGAGTTACTCAAGTCATGCCTAAAGATTGTGTTACTGATCGGAATTATGTTGGTTTTCTTGAATGGTCACTTACAAGAACTACTTAGCTACAATCAACGTCCTATTGATGAAGCGGTTCGTGATGGCATCAATCTACTGTCGCAAGGCATGTTTTATCTTGGTACTGGACTGCTCGTGATCGCCTTTATTGATGTGCCTTACCAATATTGGCATAACAGCAAAGAATTACGTATGTCACGTCAAGAAGTAAAAGACGAGCATACCCAGCAAGAAGGTAAGCCAGAGATTAAAGCTAAAATCCGCCAAATACAGCAACGAATGGCTCGCTCTCGGGCAGATACCACCATTCCAAAAGCGGATGTTCTCTTGGTTAATCCTACTCACTATGCCGTGGCATTAAAATACAATCCTGACTTAGCGGATGCGCCTTACGTCATCACTAAAGGCACCGAAGAACTCGCCCTCTATATGCGAGAACTCGCTAAAAAACATGATATTGAAATTATTGATATCCCACCGCTCACGCGGGCTATTTATCATTCAACGCAAGTAGATCAACAGATACCCAGTGCCCTTTTTATCGCCATAGCGCACGTATTAAGTTATGTCATGCAAATAAAAGCATCTCGTAAGGGCTTACAGCAGAAACCTGACCCTTTACCACATTTTTTTATTCCCCCTAATTTACGTCACGATTAAAGGATTGCTTAACCTATGAATTGGCTTTCTCGCACCTTTTCAGGAAATTACAGCTATATCGGCATTCCCGTCATGCTGCTCGCTATTCTGGCAATGGTGATTTTACCGCTGCCTGCATGGCTACTGGACATTTTGTTTACATTTAACATCGTCCTTGCCGTCATGGTGCTGCTGGTGAGCGTATCGATCAGACGACCGTTAGAGTTTTCTGTATTCCCAACCTTATTGCTCCTTGCGACCTTAATGCGTTTAACCTTAAACGTTGCATCGACGCGCGTAGTACTCATTGAAGGTCATGAAGGAGGCGATGCTGCGGGTAAAGTGATCCAAGCCTTCGGTGAAGTCGTCATTGGCGGAAACTATGTCGTCGGTGCTGTTATCTTCTTAATTCTAATGATTATTAACTTTGTTGTAATCACTAAGGGTGGCGAGCGGATTTCTGAAGTATCGGCGCGATTTACATTGGATGCCCTACCGGGTAAACAGATGGCGATCGATGCCGATCTCAATGCTGGCACACTCACACACGAACAAGCCAGCCTACGTCGCCAAGATGTCGCCAGAGAAGCAGACTTTTATGGTTCCATGGATGGAGCCTCAAAATTTGTGAGAGGGGATGCCATCGCAGGACTCTTGATCTTAGCAATCAACATTATTGGCGGGATCAGCATAGGCATCTTTATGCATGATCTGAGTACAACAGAAGCCTTTAAAACCTATGCACTATTAACCATTGGTGATGGCCTAGTTGCACAAATTCCATCATTACTACTCGCCACTGCTGCCGCAATTATTGTGACTAGGGTATCCGATGCAGAAGAAATGCCGACCCAATTGAGTCGACAGTTACTGGCTAACCCTAGAACCTTAGCCACTGCAGCCATTGTGATGGCGATTCTCGGTATCACCCCGGGCATGCCAGCACTGGTATTTTTATCTTTTGCAATACTACTAGGCTTTGCAGCGTGGAAACAAAACCAGAATAAAGCCTCCTTTACTGAAGAGAAAACAGAAGAACTCATAGAAACCAGCCTGACAGAACCTTCAGCGCCAAGCTGGGAATCCCTGCCTTTTACCGACATCATCGAAGTACGATTAGGCTATAGATTGGTTCATCTAGTCGAAAAAACGAAAGGAGCAGAATTACAAAAACGCCTAACAGGGATCAGACGTACCCTTTCAGAACAAATCGGATTTCTGCTATCGGAAGTGAGAGTGCGCGACAATTTAGCCTTGGCACCACATGCATACCAAATTAACTTTATGGGCACTCAAGTGGCTATCGCCGAATTAGAGCCTGATCTACTGTTAGCAATAAAAAGTGGTCCTGTGTACGGCAAAATTGATGGGATTTTAACTAAGGAACCCGCTTACCAAATGGATGCGATTTGGATTACGCCTGAACTAAAAGCCAAAGCACTCAATTTAGGTTATTCGGTCGTCGATAATGCCACGATCATTGCCACTCATGTCAGTAAGTTATTGCGCGAATCACTGCCTGAATTATTGCAACATGATGATATTATGCAATTAACTGACAGGCTCAGTAAGCAAGCCCCAAAACTGGCGGAATCACTCAGTACCTGTTTAACCCCCATACAGTTACTCAAAGTTTTCCGCTTGTTACTCAAAGAACAAGTGCCCCTTAAAGACATACGCACCATAGCAACAACTTTGCTGGAATGCAGCGAGCAAACCAAAGATCCCGTCCTACTCGCCGCCGATGTGCGCTGCGCTTTGCGCAACAGTATTTTGCATCAAATCGCAGGCAGCAGTCCGCAGTTGAATGTACTTACGCTGACCGCAGAATTAGAACAAACCTTAATGACAGCGTTAAATCAATCGCAGCAACAGGGCCGAGTTGCATTGGATAGTTTCCCTATCGAACCTAATCTACTGGCGCAGCTACAACAAAGAATGCCCCAATTACTCGCGGAGACAAAAGAGAAAGGCTATAACCCTATCCTACTTGTTTCTCCACAACTCAGGCCTTTCCTCGCGCGATACGCATTAGCCTTCGCCCGCGGACTTCATGTTTTATCCTATAATGAAGTCCCTGAAACAAAAGAACTTATGATTGCGGGACAACTCGGGTAATCAAACGCATTAAGCCCTATCGCTTTATTAAGTTTTCATCGTGCAAAAAGCATCAATGACAGAATGCTAACCAGCGTTCGACATTGGTGCCACATGCAATGTGCACTATTTCATGCAGTCAGGATGAACAGATTAGGAGCAGAGCTGAGCGCTTAATAAACGTTAGCATTTCGGTATGACCCGACATTGCGCTTATCACTTCATTCATTTTTACATCGATATGTTAATCAAATTTTCACAATAGTATGAGCTGCATCAGGTGCTAGGAGACAAATGTCCTCTTGTATTCACCCTTCCCTCCCTATAATCCACGCCATGACTTCGTAACTCGGTGCTTGAGCCTCTGGTTTTGGCTGCATGGCGGCACCGTTTCCTCTCAGGAGCTAGCTAATGAACATACTCGTGCTAAACGGGCACCCCAACTTAACCCAGTCTGTGGCCAATGCCTGCATACTTGCCCTTGAGGCTGAGCAACCGAGCTGGCGTATCAATTCAGTGGCTCAGTTTGATGGGGATACCGCCACGGAGCAGCAACAGTTGCTCGATGCCGATGTGATTGTGGTGCAATTCCCGCTCTATTGGAGCACCTACCCCGCCGTGCTCAAATATTGGATTGATGAGGTATTTACCTATGGTTTTGCCTTTGGCCCTAATGGTAGCCAGCTCCAAGGTAAACCTGTCCTGTTTTCTATCACTGCGGGGGCGACTGAGGACTCCTACAGCGAAACAGGCTTTAACTTTTTACCCTTTAACGTATACCAACAAGCTTACGAACACCCATTTCGTGCAGCCGCTGTCGAGATTATCGATACCATTATTAGCTTTGAGATGAACTCCACTGCCGCCGAAGGTGGCAATAAGTCCAACACCCTTTCCCTTGCAAAGGCCCACGCCGAGCGTGTGATTGCAGCCGTTAATTCATATAAGGACCACTCAGTATGATCCAGTCCATCCTTGGTATTTTTGTACTCTTAGGCGTAGGTTTGCTGTTTTCTGAGAACCGCCGTTTGATCAGCTGGCGCGCCGTTATCGGTGCATTTGGCATTATCATCGCGCTCGGTTTTTTTGTGCTGGCAACCGAGATCGGTGCCGATGTACTGCTGGCCGTATCAAATACTGTAGGCAAAGTCTTTGGTTATGGTACTGAAGGGATCAAATTTGCCTTTGGCAGCTTAGTCAATTTCAGCGTTGAAGGCATAGGTTTTGTCTGGGCGTTACAGGTATTACCGCAAATCATCTTTACTGCCGCACTCACCTCTTTGCTGTACTACTTAGGCATTATGCAGTGGTTTGTGTTAATTATTGGCGGCAGCTTGCAAAAGGTACTCGGCACATCACGGGCGGAGTCAATGAATGCGGCGGGCAATATTATTCTCGGCCAAACCGAAGCACCGTTACTGATCAAGCCCTACCACCGCGTCCTCACCCGCGCACAAATTTTTGCGGTGATGGTCGGTGGATTGTCTTCAATTGCTGGCTCCATTTTAGCGGGCCTTGCGGGGATGGGCGTTGCGCTTAACTATCTGATTATGGCTTGCTTTATGTCAGCTCCAGCGGGGTTGATGTTCGCTAAGTTGCTTATCCCAGAAACCGAGCCAACCGTTAACGAAGTGCCAGAATTACCCGATGATGAAAAGCCCAGTAGCTTTATTGATGCCATAGCCAAAGGCGCTATTGCTGGTATGGGAATCGCTGCCATCGTCGGCGCAGTCATTATTGCCTGTATTGGTCTCATGGCCTTGTTGAACGGCGGATTGGGTGCGATTGGTGAACTGTTTGGCATGCCAACCTTAACCGTGGATATGATCCTCGGCACCTTGTTTGCGCCAGTAGCATGGTTGATTGGTATTCCATGGGCTGAAGCAAACACAGCAGGCGCCTTCCTAGGCCAAAAAATCGCCATGAATGAGTTTGTTGCCTTCGCCAATATGGGCAATGTGGAACTCTCTGCACGTAGCAATGCCATTATGACTATTGCCCTTTGCGGCTTTGCCAATATCGGCTCAGTGGCCATGGTGTGTGGCGCCCTGAGTCAAATGATACCGCAACGCGCGGGGCTGATTGGTCAGCTCGGGATGAAAGTACTGCTAGCGGCGACGTTAGCAAACTTGATGAATGCTGCAATTGTCAGTTTGTTTATCTAAGTTTTCCCTTCGCGGTAGCCCGATACAATTCGGGGCTACCGCCAAGCTAAGTAATTGATAAAGGTCAACAATGAGTATTCAACCCCATATTCTCGTCGCGCCCCATCAAGTCAGTGAAAAAGCCGTCGTCTGCGGCGAACCCAATCGAGTCAACCGCATCGCGGCGCATCTAACGGATGTCGAATCCTTGGCGGATAACCGCGAGTTTCGGTTAATGCGTGGCCGTTATGGCGACACTATAATCACCGTCTGCAGCACAGGTATTGGTGCTCCCTCAGCGATCATTGCCCTTGAGGAACTGTATCAATGCGGTGTTAAACAACTTATCCGCATCGGCTCCGCCGGTGCGCTACAACCGCAGATAGCGATAGGTGATGTGATTATTGCCGAGGCTGCAGTGCGTGATGATGGCGGCTCTGCCAGCTATGTAAAGCACGGTTTTCCGGCCTGTGCCAATCATCGTTTGGTCGGCAAACTGCAAGCATACTGCGCGCAGTATCATATTATTGCCCATAGCGGCGTAGTGCGCTCCCACGACAGTTTTTATACCGATCAAGAACAGGAGCTCTGCCACTATTGGCATCGCCAAGGCGTGCTCGGGGCCGATATGGAAACCGCTGCGTTATTCACCGTCGGCCGACTGCGCCAACTTGAAGTGGCGGCGATACTAACCAACGTAGTGCTATTTGAGCAGGATGTTAAAGCAGGAGTTAATGACTATGTTGCATCGTCCAAAGCAAGCGCCCAAGGTGAGCAACATGCCATTTTAGCCGCACTCAACGCACTGTGTGATTAGAGCTTGTTGAGGTTAATAGCAGTAAGCCTTGCCGATAAATGCATCCAGATAACGACCAAGTCATCCTCTTAATGGCGCAGCCAATGCGCCATCATTCTCACTAAAGCTCACATTCACACCGACCTGTCATAACACACGTTTGCAGCGTCACAACAACGGCGACACACAATGCGAACGACCATCTACCGCCGCCAAAGTGCCAGCCCTCACGCAGGGATTTACATATTTTATGATCGAATGAGTATCAATCTTGCAGCGAAATGCGTACCTTAATCGCATCAATATCCACAACTATCATCAACATGCAGTTACATCCTGAACTCTCTAGCCGCTTTGGCGACACATTAAGCGAGCAGCGCGAACTCTTTAAGCAGGCCTTATTTCAGTGCCAAACGGCCAGCCGCCAATTTGCCCCCGGTGATATCATGTTGCAACAGGGGCAAAATGTGCGTGAGCTTTATGTCGTGTCCGTAGGAAAAGTCGCCATGTATACTAGCGCCCATAATGGTCGGCGCTTTCAGTTAGGTGAGCTAAATTGTGATCAGCATATTTTTGGCGAAATTGAGTTTTTTACCAAACTGCCCTGCCAGTGGACAGTGATGGCCGAAGATCAGATGGAAGCCGAGGTAATTTGTGCCGCCAAACTGCAGCAATGCATAGTCACTCAACCGCAACTAGCGCTCTTTTTTGCCTCAGCGCTGGCATGGGATTATCAAGACTCAATGGCAATCTACACCAACCGCCTATTGCACCCCATCGCCGTCAATATCGCCCTCGATCTGCTACAACGCAGTCAAAACAATATCGCCCTCGGAGCCTTTAACAAAGTCGAGCAAGAAGCCGAACGCTTTGGCACCAGCAGTCGCGTCTACCGCCGCGCACTCAACTCCCTCATTGAACTCGGCCTTGTCGAAAAACGCGATCAGCAGCTGCATATTATCGACCCAAAGGCGCTAGTAACTTTTATTGCGGAGTAGATCAAAAGAATGCTGCATCAAGCATCAGGTTATGCAAGGGATTCATAGGCAAACCACCCAATTTGCATCAGCTTTGCCATCGACAAACTGCATCAATCAGCACATTTATCGTTAAGAGCGATAAATCCAATCCTAAATATGGAGAGCCATAATCCAATCTGATGGATCTAAAAAGTGTTAGATTTTGTAATGAGTGAATCAGACTTGCCTAGTCTGGTTCACGCATCAAACCCATTCATTGTGCGGTATGCTGACTTTGTGTCACGTTTACATATAATGACTCTTGTAGAGTTATTATTAATCATAATCTTTGATTTAGTCAGGCTGAAAGGATGCGAATATGAACAGGAAACCTCCAGAAGACGTCAAAAGAACACTGCGGGAAGAGGTCGGATTTGGTTGTCCTGTTCTGGATTGTGGTCGACCATATCTTGAATGGCATCATTTCGAGCCTCCATGGCGCGAAAATAATCATCATAATCCTGAGGGCATGATCGCTCTTTGCAGAGAACATCATATACAAGCTGATCATGGAGCATTTACCAAAGAACAACTTCATAGCCTAAAACAAACTGGAAAGGACAACTGGAAACAAGTTAGCGGAAAATTCAATTGGATGAGAAATCGCCTCTTAGCTGTTGTCGGCGGTAATTTCTATTACGAGACACCAGTTATTTTCAAATTTAGGGAGCAGCCAGTTATTTGGTTCGAGCGAGACGAAAATAATTATCTCTTACTAAACCTACACATACTATCAACAAGTAATTTGCCAAGGGCTTACATTCAAAATAATGAATGGTTCAACGTTGGCGGTGAAGAGGACATTGAATGTCCGCCTTCAGCTAAAAAAGTAAAAATTAGTTACCCGAATGGTGACATGGTATCAATCGAGTATTTTGAGATAAATACTATCGACGACGCCAACAAGCGTTATCACGACGCTAGGCCGAACGGATGGCCCATTGAGTTTCCTATTACAGCAGTAGAAGTTACGTACATTGTTGCCAATTCCGGCCTTGAGTTTAATGCCAAAGAAACGAAATTCGGCATGGGAAATATAATGAAAAATTGCTTTGTTTCAAATTGTGGCGCAGGTTTGGCAATTAGCTAAAAATTGGGTCAACAGAACATTAACCATAAATTTACTCATGGTCGTTTTACTTTAAATTGTGCCCGTGAATCACTCTACCCCAGACTGATTCACGTCAACCGCTAAAACCCGCCCTCGCGCCTCGTTTTTGGCTCTTTGAGGGCGGTTTTTCCCCCTTAAGATGAATCAAATCTCCAGAGAATTGATTCAACGCCAACTTGATAAGGTTACAAGGCCAAAATAACGGGCTAGATATCTGGGCTTCCTGTTGCTTGTAGCTCAGAACAATCAGATAGCCTTCCTTCTATTTGACTCCATTTATGTGACTGGTACTGCAAAACCTGACTATTTCAGTCAGGATTAGTTGCCACAAAATAAAGCTGCAAATAATATGAATGTAACTTTATTGCTGCTCTGGAGCTACTCATGTCTGCTACTTCTGTCTCAAAAGATGCACAACTCCCACCCCATGGGTTTAATTCTCAACACAATCATTGGCTAGAACGAAAAATAGGTGAACTAGTGGCAGAAGACTTTCGCCGCGCACATGTGTTTAGTCAATTTGGTATCGATTTTTGTTGTGGCGGGGGTAAATCACTGGAAGTCGCCTGTGAGCGTGCAGATGTAGATCCCGCAAAAGTGGTTGCTGCGCTGAATGCCGCAACACTTACCGGTAGCAAAGAAGATGAATTAAATCAATTACCCTTAGATCAACTTATCGAATATATAGAATCAACGCACCATCAATACGTGCGCGAAAAAGCCCCTTTATTAGTCGAATATTCCGAAAAGATGATTCGCGCTCACGGTGAGCACTATGCCGAAATCGTTCCCTTTGCGGGTTGGGTACGAGCCTTAGTTGAAGACTTAATGCCACATTTAATGAAGGAAGAAAAAATACTGTTTCCGGCGATCCGCGCCATGAGTCATGGAGAGCAGGTTGAGGCTTGCTTTGGCCATATTGGCAACCCCATCAATGCGATGCAACATGAGCATGAAGAAGTCGGTTTGATTTTGCAAAAATTACACGAGCTCACTAACGACTTCACACCACCTGAATATGCGTGCACTACATGGCGTGTTTGTTATGCCACTCTGGCGGAATTTGAGGCGGACTTACATCAGCATATTCACTTAGAAAACAATATTCTTTTTCCTAAGGCATTGGTTCTGACTCAATAATTGATTAAATGTTTATCCCGTAGCGGCTCCAAATTACAGATTTTCCGCTTAACCTTGAGGCCAGACCTAAGTCTGGCCTTTCAATTGTTGACGTGCTACAACAAGTCATGTGTCGCTGACGGATAAGCTGCCATGACATTTCAATCATTTGCACTCGATGATATTGCCAATTTGCACGAATCGGCCCAAGTAGAATTTAAACTCGCAGGTGGCCGCGATGGCCAAGGTCAATTACCCGAAGACATTTGGGCGACTTATAGCTCTTTTGCCAACACTTTGGGTGGCGAGATCATCCTAGGTGTGCGGGAAGAGCGTGGCCATTTCAGTATTGAAGGCATTCCCAACCCCCTTCCCGTCTTGCAAGAATTTTGGGAAATCCTCGATGACCCGAGTCGCACGAGTCACAATCTTTTAGCGATCTCGGATGTACAGATTATTGAAATTATGAACAAAAAACTCATTCGTATCCGCGTACCGCTGGCGCCTGAGCAGCTAAAACCTATCTACGTAGGCAGCGATCCTTACACTGGGAGTTATTTTAGGGTGGGAGATGCCGACATGCACGCGAGCCGTCGGCAAGTCAATCTACTGCTACGCCGCGCCCATCTTTGCATGAAGCAACTCAAGGCACGTTAATCCAGTAAATCTAACATCCTGTTATTACGTTAAAAACCTGCTAATAGATAGCCGCCCATGGCCGCAATCGCTACGCCAGTAACGCGCATTAAATTGCGTTGCCCTGTCATCCGCTGCATTCCAAGGCCTATCATTACGCCGCCTAAATGGATGACTGCTGTACCAAATAAAAATCCTAGGGCATACAGGACTGGGCTAGCCAATTCCGGCATTTCAGCGCCGTGGGCGTGACCATGAAAAATCGCGAATACGCCCACAAAGGCCATAGCGAATAACAACGGGATTTGACGGTCGAAGGCGATAGCAAGACCGAGCAACAACACAGAGAGGGCAATACCTATTTCAACAAAGGGAACAGCAATCACATATAAACCTAAAATCCCACCCACTAACATAAAGGTGACAAATGCTAAGGGGACAGTCCAAATCGCGCGGCCACCGAGCTGGGTGCTCAACATGCCCACACTCAACATAGCCAGCAAGTGATCGAAGCCCAATACGGGATGGTTAAAACCCGACATGAAACCGCCACCTGAATGGATCTCATGGGCCGATACCGGCGCGATCCAACATAAAGTGAGCAGTAATAACAACCCGATACGCGCCATAAAATAGCCTTAGTCAGTGACTTTAGTGATATAAAACTTAACTTTAGTGCAAATTTGGCTGGCAAACCTTGATCTCAATCACCCAAAGATACAGATTAAAAATGCACGCTAAGTTAGTTTACGTCGATAGCCAATACTTTTGTCAAAGCGTCGAGGGAGGCTATTTCTAAATGGGGCAACAAGGCGGCTATCGGTAAGGAATCGACTCGACCAAAACTGGGATTTAGCCACACAGACTGACACCCCGCCAATCGAGCACCACGAACGTCGGCATTCATACTGTCGCCAACATGCAGTAAATGTTGCGGTGCAATGTTTAATCGCGAGCAGGCCAATTCGAACATGTCTTTAGCGGGTTTCATATGCACGCCATTACCTGGATGCAACACAAACTCGAAGGCATCACCTAAACCAATCCGCTCGGCATCCACATTGCCATTGGTGATCCCGACTAATCTAAAATGCTGCGATAAGCGCTTGAGTAATAAGAGCACTTCGTCAGACACTTGAAAATGGCTGCGATAAAAATAAAAGCATGCTAATCCTTGCTCGGCGCCGCGTTCGGCTTCAGTCGACGAATACCCTAATTGTATTAGACCTTGGCGAAGCGTAGCTAAACGTGCTGCGCTGGTGTCGTGGGCGAGCTCACGATTTTGTTGCAAAAGTTGCAGTTTTAGCCTGCGCCAATCATGGGGTTGCCACGCCTGCGATAATGGATAAGTCTGCAACAGAAACGTCGCCAGCTCAGCCTCGGCATTTAAAATATGCGGCAGATTGTCGTACAAGGTATCGTCGAGATCGAAACTGATCGCTTGAATATGTTGAGGCCTAAGATAGCAACGCATTATTTATCCTGTGTTTTTTTCGCTCTAGGATGGGCGTTATCATACACCTTAGCTAAGTGTTGGAAATCCAAACTGGTATAAATTTGTGTGGTCGCCAGGTTCGCATGACCCAATAATTCTTGTACCGCCCGCAAGTCGGCGCTCGCTTCTAACATGTGAGTGGCAAAGGAATGACGCAGCTTATGGGGATGTACTCGCACCGATAATGCCTGCTCTTGACCCCATTTAGCCATGCGCGCCTGAATACTGCGATGGGAGAGTCGCTTGCCTTTTTCAGTCACAAATAAGGCGTTATCTTCACAGGGGATCTGCTTTCGGCAATTGAGCCAATTCTGCAGCGCAGTAATCGCTAAACGACCGACAGGGACGATACGCTCCTTATTACCTTTACCTAAGACTCGCACTTCTTTCAAATCATATTGCACACTGGATAAATTAAGCGCGGCAAGTTCCGCTAAACGTAAGCCACTGGAATAAAACAATTCCATCATGGCTTTATCCCGCAGACTCAGCGGATCTGTACCTTCAATGTCCAGCAAGTGACTGATGGCATCGACATCGATATTCTTCGGCAGAGGTTTGGTCTGTTTGGGGGCACTTAAGCCTTTGGCGGGATTAAGTTCAATCACGCCTTCGCGCAGCAAAAATTCACCCCATTGTTTTACCGCCGATAAACACAGAGAAAGCGATCGTGGGCTTAAACCTTTGCGGTGCAATTTGGCTAACACTTGCTGCCAATGCTCGCGGCTTACATTGAGCAAATGCACGCCTTCGGGCAAAAGATCGCTACTGCGATTAAGCTCGTAAAGGTAATTCCGTACTGTATGGGCAGACAACTGTCGCTCGGTACTCAGATAACGTTCAAAGGTGTGTAACCATTGAGTATTTAATGCCGACACTTCGCCTGTTTGCGTACTCATATCGGTTTCCTCGTGGGTTTTGCTAAGCCTTGGGTGAGCACTATAGCTCAACGGCCGTTACAGCTTGGCAAGCATATGCGCCAGTAAACGCCGCAACTGTTCCAGCAGCATGTTATCCATATCTGGATGAAAATGGGTGACATCTTGGCTAGCAATGGCAAAAATCACTGGGTTGTCTTCCGACAATTTAGTCAGTGCCACCGAACCCACTTCGCTACCAAATAACCGTTTGGCTTCTTGTTGCGTTAGCCGACCAAAATAGTGACCTTTATGCAGCCTTTGATCCCATATTGCCTTCATATCGGCATCGAGAACGCTGATCAAACGCACATGGCTGAAATTAAACTGTAATTTTAAACTGTCGGCCAGCACTTCTTTGAGTGACACAAGATCGGCACAATTCAGTAGCTGGAAGGATAACTCAGTATTGAATTGGTAAATTTTCTCGTTGCGCGCCGCCATCGTTAACAGACTGGTGATCTCTTCTTCCAACTGGCTGACTCGCTGGCGCAGCATTTCTTGACGACGTTCCACCAAAGAGATGGCGCCGCGCTCCAGGTGGGGCAGACGCATTGCCAGCAATAGCTCGGGATAGCGATTGAAAAAATCAGGATTATCCAGCAGATACTCGCGAATAATCAACTCATCAAATGGCACATTCGTCTGCGGCATCAAAGGCTCTGTCATAACTGAATTTGTCCATCATAAACGTGCTGCGCAGGACCCGTCATCCACAAAGGTTTCCCCTCGCCTTCCCAGTTGATGGTTAAAGTACCGCCGGGTAAATCCACCCGCACTTGCTGGCCGAGCTTCCCTTGCACTTGACCTACAACCACAGCTGCACACGCGCCAGTGCCACAGGCCAAAGTTTCGGCCGCACCACGTTCATACACCCGCAGCTTAATGTGGCCCGAATCTACTACTTGCATAAATCCCACATTCACACCACGGGGAAAGCGCTCATGCTTAGTGAGCATGGCACCAATTTCAGCAACAGCGGCGCTCGCCACATCTTCAACGTCGAGCACACAATGGGGATTGCCCATAGAAGCCGCGCCACATAAAAAGGTTTGCAGTGGTGTTTGCAGTAAATAGGTTTTTTCGGCTTTCTTGGCTTTAAAGGGGATCAGACTTGGTTCAAGAATAGGCACGCCCATATTCACGGTAACTGTACCGTCTCGCTCTAAACGCAGAGTCATCTTACCTGATGAAGTGCTAACACGGATTTTACTCTTATTGGTCAATCCTTTATTGCGCACAAAACGGGCAAAACAGCGGGCGCCATTACCGCATTGTTCGACTTCAGTGCCATCGGCATTGAAGATGCGATAATGAAAATCTAAATCGGGATCATAGGGCGGCTCAACCAACAGTAATTGATCGAAACCTATGCCAAAGTTACGGTCGGCTAAACGGCGGATCTGCTCAGGCGAAAAGAACACGTTCTGCGTGACCCCATCGACCACCATAAAATCGTTACCCAGTCCGTGCATCTTAGTGAATTGGATCAAGATACTTATCCTTTAAGCCGAGGCGCCGCTCATTAAGTATGAAACCAAGCGCCTGAATCAATATAATTTTTCTAGTTTACGGCAGGAGTTGCTCACCTTGCCAGAGCTGAGACAATTTTTCTCGCTCACGCACTAAGAAAGCGTGCTCACCATCGACCATGACTTCGGCCGCACGAGGACGCGTGTTGTAGTTAGAGGCCATCGCAAAACCATAGGCACCACTCGAACGCACAGCCAGTAAATCCCCAGCTACTAAAGCCAGCTTGCGATCTTTACCTAAAAAGTCACCTGTTTCGCACACTGGACCAACAATATCAAACTCATAGGCCTCAGAGTCCCTTGGCACGACTGGGATAATATTTTGCCATGCGCTGTAAAGTGCTGGGCGAATTAAGTCATTCATCGCGCCATCGACAATCGCAAAACGCTTGTCGCTGTTTTCTTTCAGATACAGCACCTGAGTAACAAAAATCCCCGCATTAGCGGCAATCGCACGACCCGGCTCGAAGATCAGCTTAAGTTGACGGTCGCCCATACGCGCTAATATGGCGGCGGCATACACATCAGGATGCGGCGGAGTTTCAGCATCATAGGTCACACCTAAACCGCCACCCACATCAAAATGCTCAATGACAATACCTTGTTCAGCCAGACGATCGATCAACGCTAGCATACGATCCATTGCATCGAGGAAAGGTTGAATTTCGGTCAATTGCGAACCGATATGGCAATCGACACCTTTCACTTTTAAATGTGGCAAAGCATGGGCACGGGCGAAGACGGTTTCGGCCTCATCCATAGCGATACCAAATTTATTTTCTTTAAGGCCAGTCGAAATATAGGGGTGAGTACCCGCATCCACATCGGGATTGACTCGCAAGGAAACTGGCGCCACTTTACCTAAACGACCTGCGACCAAATTTAACTGCTCAAGCTCGGCGCTCGACTCGACGTTAAAGCAATAAATGCCCAGATTAAGTGCCTGTTCCATTTCAGCCACAGTTTTACCCACGCCAGAGAACACCACTTTAGCGGGATCGCCGCCCGCTTCAATCACTCTTGCTAACTCACCACCCGAAACGATATCAAAACCACTACCTAAACGTGCCAGCACATTCAGTACGGCCAAGTTCGCATTAGCTTTTACTGCATAACAAATCAAATGTGGATGATCTGCCACGGCATTATTAAAGGCATGCCAATGGCGCTCTAGCGTGGCGCGGGAATAGATATACAGCGGCGTGCCATAGGTTTGAGCTAAGTCGGCGACCTGGCAGCCTTCGGCGTGCAGGGCATTTTGTTGGTAGAGAAAGTGATCCAATGTCTGATTCCTTACTGCGCTTTATCGCTGCGATAGTGATGATAGTTATAGCTGCTATTATTGTTGTGTTTTTTGTACTTCGATGGCTCGAATTTCGGTTTTAATCTCTTCTACTTCAGGCTCAGGTTTAGATGCCTCAACCTTTTTAGGCTGATTCACCTCTGTGGCCGGAGATCGATAGAGGGGGCCCTTCTGGCCGCATGCAGTAATGAATAGGCTACCAAGCAATAACAATAAAAACAGTCTCATTTTTCTCAACATCTGTGCATCTGGTGACTAATGGCCTTATAATCGCACCCATCTTGACGAAAGCAAAGGACAGAAATGCATGGCCATGACAGATACAGAATTTCACCAGCTCGCCGATGACATGTTCCAAGCCATAGAAAATGCGATTGAAACTGCGATTGATGAGCAAGATGCCGATCTTGATATCGATGCCAGTGGCAACGTATTGCAATTAGAATTTGTTGATGGCTCTAAGATAGTGATCAACAAGCAAGAACCTTTGCATGAGATTTGGGTCGCCACACGCTTTGGTGGATATCACTTTGGTTTTGTTGAAGGTAAATGGATGGACGGACGAAATGGCGGCGAGTTTATGCCATTCGTGCAAGAGTCTATCGAGCGCCAAGGCGGCATTAAGCTTAGCTTCTAATCTAAGCCTGTCGTAGTGCAAAACCGTAATAGTACAAAACAATAATGGGAGCCTTGGCTCCCATTATTTATGTTAAAAACCAGCTAAAACTCAGTGTCTTGATCGCTAACATCGATACCGAAAGGCGCCACCGTTAACTCTCCGGCTACCCGCACTAAATGGAAAAATTGCGGAATATTAAACCGCGCCCGTGAAGCATAATGCTCATCGAACACATAGTGATGGCTCACTTTATTTACCAACTCGGCCATGTTTGATCCCGCCTGCACGTAATGGCTTAGTTGATTTTCCTCATCGAGGATAAATACATCCAAGTTATCGACCCGTTGGCGTAGAAAATACTGAATAGCGCCTTTAGCCGCATAGTTTTGCACCACTTTCGGCATACTCGAAAAGGGATCGTCACCTAATTCAGGCCGCGGCAATAGTACAAGATGACTGCGGGATAACTGTTGATAAAATGACTTGGCATCGCTCAAGTCCTGATAAGCCATACCTAAAGGATTAAAAAAGATCCCATAGCGAGTACGACTTATCTGCAGTGGCTGCACTAAGGTGCTGGATTGCTGCACTTGTTGGCACAAACGCATGGTTTGTTTTAGTAGATTTTTCACAGCTAATTTAAGCTGTGGGCGTAACTTCTGTGAACAGCTGATCACATCCATATCCACAGGTAAACTGGCCCGTCTTAGCCCCGGCGTTACAAAGGCTAAGGCTTGCAATACCGCGGTATCGCCTTCGAAGCGATGACACTGCCATTCACCCCAACTATTCAAGCAAATCGCATCTAACGCACCAAGCATATTGGCTTTTTTACGCCCGAGTGAGAACACGTTCGCATTCATCACATCGACCATCATTTCCTGTCCTTGCCATTCAATGGTGGGATCGCAATCCAGATTGAGCACAAAAATCAGCTTCCGAAAATGCCATGGCTGGCATAAGTCACGTTTAGATACACGCCAATCGTGGTCGATAAAATTCAGTAACCGCTTAGAAGCTTCGGTAAGCCGTTTCGACTTTGCCTTACTCTGACCATATTCATGCCATTGAGTACTCGGCGTCGAGATCCCATTTAAACATGCCCAAATCATTAAAGCTGAAGGGGTTTTTCCCTTACATATTGCCGACTCGCCTAACAAATTTTGTGGCTGAGGCCCTTGTCGATACAGATAATATTGACGCTCGCGGGAGCTTGAGACCATAGTCACTTCGGACTCAGCGACTGAAGCACTCCACAGCAGATTCAGCTTAGCGATTTGGTCTTCATCTTGACTAAAATAGGTATGCAACTTGCGAGTCAGCATTCCCAAATCTTCAATCCGCAAACCTTCATTTAACTCATGTGTCGATGCGAAGCGTAATAAGGTTTGGTAGCTCGCTAATAACAGTTCATTAAGTTGCTCGTTAAACCAATTGAGCTGGCCACTATGCCAATGTTCACAATTGTCTAAAGTGCTAATCAGACTATCTGGCCATTGCCAATCCTGCACCAGCTTTTGCAATTTAGGATAACGCCAATCTTTGCCCTCTTGAGTTCGACTCAAGTGCACGCCACATTTTAAATAGAAGCAGCGCCGCACTATCTCTAGTCGGCGAGTATCATTCTGCTTAAGTAAATAGGTTTCGATAATCTCATAGATAGAGTAATAGGCATCATTCGACGTCGAAAAATCACCGGCGAGCGTTTTCTGCCATAAGTGATCACAAAGCAGAGTTGAATGGGGATAATCACTGGCATAAGCCTCGAGTAGCAATACTTTAATCAGCGCCTTATGGGGTTTTTCTAAGCCTTTATAGAGCTGCCATAACGAAGCACCAAAGTACTCACTCGCAGGTAATTCATGTACATCGCCTAAGGACAAGAGCGCAGGATTGAGTTTAGCGTCTGGCCACCATGCAATCGTTTTACCCGCCAAACGAATTTGGCTGCGATAAAACTCTTCAAGTAATAACCAATGTTGCATACTACCGCTATGCTCATGAGCCATTGCTGATTGACATCCACGAACGGCTTTACCGCCACAAAACTGCTGCGGATGAACTAAGTAAAAATTCACCTCAAACTGATACTCGGCAAACCAAGCAGTCAATCGAGTCGCTTTAATCTTGATTAGCGCCAAATCCTCAGAACACAGATCAGCCCTATGTACTAACCAAACATCGACATCGCTCTTGGCATTTTGGCCAAAACTGCCAGTACTCCCCATCGCATAAACGCCTTCAAAGGCATTGATATCCGCTTCTTGAGTAGTAAAAGGCAGCGAGAACACATCGCAGGCCTGGGACTCAGTCTCACCAACCTGATACTCGTTGATTCCACAGGGCGTATTGGCGGCATGATAGCCAGGATACTGAACACCGTTCTGGTGAATTAAAAAAGGGATCAAATGGAATAAGTGTTTTTGTAGCGGCGATAGCAAAGCTAGGGCACGTGCAATACGTACCTTATTAAGTCTTTCTGCTATATCAGGAAACTGTATTTGCCGATCCATTCAAAAACACAACACTTAAGCACTTATGGGAAATGTGCTCATGTTAACACTTTTACAAACTCGATCAACTAAACGTGAAGCCAGTCACACTTTCACGGTATCTAGAACATCGCCAACTTCAAAGAATCGATACGGCTTCCTTACATAAACGATTTGCCAATGTTAGCATTGGCGCAACTAAGATCTTTGATGGAAACTAGGCATGTCTGAGAACCGCATACGTATCGCAACCCGCAAGAGTCCGCTGGCCATGTGGCAAGCTGAATTTGTTAAAGCCGAATTAGAACGCATTCACCCCGGTATTGTGGTGAAATTGCTGCCAATGAGCACTAAGGGCGACGTTATCTTAGATACGCCGCTAGCCAAAGTGGGCGGTAAAGGGTTGTTCGTCAAAGAGCTTGAAGTCGCCATGTTAGACGATCTTGCCGATATCGCGGTGCACTCAATGAAAGACGTGCCCGTCGACTTCCCCGAAGGCTTAGGCCTTGAAGTTATTTGCGAGCGCGAAGATCCACGCGATGCCTTTGTATCGAATTTATATAAATCGATCAGCGAATTACCATTAGGCGCAACTGTGGGCACCTCGAGCCTACGTCGTCAATGCCAACTGCGCGCATCACGCCCTGACCTTATTATCAAAGATTTACGCGGTAACGTAGGCACTCGTTTAGCTAAACTTGATAACGGCGAATACGATGCCATTATTCTTGCCGCTGCAGGCTTAATTCGCCTTAAATTGTCTGAGCGGATTGCTAGCTTTATCTCTGCCGAAGAATCCTTGCCCGCCAACGGCCAAGGCGCTGTGGGTATCGAATGTCGCACCAACGACGCACGCGTTAAGGCCCTACTGGCACCATTAGAACATTTAGAAACGCGCTACCGTGTGATTGCCGAGCGCGCGATGAACACGCGCCTAGAAGGTGGATGCCAAGTGCCGATTGGCGCATTTGCCGAAATCAATGGTGATGAGATGACATTACGCGGCCTAGTCGGTAACCCTGATGGTAGTGAAATCATCGAAGGCGTGATCACAGGTCCAAAAACCGACGCCACGCAATTAGGGGTTGCCCTTGCCGAAGAGCTATTGAGCAAAGGCGCAAAAAGCATACTCGACGCTGTTTACGCTAAAGCATAAGTCGATGAAAGTCTTACTGACGCGCCCTGAAGGGCGCAATCAGTCCATGATCGATGCCTTGAATCAGCAAGGCATTAGCCATTGGGTTACACCTCTACTGTGTGTCGAAGCAACGCCGCCCATCACAACGAATAACTCGCACCCACTGGCACACGCCGATATGATTATCTGTATCAGCGCTAATGCAGTCAGCTTTGCCGACTATGCCTTAACAACCGCTCATTCTCGAATAAAAGGCTGGCCTCAAGCTCAATATTTCGCCGTAGGTCATGCGACTTGGGAAGCATTAAATCAGCTCGGCATTGAAGCCCTCGAAGCCCCAGATGATTGTCAGCAGACCGAAGGTCTACTCACGCTCGCGCCTTTGCAAGATATTAAAGGTAAGCAGATTACGATCATACGTGGCGTTGGTGGCCGTGAAGCCTTAGCTGAACGACTGGCTGAGCGCGGGGCAACAGTGCGCTATTGGGAAGTATATCAACGGGCTTGTCCACCACTCAATGGACAACAGATCGCACAACAATGGCAAGAGTTTGGCATCGACACTATTGTCGTCACCAGCGGTGAAGTACTGGATAACCTGATTAATCTAGTGCCAAAAGAGTTATTTGCATGGCTGCGCTCATGTCATATCATAGTCCCAAGTAACCGAGTAGAAGCTCAAGCTCACGCCTTTGGTATAACCCAAGTCACCAATGCCAATGCCGCCAACAGCAAAGCCGTGCTAAACGCCCTTAAACTCTAAGCGCTATTTAGCCCGATTTAACTCGAATTTCGGCAGTAGCATGTTTTCAAGGACTGTTAAATGGATAACAACAAGCACGACGCAAAGAGCCCTGAATCACAGGCTACCTCTATTATTGAACCATCAATAACGACTGATGACACGCCCATAACTTCAGCGCCATCAACTGAATCCCAAACAGCCAAAGCCACACCTTCAAGCACGCCGAGTCAAACAGCAGTACCCAATAGAAGTTCATGGGCGATTCGCTTTGGAGTGTTATTAGCGCTGGGTTTAACCGCTTGCACCCTTGGCGGTGGTTTTATGCTGTACCAACAGATGCAACAGCAACTGCTAGCGCAGGATGCGAAAAATATCGCCCTGCAGGACCAATTACAGCAAGCCCTGCTACAACCCAACCAACCTATTGGCCAGCTTGAACAGCAACAACTGAATGATGCTAAGACCTACCAAGAATTAACAAAATTGGCAGAAGACCAAAATCAACTGCAGGACAGGATCAATAAACTTGCCCAGCGCAGTCCAACGCATTGGATGGCGTCAGAAGCCGAATATCTAGTAAACATGGCGGGCCGTAAACTTTGGTTAGAAAAAGATCCCCGCACCGCCACCGATCTATTAAAGTCGGCGGATGAAACCATCGCCGCCATGAACAATCCCGCTTTGCTACCTATTCGTAAGGCTCTGGCAAAAGATATCGCCGCGACTGCAAGTATTAAAACCACAGATATTGATGGTAGTGTATTAGCCCTCGATGCCTTAATTGAGCAACTCGATAAACTACCCCTTAATCGCACCGATGCAGAAACCGATGCCCCTGAAGATACAAACATTACTGGCGATTTAAATGACTGGCAGAGCAACTTAGGGAAGACGTGGAAAGCGTTAACCCAAGACTTTATCACCATACGCCATAGAACAGCCGATGCACCCGCTTTACTCGCTCCTGAGCAACAGTGGTATCTGGTTGAAAACATTCGTCATAAACTGCTGCAATCTCAACTTGCGTTATACCGCTACGACAGGGCCGCTTATCACCAATCATTAATGATGGTGCGTAAGTGGATTCAAACCTATTTCGATACTCAAGATCACAGCACTGCTGAAGCCATCGCCAAAATCGATAAATTGGCGACATTAGAACTTGATCCTATTACTCTGAAATCCTTTGCCGCAAAACCTCTGCTATTACAGCTGACAAGCTATGGTGAGCTGACCTCATCAGAGGATGTGCCATTATGATCAAGATATTAATTTTCTTAGGGATAGTGCTAATAGGGCTCTGTATCAGCCCTTGGTTGGTGGGCAACACAGGTTATGTATACATTGCGGCAGGTGACTACCAGATTGAGACCAGTTTAGTCTTTGGGATCATTGCCTTAATTGTATTTTATGCCATGTTCCAAGTACTAGAATGGTTGGTGATTAGCGCTATTAATCTCATGCTGCGTAGCCGTTTTATTCCTCGCCACTGGCGCCGTCGCTCCGCGAAAAAGCATACCTTAATGGGTGCACTGGCTCTGGCAGAAGAAGATTGGCCAGCAGCGGAACGCGCTATGATAAAAGGCGCCGATAATGGCGAACTCCCTGCACTTAATTTACTTGCAGCAGCTCGTGCTGCCCAGTACCAACAGAAAATAGCAGAGCGTGATCAATATCTTGACCGTGCTGCAACACAACCGCTGGCCGCGAATGCCGTCGCAACCACGCGTACTCGATATCTGTTAAAACAAGGAGAGTTAGCTTTAGCCCGCGCCGAGCTCGATAAATTAGCCCCCACAAGTAAGAGCAAAGCACCGGTACTTAAACTCGCCCTCGAGTTATATCGAGCGCAAGAGGATTGGGATGCGCTCAAGCTATTGATACCTATTTTGAAAAAGCGTCAGATCCTAGATGACACCCAGCTAAATGAACTCAATGTAATCACTCACTGCGCTTTACTCAAAGCCGCAACCATTAAAGGCGAAGCAGCCTTAGAACAATGCTGGCAGTGGTTATCTCGCAGTGAGCGCAATCAATCTGAGCTTTTGGCGATTTATGCTGTGGGTTTATGCCGCTTTAATCGCAAAGAGCAAGCGCTGAAGCTACTCTCGAAAAAATTACGCACAGCTCCTGAATCTGCACTTTTAGAAGTCATTCCAGAAATAACGACAGCCCAAGATACAGAAATCCGTAAGCAGTTACTCAAGCATGAAATCACCCATGAGAATAATGCCGACTACCAGATGTGCTTAGCTAAACTTTATCAGCAAACACGGGATATGAAAGAAGCCAGAACCTGCTGGCAAAATGTTTGCCGACTCGAACCCACAAAAGCCTCTTGGTTGGCGCTTGCACGGATTCAAGAACAGTTAGGTGAACAAGGTAACGCAAATCAAAGTTATCGTCAGGCGGTTAATCTGTAGTTCTACAATGCCTGCAACCTAGTCGCCGTGATTTGAGTAACGAAAGATCACGGCACTTGCCAATGCTGGCATATTAAAACCCACTTAACTTGCCAAAAATGTTAAAAACTAGATCGTGTCGCTTCTTTTCCGTAAAAACCACTCTCCCAATCCAAATTAATTTCTTATAACGATGCTTAACCCTGAAGAATCCCCTGATGATTTACAAATAAATCATCAAATTAGGGTGGAAGCGCATCTTGTTGCATGATCAAATGGTTTCGCTAAAAACTACACTTGGACAACAAGATGCGCGAAGCCAATATCCTACAACATTCTTTACACCAATACTGCCCAGAACTTCACCTAAAACGATTAAACAGCTTGATGCTGGCCTCTAAGGCACTGATTGAATGTAAGACACTGACCTTGACTGAGTTAGGTCGAAAT